>NZ_JBVJLI010000004.1:48357-334168 GCF_055584805.1 Pseudomonas sp. NPDC090752 | reverse complement strand
GGGAGGCTTGGACGAGGCGAAAACCGCGTCCAAGCCTCAAATGTGTAAACCATGTCCCCGGTTTACTATGTAAACGATGTCTCCGGTCGTACACCCGCGAAAGGGCCGGTACTGTCTAGTCCAGTAGCTCGCGCGGCACATCATGCTTGGCCAGCAACTGGCACTGCTGGCTCTCCACGTCGAACAGAATGAACGCCTGCCCCTTGGCCAACGCTTGGCGCACTCGCAGCACGCGAGTTTCCAGCGGCGTGTCGTCGCCGTTGTCGGTGCCGTCGCGGGTGACGAAGTCTTCGATCAGGTGGGTCAGGGTTTCGGCTTGCAGTTGCTCGTAGGGGATCAGCATGGGCGGCATTCGGCTTGGTTGAACGATGCGCCCATGCTACGCGAAATGTTTCAGCCCTTGTTACCCACCAGGCTGTCGACTGCTGGCACCCGCGTCTCGCTTTCCATCTGCGCATCATGCTCCAGCTGGTGACTGAAGCGCTCCAGCGAGGCGTTGGCCGGGTTGGAGTCGCTGGCGAATACCGGCGGGCTGAGCAGGTAACCCGACAGCAGGCGGCTGAGCGCGGCCAGGCTGTCGATGTGGGTGCGCTCGTAGCCATGGGTGGCATCGCAGCCGAACGCTATCAGCGCAGTGCGAATATCATGCCCTGCGGTGACTGCCGAGTGAGCATCGCTGAAGTAATAGCGGAACACGTCGCGCCGCACCGGCAAGTCCTGATCGCCGGCCAGCTTCAGCAGGTGGCGTGACAGGTGGTAGTCATAAGGCCCCGAGGAATCCTGCATGGCCACGCTGACGGCATGTTCGCTGGAGGCTTGGCCAGGCGCGACCGGGGCGATGTCGATGCCGACGAATTCGCTGACGTCCCAGGGCAGGGCGGCAGCGGCGCCAGAACCGGTTTCTTCGGTGATGGTGAACAGCGGGTGGCAGTCGATCAGCGGCTGACGGCCACTTTCCACCACAGCCTTCAACGCCGCGAGCAGGGCCGCCACACCGGCTTTGTCGTCCAGGTGACGGGCGCTGATGTGGCCACTTTCGGTGAATTCCGGCAGCGGGTCGAAGGCGACGAAATCACCGATGGCCAGTCCCAGGGCTTCGCAGTCGGCGCGGGTGGTGCAGTAGGCGTCCAGTCGCACTTCGACGTGTTCCCAGCTGACCGGCATCTGGTCGATGGCGGTGTTGAACGCGTGCCCGCTGGCCATCAGTGGCAGCACGCTGCCGCGAAATACGCCGGTGTCGGTGAACACGCTGACCCGGCTACCTTCGGCGAAGCGGCTTGACCAGCAGCCCACCGGCGCCAGGGCCAGGCGGCCGTTGTCCTGCAACTGGCGCACGCTGGCGCCGATGGTGTCGAGGTGGGCCGAGACGGCGCGGTCGGGGGAGCTTTGCCGGCCCTTGAGGGTGGCGCGGATGGTGCCGCGACGGGTCAGCTCGAAGGGGATGCCCAGTTCGTCCAGGCGCTCGGCGACGTAGCGCACGATGGTGTCGGTGAAGCCGGTCGGGCTGGGAATGGCGAGCATCTCCAGGAGGACGCGCTTGAGGTAGTCGAGATCGGGTTCGGGGTAGTGTTCAGACATGTGTACTCCTTCGCCGGCCCTTTCGCGGGCAAGCCCGCTCCCACAGGCTCACTGCAATACTTGTGGGAGCGGGCTTGCCCGCGAAGAGGCCGTCATGGTTTTACGCCAACGCCCGGCTCTGCGGGAACAGCAGGTCGACAAAGCGCTCGGCCGTTGGCTGCGGTTCATGGTTGGCCAACCCGGCGCGCTCGTTGGCCTCGATGATCACGTAGTCCGGGTGCTCGGCATCGCGCACCATCAGGTCCAGGCCCACCACCGGGATATCCAGCGCCCGCGCAGCACGCACAGCGGCATCGGCCAGCACCGGGTGCAGGCGCTCGGTGACGTCTTCCAAGGTGCCGCCCGTGTGCAGGTTGGCGGTGCGGCGCACGGCCAGGCGCTGGCCGGCGGGTAGCACGCTGGCGTAGTCGAGGCCCGCGTCGCGCAGGGTGCGCTCGGTTTCGTCGTCCAGCGGAATACGGCTTTCACCCCCAGTGGCGGCCTGGCGGCGCCGGCTCTGCGTTTCAATCAGCGCCTTGACACTGTGTTTGCCGTCACCGATCACCTGCGCCGGGTGGCGGATGGCGGCGGCCACCACTTCGTGGCCGATCACCAGAATGCGCAGGTCCTGGCCAGGGTGGAAGCTTTCCAGCAACACGCGGCTGTCGAAGCGGCGGGCGTGATCGATGGCCTGGCTGACTTCGTCGTAAGTGGTCAGGTTGACCGCTACGCCCTGGCCTTGTTCACCATCCACTGGCTTGACCACCAGCGCGCCATGCTCGTCGAGAAACGCCAGGTTGTCGTCGGCATTGCCGGCCAACTGCTGCACCGGCACCTGCAGACCGGCGTTGTGAAGGGCTTGCTGAGTCAGGCGCTTGTCCTGGCAGAGGGTCATGCTGACCGCGCTGGTCAGGTCGCTCAGCGATTCGCGACAACGCACCCGGCGCCCGCCCAGGCTGAGGGTGAACAGCCCGGCGGTGGCATCGTCCACCTGCACGTCGATGCCACGTCGATAGGCTTCATCGACGATGATCCGCGCATAGGGGTTGAGCCCGGCTTCGGGGCCCGGGCCGAGGAACAGTTGCTGGTTGATGCCGTTCTTGCGCTTGACCGCGAAGGTTGGCAGGTTGCGAAACCCAAGTTTTTCATACAGCCGCTTGGCTTGGCGGTTGTCGTGCAGCACCGACAGGTCCAGGTAGGCCAGACCACGGCTCATGAAGTGCTCGATGAGGTGGCGTACCAGCACTTCACCGACGCCTGGGCGGGTGCAGTGCGGGTCGACGGCCAGGCACCAGAGGCTGCTGCCGTGCTCGGGGTCGTCGAAGGCCTTGCTGTGGTTCAGGCCCATGACACTGCCGATGACAGCGTGGGTGTCTTCATCCTCGGCCAGCCAATACACCGGCCCACCCAGGTGACGCGGGGTGAGCAGGTCGGGCTGCACCGGCAGCATGCCGCGCGCCTGGTACAGACTGTTGATCGCCTGCCAGTCGGCGTCGCTCTGCGCACGGCGGATGCGAAAGCCGCGGAACACCCGCTGCGCCTGGCGGTAGTCGGAAAACCACAGGCGCAAGGTGTCGGAGGGGTCAAGGAACAACTGCTGCGGTGCCTGGGCCAGCAGCTGTTGTGGCGCCGCCACGTAAAGGGCGATGTCGCGCTCGCCGGGGCGCTCTTCCTGCAGCGCCTCGGCCAGGGTCGCCGGGTCCGGGTAGGTGTGGCCGATCAGCAGCCGGCCCCAGCCGCAGTGCAGGGCACGCGGCTGGTCGTGGGGTTCGCTGCCATCGCCGGCCAGGCGCGCCTGCAGGCGCTCGTAGGACGGCGTCTGGCCGCGCAGCAGGCGCTGACCGTAAGCGATCTCATGGGGCTTCATGGGTCAGATTCCTTGTTCGCTCAGCCACAGGTTCAGGGCTGCCAGTTGCCACAGCTTGGAGCCGCGCAGCGGGGTCAGCTGGCCGTGCGGGTTGCTCAGCAGGCGGTCGAGCATGGCCGGGTTGAACAGCCCACGGTCTTGGCTGGGATCGGTCAAAAGCTCGCGCACCCAGCCCAGCGTTGCGCCTTCCAAATGCTTGAGGCCGGGCACTGGGAAGTAACCTTTCTTGCGGTCGATCACTTCGTGGGGGATGACACGGCGCGCCGCCTGCTTGAGCACCTGCTTACCGCCGTCCGGCAGCTTGAAGCGCGCCGGAATGCGCGCCGACAGCTCGACCAGACGGTAATCGAGGAACGGCGTGCGCGCTTCCAGGCCCCAGGCCATGGTCATGTTGTCGACGCGTTTGACCGGGTCGTCGACCAGCATCACCGTACTGTCCAGGCGCAGCGCCTTGTCCACCGCGTCGGCTGCGCCGGGGCGGGCGAAGTGTTCGCGGACGAAGTCGCCGGCCGCATCGGTTTCCAGTAGCCACGGGGCCTGTACCGTGTCGCGGTATTCGGCGTGGCTGCGGTCGAAGAAGGCTTCGCGGTAGGCGTTGAAGGGGTCTTGCGCGCCGTCGACTTGGGGGTACCAGTGGTAGCCAGCGAACAGCTCGTCGGCGCCCTGGCCGCTCTGCACGCCCTTGCAATGTTTGGCCACTTCCCGCGACAGCAGGTAGAAAGCGATGCAGTCATGGCTGACCATCGGCTCGCTCATGGCACGGAATGCGGCCGGCAGCTGGTCGATGATCTCGTGCTCGGCGATGCGCAGCTGGTGGTGGCGGGTGCCGTAGTGCTTGGCGATCAGGTCAGAGTACTGGAACTCGTCGCCGCGCTCGCCGCCTGCATCCTCGAAGCCGATGGAGAAGGTCGACAGGTCGTCCACGCCGACCTCACGCAGCAGGCCGACCAACAGGCTGGAGTCGACACCGCCGGACAGCAGCACACCCACATCCACGGCCGCGCGTTGGCGAATGGCCACGGCATCGCGAGTGGCGTCCAGCACACGGGTGGTCCAGCCTTCCAGGTCGAGTTCGCGCTCGTCGGGGTTGGGGCCGTAGTGCAATTGCCACCAGGTCTGGCGCTCGACTTCACCGTGGCGGTCGATGCGCATCCAGGTGCCAGGTTCGAGCTTCTGCACGTTGGCCAGCAAGGTGCGCGGTGCCGGCACCACGGCGTGGAAGTTGAGGTAATGGTTGAGCGCCACCGGGTCGAGCATCGGGTCGATGTCGCCACCTTTGAGCAGCGCTGGCAACGTCGAGGCAAAGCGCAGGCGCTCGCCATTGCGCGACAGGTACAGCGGCTTGACGCCGAGGCGGTCGCGGGCCAGGAACAGGCGCTGGTGGTCGCGCTCCCAGATGGCCAGGGCAAACATGCCGTTGAGCTTGGGCAGCAAGGCTGCGCCCCAGGCGTGGTAGCCCTTGAGCAACACCTCGGTGTCGCCGTCGGACCAGAAGGTATAACCCAGGTCCTGCAGCTCCTGGCGCAGTTCGGGGAAGTTGTAGATGGCACCGTTGAACGCCAGCGACAGGCCCAGGGTGTTGTCGACCATGGGCTGCGCCGAGCCGTCGGACAGGTCCATGATTTTCAGGCGGCGGTGGCCGAGGGCGATCGGGCCCAGGCTATGGAAGCCCCAGGCGTCGGGGCCACGCGGCGCCAGGTGATGGGTCATGCGCTCTACCGCGGCGAGGTCCGCCGGGCGAGGGGCTTGGTCGAAGGGGGTGAAACGAAACTCTCCTGCTAATCCGCACATAGGTCCTTACCGGTTTTTCCGTTGGGGAATCAGTGCCCCGGATTAGGGCACCTGTAAGGAACTGACCTGAGCGATTTGTGAGAGTTTTAGATCAATCTGTTATATGTCGCGGCAAATAGCCGGTGGGAGCGGCTTTAGCCGCGAAGCCAGCGACGCGGTGGATGGCACCGGCTATGCCGGTGTTCGCGGCTGAAGCCACTCCCACTGTGGGCTGCATTTATCGCTCATTTACCGCGTATCAACTTGCGCAACCCGAACCGATTCGGATGACACGCCTCAGCCACCGCCCGAGGCAGCGGCAGCGGCTCGCCGCTGGCCCAAGCGGCAATCAACTCGCCCGAAAGCGGCGCCGTTATCAACCCCCGCGACCCGTGGCCACTGTTCACATACAGCCCGTCCAGCCAAGGGCAAGGCTCCTCGGGCACCTGCCGCGCGTCCTTGCTCAAGACGGCATAGGCGTCGGCAAATGCAGCAGGGTCGGCGAGCGGTCCGACAATCGGCAAATAATCCGGGCTGGTGCAGCGAAACGCCGCACGCCCCTGCAGTTGCTCAGGGTCGAGTGCCGCGCTGCCCAGGCGCTGGGCCAGGTCCGGGGAGATTTCATCCAGCAGCGCCAGATTACCCTGATGCTCCGCCACGGTCGGGGCCAGGTCGTCGCTATGGAAGTCGAAGCTGGCGCCCAGGGTGTGTTCGTCACCCCGTGGCGGCGCCACGTAGCCTTCGGCACAGACCACGGTTTTCAGCGCCCGGCTGCCTTCGGTCAGCGGCAGGCGGGTGATCTGCCCGCGGATACGCTTGAGGGGCAGCTGTGCGCAGGCGTCGAAGCGCTTCACCTCGGCGGCTCCAGCCAACACTGCCAGCGGCGCACTGGCCAGCAAGGTTTCGCCCGCCCAGGCTTGCCACAGGCCATCGGCCTTGCGCAGTTCGAGTACGTCCTGATGCACCTGCACGCTAATGTTCGGATGATTCAGTTGCGCCTGGCAAAGCGCCGGCGGATGCACCCAGCCGCCCTCCGGATAGAACAGCCCGCCCGCAGGCAACGCGACACCAGCAATGGCTTCGGCTTCCTCACGCCGCAAGGCGCGCAGCAAACCATCGTCGAACGCCTCGGCGAGCTTGCCCTGGCGCTCGGCCTCCTTGCTGTCGAACGCCAGTTGCAGAACCCCGCAGACATCCCAGTCCTGCCCGCGCTGCAACTGCTCAAGTTGACGGCGGGTATAGCCGAAACCGGACAAGATCATCTGCGACAACGCCGTGCCATGCGCGGAGAGTTTGAGGTATAGCACGCCTTGCGGGTTGCCGGATGCTTCGCGGGCCGGGGCGTCGTGACGTTCCAATACCGTCACTTGCCAGCCACGTGCGGCCAGGCTGGCGGCACTGGCGCTGCCGGCGAGCCCCGCACCGATCACCAGCGCCTGGCGCGGGGCGTCGATGGCGCTTGGCCGGGCATACCACGGCGGGGTCAGGGCAGGGGCAGGCGGGCCGCTATAGACGCCGCTCATCACTTCCCATTTCTTGCCAAGGCCCGGCACCTTTTTCATGGTGAAACCGGCCTCGACCAAACTGCGACGCACCCAACCGGTGGTGGTGAAGGTACCCAGCGCGGTACCTGCGCGCGACAACCGCGCCAGTTGCGCGAACAATTCAGGGGTCCACATGTCGGGGTTCTTCGCCGGGGCGAAACCGTCGAGGAACCACACGTCGATGCTGGCATCGAGCTGCGGCAGCTGTTCGAGCACATCGCCGATCAGCAAGGTCAGAGTGACCCGGCCATGGTCGAAGGTGAACTGCTGGAAGCCCGGATGCACCGCCACATACTGCGCCAGAAACGGTTCGCTGAACGCCGCCAGCTCTGGCCACAGGCGCAGCGCACGGGCCATGTCGGCGTGGCCGAGGGGGTACTTTTCGACGCTGACGAAATGCAGGCGGGCGTCGCTCGGGGCCTGTTCGGTGAACAGCTGCCAGGCACAGAAAAAGTTCATGCCGGTGCCGAAGCCGGTTTCGCCGATCACCAGGCAGGCGTGCGGCAACAGCTCAGCGAAGCGTTGCGCCAGGCCGGTCTGTTCAAGGAACACGTAGCGGGTTTCGTCGGTGCCTTCGTTTTTCGAAAAATAGACGTCGTCGTATTGCCGCGAATGAGGGCGGCCCTGGTCGTCCCAGTCGATCTGGGCATGCTGGAGGAGGGTGGACATGGTTGGCTCGGTTGCAGCGGATGAGGGATTTTATGACATCTGCAGGTTTTGCGCAGGGCTACAGGCCGGTCACAAATCCGCTAGTCTTGCTTATCCATTGAAGGAGCCCCTGCATGTTCGAATCCGCCGAAATCGGCCACAGCATCGACAAGGAAACTTACGAGGCAGAAGAGCCCGCCCTGCGCGAGGCCCTGCTCGAAGCCCAGTACGAACTCAAGCAACAGTCGCGCTTTCCGGTGATCGTGCTGATCAATGGCATCGAGGGCGCCGGCAAGGGCGAGACGGTCAAGCTGCTCAACGAGTGGATGGACCCGCGCATGATCGACGTGCTGACCTTCGATCAGCAGACCGACGAAGAGCTGGCCCGGCCACCGGCCTGGCGCTATTGGCGGGCGCTGCCGCCGAAGGGGCGGATGGGTGTATTTTTCGGCAATTGGTATAGCCAGATGCTTCAGGGACGGGTGCATGGGCTGTTCAAGGACGCCGTGCTCGACCAGGCGATTGCCGGTGCCGAGCGCCTGGAGCAGATGCTCTGCGACGAAGGCGCACTGGTCATCAAGTTCTGGTTCCACCTGTCCAAGAAACAGATGAAGGCGCGGCTCAAGTCGCTCAAGGACGATCCGCTGCACAGCTGGAAGATCAGCCCGCTGGACTGGCAGCAGTCGGAGACCTACGACCGCTTCGTGCGCTTTGGCGAACGCGTGTTGCGCCGCACCAGCCGCGACTACGCGCCGTGGCACATCATCGAAGGTGTCGACCCGCACTACCGCAGCCTGGCCGTGGGCCGCATTCTATTGGAAAGCTTGCAGGCGGCACTGGCCGTCAACCCGAAGGAAAAGCACCACGGCAACATCGCCCCATTGGGCCGCAGCATCGACCAACGCAGCCTGCTCGGCGCGCTGGACATGACCCTGCGCCTGGACAAGCACGATTACCAGGAGCAACTGGTGACCGAGCAGGCCCGCCTGGCCGGGCTGTTGCGCCACAAACACATGCGCCGGCATGCCCTGGTGGCGGCCTTCGAGGGCAATGATGCCGCCGGCAAGGGTGGGGCCATCCGCCGCGTCGCCGCCGCGCTCGACCCCCGGCAATATCGCATCGTGCCGATCGCTGCGCCCACCGAAGAGGAGCGGGCGCAGCCGTATCTGTGGCGCTTCTGGCGGCATATTCCAGCACGCGGCAAGTTCACCATCTTCGACCGCTCCTGGTACGGCCGGGTGCTGGTGGAACGCATCGAGGGGTTCTGCACGCCCGCTGACTGGATGCGCGCCTATGGCGAGATCAATGATTTCGAGGAGCAGTTGGTCAACGCCGGCGTGGTGGTGGTCAAGTTCTGGCTGGCGATCGACCAGCAGACCCAGCTGCAGCGCTTCCAGGAACGTGAGCAGATCCCGTTCAAGCGTTACAAGATCACCGAGGACGACTGGCGCAACCGCGACAAGTGGGACCTGTATGTCGATGCGGTGGGCGATATGGTTGACCGCACCAGCACCGAGATCGCACCCTGGACCCTGGTCGAGGCCAACGACAAGCGCTGGGCGCGGGTGAAGGTTTTGCGCACTATCAACGAAGCCTTGGAGGCGGCGTTTGCCAAGGACAAGAAGTAGTCAGTTCCGGCCTCTTCGCAGCTAAAGCCGCTCCCCCCTGGTACCCCGCTCCACCCTGTGGGAGCGGCTTTAGCCGCGAAGAGGGCGACATTAATGCCCAGAAGGAATGACCTGATGAATTCTTTTCCTTCGGCGCCAGACAGCAAGCCTTTAGACTCCAGGCACCCCCGCCACGGGCTCGATCGAGGATTTCATGCACATCACTTCCGGACGCTGGGGCTATGGCCTGTTCCTGGCGCTGTTGACCGCACTGCTTTGGGGCATCCTGCCGATCAAGCTCAAGCAGGTGCTGCAGGTGGTCGATCCGCTGACGGTCACCTGGTTCCGCCTGCTGGTGTCTGGCGGTTTGTTGTTCGCCTGGTTGGCGAGCCAGCGCCGCTTGCCGTCGTTCAATAAGCTGGGGCGCAAGGGCAAAGGCCTGGTGGCCGTGGCCGTGTGCGGGCTGATGGGCAACTACGTGCTCTACCTGGTCGGCCTCAAGTTGCTCAGCCCGGGGACGGCGCAACTGGTGGTGCAGGTTGGCCCGGTGCTGCTGTTGGTGGCCAGCGTGTTCGTGTTCAAGGAGCGCTTCAGCCTGGGACAGGGCCTGGGGTTGGTGATTCTGCTCGGGGGCTTCGGCCTGTTCTTCAACCAGCGATTGGAAGAGTTGCTGACCTCGTTGGGCGCCTATACCACGGGCGTATTGACCATTCTGTTGGCTACCAGCATCTGGGTGTTCTATGCCCTGAGCCAGAAGCAGCTGCTGACGGTGTGGAATTCGCAGCAGGTGATGATGGTGATCTACCTGTGCTGCACGGCGTTGCTGACGCCCTGGGTGCACCCGCTGGAAGCGTTGCAGCTGACCCCCTTGCAAGGCTGGCTGCTGCTGGCCTGCTGCCTGAATACGCTGGTGGCCTACGGGGCATTCGCCGAGGCGCTGGCGCATTGGGAGGCATCGCGGGTGAGCGCCACGCTGGCGCTGACGCCGTTGGTGACGTTCGTTGCGGTGGCGATTGCGGCGTGGGTGTGGCCGGATTATGTGCAGGCTGAGGATATCAATGCCCTGGGGTATGTCGGCGCGGTGACGGTGGTGCTAGGGTCGACGGTGGTGGCATTGGGTCCGTCGTTGGTGGCGGGATGGCGGGCACGTTTGGCGCGGGCTAATTGATTGTCTGGACCGGCCTCTTCGCGGGGCAAGCCCGCTCCCACAATGTTCGACTCGACACTGTCACTGTGGGAGCGGGCTTGCCCCGCGAAGAGGCCGGCACAGCCAACCGATCAATCAGCCCTTGCCGCCAGGGGCCAGCATGTTCTCCGGCCTGACCCACTCATCGAACTGATCATTGGTTAGATACTTCAACTCCAAAGCCGCCTCGCGTAGCGTCTTGCCCTCGCTGTAAGCCTTCTTGGCAATCTCCGCCGCCTTGTCATAACCGATATGCGGGTTCAGCGCCGTCACCAGCATCAATCCGCGCTCCAGGTGCGCCGCCATCTGCTCGGCATCCGGCTCGATCCCCGCCACGCAATGCTGCTGGAAGTTGCGGCAACCGTCGGCCAGCAGTTCGATCGACTGCAAAAGGTTGTGAATGATCACCGGCTTGAACACGTTCAACTGCAGGTGCCCTTGGCTGGCGGCAAAGCCGATTGCCGCGTCATTGCCGAGCACCTGACAGGCCAGCATCGACAGCGCCTCGCATTGGGTCGGGTTGACCTTGCCCGGCATGATCGAGCTGCCCGGCTCGTTGGCCGGCAGGCGCACCTCGGCCAGGCCCGCGCGGGGGCCGGAGCCGAGCAGGCGCAAGTCGTTGGCGATTTTCATCAAGGCCACCGCCAAGGTCTTGAGCGCGCCCGCGAGGCTGGTCAGCGGCTCATGGCCGGCGAGGGCGGCGAACTTGTTCGGGGCGGTGACGAACGGCAGACCGGACAGCGCGGCCAGCTCGGCGGCGATGGCTTCGGCGAAGCCATGCGGGGCATTCAGCCCGGTGCCCACGGCGGTGCCGCCCTGGGCCAGCTCACACACTGCTGGCAAAGTGGCGCGGATGGCGCGTTCGGCGTAGTCGAGCTGGGCAACGAACGCCGACACTTCCTGGCCGAAGGTGATAGGTGTGGCGTCCATCATGTGCGTACGGCCAGTCTTGACCAGCTTGTGGTGGCGCGCCGAGAGCTCGGCCAGCCCCGAGGACAATTCAGCGATCGCGGGCAGCAGATGCGCATGCACGGCCTGCGCGGCGGCGATGTGCATGGCAGTGGGGAAGCAGTCGTTTGAACTCTGCGAGCGGTTGACGTGATCGTTGGGGTGCACCGGCGTCTTGCCGCCGCGGCCCTTGCCGGCCAGTTCGTTGGCCCGCCCGGCTATCACTTCGTTGACGTTCATGTTGCTTTGCGTGCCGCTGCCGGTCTGCCAGACGACGAGCGGGAATTGCGCGTCGTGTTCACCGTCCAGCACTTCGTCGGCGGCCTGTTCGATCAGCCGGGCGATGTCGGCCGGCAGGTCGCCATTGCGGTCGTTGACGCGTGCAGCGGCTTTCTTGATCAGCGCCAGGGCGTGCAGCACCGCGAGCGGCATGCGTTCCTTGCCAATGGCAAAGTTGATCAGCGAGCGCTGGGTCTGCGCACCCCAGTAGGCGTCCTCAGGAACTTCGACCGGGCCCAGGCTGTCTGTCTCGATACGGCTCATGCTGCTTCACTCCTTTGTCAGTCAGAATCAGCAGTTTAGGCCCTCATGCGAACGTGCGGTTCATTCGCTCGTCGTGCTACTTGAGCGCTGTGCCTGTGCAGGCGCAGAATGCTCTACTCTGAGGTACCGCCTCCCCTCCTTGAAGGAAATGCAATGACCCGTCTCCGTGTCCTCTGTGCCGCCGTCGCCCTGGCTTGTGCCAGCGGCCAGGTACTCGCTGCCACCGCCAGCCACAATGCTGCCGCCGAGAAATTCCTGACCCTGGCCCACGCCGACAAGCTGGGCACCCCGGTGTACATGCAGGTCCAGCAGATGTTCGCCCAGCGCTTCGCCCAGACCAAGGCCCCGGCCGCCAAGCAGAATGTCCTGGAAAGCTACCAGGCCAAGGCCAACGCCGCGCTGGACGGTGCCATCGGCTGGAACAAGCTGAAGCCGAAGATGGTCGACCTGTACACCCAGACCTTCACCGAGCAGGAGCTCAAGGACCTGGTCAAGTTCTACGAGTCGCCGCTGGGCAAGAAAGTCCTGACCCAGATGCCTAAAGTCACCCAGCAGTCGGCCCAGCTGACCCAGCAGAGCCTTGAGCCTGCGGTACCGGTGGTCAACAAGCTGCTCGAAGACATGACCAAAGAGCTGGACCCGAATGCCGGCAAGGCCGCCGCGCCTGCGAAGAAGTGAGTAACACCCGATGACCATGCAGCAACGCATCGAGCAGCAGCTGACCGCGCTGGCGCCGCAGCACCTTGAAGTGATCAACGAAAGCCACATGCACAGCCGTGGCCAGGAAACCCACTACAAGGCGGTGATCGTCAGCGAGCAGTTCGCCGGGCTCAACAGCGTCAAGCGTCACCAGAAGGTCTACGCCACCATGGGCGAGCTGATGGGCGAAATCCACGCCCTGGCGATCCACACCTACACCGCCGAGGAGTGGGCCCAGGTGGGCGCCGCACCGGCCTCGCCGGTGTGCGCGGGTGGCGGCAAGCACTGAATCCTTTCCGTCATTCTGGTAGACTGCGCGAAAACCGGGGCCGCTCTGCGGCCCATTCGCGGCACAAGGCCGCTCCCACAGGTTCCCTGCTGCTCTCACGAGTTGCGCGGTCTCTGTGGGAGCGGCCTTGTGCCGCGAATGGGGCGCAGAGCGGCCCCTTGCATGCTCCCGTTTTAGCAACCCGGTTCGCCCCTTACGAGGGCACCCACCTGGAGATCCACCGCAAATGTCCCAAACGATCGTCGTGGCGGCGCTGTACAAGTTCGTCACCCTGGAAGACTACGTCGAGCTGCGCGAGCCGCTGCTCAAGGCCATGGCCGACAACGGCGTCAAAGGTACCCTGCTGCTGGCCAATGAAGGCATCAACGGCACCGTCTCGGCTACTCGCGAAGGCATCGACGGCCTGCTCGCCTGGCTGCGCAACGACCCGCGCCTGGTGGATGTCGACCACAAAGAGTCCTACTGCGACGAGCAGCCGTTCTACCGTACCAAGGTCAAGCTCAAGAAAGAGATCGTCACCCTCGGCGTGCCGGGCGTGGACCCCAACCAGGCGGTCGGCACCTATGTCGATCCCAAGGACTGGAACGCCCTGATCAGCGACCCGGAAGTGTTGCTGATCGACACCCGCAACGACTACGAGGTGGCCATCGGCACCTTCAAGGGCGCCATCGACCCGAAGACCGAAACCTTCCGCGAGTTCCCCGAGTACATCAAGGCCAACTTCGACCCGAGCAAGCACAAGAAAGTCGCCATGTTCTGCACCGGCGGCATCCGCTGTGAAAAAGCTTCCAGCTACATGCTCGGTGAAGGCTTCGATGAGGTCTATCATCTTAAGGGCGGCATCCTGAAATACTTCGAAGAAGTGCCTCAGGAACAAAGCCTGTGGGACGGCGACTGCTTCGTCTTCGACAACCGCGTCACGGTGCGCCATGACCTGAGCGAAGGCGAGTATGACCAGTGCCATGCCTGCCGCCACCCGATCAATGTGGAGGAGCGCGCGTCCGAGCATTATTCGCCAGGTGTGAGCTGCCCGCATTGCTGGGACAGCCTGAGCGAGAAGACCCGGCGCAGCGCCATCGACCGGCAGAAGCAGATCGAGCTGGCCAAGGCCCGCAATCTGCCGCACCCGATCGGTTTCAACTACAAAGCCGAGGCCTGATGCATGACTGCACGCCTGCTCTATGTGATGGACCCGATGTGCTCCTGGTGCTGGGGTTTCGCACCCGTGGCCGAGGCCCTGATCGCCCAGGCGCGTGAAGCGGGCGTGACCACGCAGCTGGTACCGGGTGGCCTGCGTAGTGGCGGCAGCGCGCTGGATGCCTCGACCCGCAAGTACATCCTCGAGCATTGGCAGGCGGTGGCCGAGGCCACTGGGCAGCCGTTCCGTTTCGAGGGGGCGATGCCCGAGGGCTTCGTCTACGACACCGAGCCCGCCTGCCGCGCGCTGGTCGCTGCCCGCGAGCTGGATGCCGAGCGCGTCTGGCCGCTGCTCAAGCTGATCCAGGGTTCGTTCTACGCGCAAGGCGTGGACGTCACCACCGCACCGCAGCTGGTCGAGCTGGCCGAGCAGGCCGGCTTCGATCGCGCAGCCTTTGCCGACGCCTTTACCCGTGCCGATACCCGCGCCGCTACGGCCGCCGATTTCAGCTGGGTGCAGGACCTGGGTATTGCCGGATTTCCGACCCTGCTGGCCGAGCGCAACGGCCAGCTGGCGCTGTTGACCAATGGCTACCAACCGCTGGACAGCCTGCAACCCTTGCTTGGCCGCTGGCTGCAGCAGGCCGCCTGTGCTTGACCTGCCAGGGTCGTCCGACCCAGTGCCAGGGAAGCCTGCTGCTGTGCCTGATCGCCTGAGCTGGGCGGAAATTCGCCGCCTGGCGCTGCATCACAAGAAAAACCTCTGGACCGCCAACCTGATCGCCGTGCTCGCAGCCTGCTGCAGCGTGCCGATCCCCTTGCTGCTGCCGCTGTTGGTTGACGAAGTGCTGCTCGGCCATGGCGATGCGGCGCTCAAGTTCATGAACCGTCTGCTGCCCAGCGGTTGGCAGGTGGCGGCCGGCTACATTGGCCTGATGCTGGTGGTCACGCTGTGTCTGCGCCTGTTCGCGCTGGGGTTCAACGTGGTCCAGGCCAAGCTGTTCGCGGGCCTCGCCAAGGACATCGTCTACCGCCTGCGTATTCGCCTGATCGAGCGGCTCAAACGCATCTCGTTGAAGGAATACGAAAACCTCGGCAGCGGCACCGTGACCACGCACCTGGTTACCGACCTGGACACCCTCGACAAGTTCGTCGGCGAGACCCTCAGTCGCTTCCTAGTGGCCATGCTGACCCTGACCGGCACGGCGGCGATCCTGATCTGGATGCACTGGCAGCTGGCCTTGCTGATTCTGCTGTTCAACCCATTGGTGATCTACTTCACCGTGCAATTGGGCAAGCGCGTCAAGCACCTCAAGAAACTCGAAAACGACAGCACCTCGCGGTTCACCCAGGCGCTGGCGGAAACCCTCGATGCCATTCAGGAGATTCGCGCCGGCAATCGCCAGGGTTATTTTCTCGGTCGCTTGGGCATGCGTGCCCGTGAAGTGCGCGACTACGCCGTGGACTCGCAGTGGAAAAGCGACGCCAGCGGCCGTGCCAGTGGCCTGTTGTTCCAGTTCGGCATCGACATCTTCCGCGCTGCGGCCATGCTCACGGTGCTGTTCTCCGACCTGTCGATCGGGCAGATGCTAGCCGTGTTCAGCTACCTGTGGTTCATGATTGGCCCGGTGGAACAGCTGCTCAATCTGCAGTACGCCTACTACGCCGCCGGTGGTGCACTGAGCCGGCTCAACGAGTTGCTGGCGCGTGATGACGAGCCGCAGTACCCGGCCGCCAGCGATCCGTTCGCTGGGCGTGAAACGGTCGGCATCGAAGTGCGCGACCTACGCTTCGCCTACAACGACGAGCCGGTGCTCGAGCACCTCGACCTGTCCATCGCCCCTGGCGAAAAGGTCGCCATCGTCGGCGCCAGCGGCGGCGGCAAGAGCACCCTGGTGCAGTTGCTGCTGGGCCTCTACAGCGCCCAGGCTGGGACCATCCGTTTCGGCGGCGCCAGCCTGCAGGAAATCGGCCTGGAAACCTTGCGCGAAAACGTCGCGGTGGTGCTGCAGCATCCCTCGCTGTTCAACGATACGGTGCGCGCCAACCTGACCATGGGCCGCGATTGCACGGACGAGGCCTGCTGGCAGGCGCTGCGCATCGCCCAGTTGGACGCCACCATCGCCGCCTTGCCGCAAGGGCTGGACAGCGTGGTCGGCCGCTCCGGCGTGCGCCTGTCCGGCGGCCAGCGCCAGCGCCTGGCAATTGCCCGCATGGTGCTGGCCGAGCCCAAGGTGGTGATTCTCGACGAGGCCACCTCGGCGCTGGACGCTGCTACCGAGTACAACCTGCACAAGGCGTTGGCGCGCTTCCTCAGTGGCCGCACCACACTGATCATCGCCCACCGCCTTTCTGCCGTGAAGCAGGCCGACCGGGTGCTGGTGTTCGATGGCGGGCATGTGGCCGAGGACGGCGACCACCAGCAGCTGATTGCCGACGGTGGCTTGTACGCCAAGTTGTATGGGCATTTGCAGCAAACCTGACGCTGTTGTCTAGACTGGCGGGCCTACTCGCGGGGCAAGCCCGCTCCCACAGGTAATCCACTGCATTGAATTCAGTGGAATACCTGTGGGAGCGGGCTTGCCCCGCGAAGCATTCAGCGCGGATCTTGCGTCATAAAAATCCCTCCATGCAGATGGCAAATGGCCTACGCTGTGCTTGTCTGGGTTGATTCGAGCCTTATCTGCTCTGTGACAGGGACTTCATGAAGGGAAATCGCACGCTAGAGGCGCCAAGGTTGCTGGGGATCATCTGGCCCTTCATCGCCGTTGTCATCTTCCAGGTGTTGTTGGGTAGCCTCAGCCTTTACGCGCTGTCGGCCGTCCGCGCCTATGTTGCGGGTGAAAGCCTCTGGTCCAAGGCGCAGAAAGACGCCATCTACTACCTCAATCTGTATGCCGAAAGCGGCAACGACAGCGCCTATCAGCGCTATCGTCAAGTGATCAGCGTGCCCCAGGGCGACCATCAGCTGCGCGAAGTGCTCGAGCAACCCGATCCGGACCTTGAAGCGGCGCGCCAGGCCGTTCTGCAAGGTGGCAACCATCCTGATGACGTCGACCGCATCATCTGGTTCTATCGCAACTTCCGCCAGATCAGTTACATGCAGACCGCGATCGCCTACTGGAACATCGGCGATGATTACCTTGCCCAGCTGGATGTGCTGGCCGACGACATGCGCGACGGCTTTGCCAGTGGCCAGGCAAGTTCTCGCCAGGTGAGTGAATGGCGGGCGCGGATCGTCGCCATCAACGAGGGCGTGACGCCTGCGGCCAAGGCGTTCAGCGATGCCCTGGGCGAGGGATCGCGGATGCTGCTGCGGGTGCTGATGATCACCAACCTGCTGACCGCGCTGTTTCTCATCGCCTTCGCCTGGCATCGTTCGAGCAGGCTGCTGGCCCAGCGCCAGGCATTCGCCAGCGCCCTTCAGGAGGAGAAGGAGCGGGCGCAGATTACCCTGCAGGCCATCGGCGATGCGGTAATCACCACCGACGTCGATGGCTGCATCGCCTACATGAACCCCGCCGCCGAACAACTTACCCACTGGCAGGCCGTGCAGGCCCAGGGCCTGCCCCTGACGGCGCTGTTCAGCCTGGTGGATGAGCAAGCCGAGAGCGACAGCGGCACCGTACTTGAACAAGTGCTCAGTGGCAGACTCAAGGGCGGCGCGGAACATGCCCGGTTGATCCAGCGCCTGGATGGCAGCACGGTCTCGATCAACCTGGTGGGCTCGCCGATCATCAACGATGGCCAGATGGCCGGCATTGTTCTGGTTCTGCACGATATGACCCAGGAACGCCAGTACATCGCCAACCTGTCCTGGCAAGCCACCCATGACGCCCTGACCGGCCTGGCCAACCGCCGAGAGTTCGAGTATCGCCTGGAGCAGGCGCTCAATGGCCTGGTGCGCCAGGCGGGGCGGCACGCGTTGATGTTCCTCGACCTCGACCAGTTCAAGCTGGTCAACGATACCTGCGGCCACGCCGCCGGCGACGAGCTGTTGCGGCACATCTGCGCCGTGTTGCAATCGGGACTGCGCGAGGGTGACACCCTGGCGCGTCTGGGGGGCGACGAATTCGGCGTGCTGCTGGAAAATTGCCCCCCAGACCAGGCTGAGCGGATTGCCGAGAACCTGCGGCAGGCCGTACAGAGCTTGCACTTCGTCTGGAAGGGCAGGCCGTTCGTGACCACCGTCAGTATCGGCCTGGTGAACATGGCGCAAGCGCCGTCCACCCTGGAAGCTTCACTGCGAGCGGCCGACATGGCGTGCTACATGGCCAAGGAAAAGGGCCGCAACCGCGTGCAGGTGTACCACGCCGACGACAGCGAATTGTCGATGCGCTTCGGCGAGATGGCCTGGATCCAGCGTCTGCACGTGGCCTTGGAGGAAAACCGCTTTTGCCTGTACGCCCAGGAGATCGCCCCACTCACGGCCATTGACGGGCCCGGCCATATCGAGATCCTGCTGCGCCTGCACGATGAAGGTGGCCGCACCATCCTGCCCGACAGTTTCATTCCCGCTGCCGAGCGCTATGGCTTGATGACCGCCCTCGACCGTTGGGTGGTGCGCAACGTGTTCCAGGTCATTCGCCAATGCCTGGACGAGGAGCGCGAAGGGCCGCTGTCGATGTGCGCGATCAATTTGTCGGGGTCGAGTATCGGTGACGACAAGTTCCTCGACTACCTGCAACGACTGTTCGTCGAATATTCCATCCCGCCACGGCTGATCTGCTTCGAGATCACTGAAACCATTGCCATCGCCAACTTGGGCAGTGCCATACGCTTCATCAATGAATTGAAAGGGCTGGGCTGCAAGTTTTCGTTGGATGACTTTTGTGCCGGAATGTCGTCATTCGCTTATTTGAAACATTTACCCGTCGACTTCTTGAAGATCGACGGAAGTTTTGTCAAAGATATGCTGGATGATCCCGTTAACCGGGCCATGGTCGAGGTGATCAACCACATCGGCCATGTGATGGGTAAGCGGACCATCGCCGAGTTTGTGGAAACGCCGTTGATCGAGCAGGCCTTGCAGGAGATCGGCGTGGATTACGCCCAGGGCTACCTGATCGAACGACCGCAGGTGTTCACCTGCGACAGTCTGCAGCGTCAACGGATTGCTGCACGGCCCCTGTTGCATCGGGCGCCTGGAACCTTTCGCTGAACAAGCGTCGGCAAAATCACAAGGATCAAGGAGCTGAATCGTGATTGATGCATTCGTTCGTATCGGGCCATTGATGGACCCCGCCAGTTACCCCCAGTGGGCGCAGCAACTGATCGAGGATTGCCGCGAGAGCAAGCGCCGGGTGGTCGAGCATGAGTTCTACCAGCGCCTGCGCGACGGCCAACTGCGCCAGACGACCATTCGCCAGTACCTGATTGGCGGCTGGCCGGTGGTCGAGCAGTTCTCGCTGTACATGGCGCACAACTTGACCAAGACCCGCTTCGCCCGCCATCCCGGCGAAGACATGGCGCGGCGCTGGCTGATGCGCAATATCCGCGTCGAGCTCAACCACGCCGACTACTGGGTGCACTGGTGCCATGCCCATGGCATTCACCTGCACGAACTGCAGTCCCAGGAGGTGCCGGCGGAGCTCAACGGGCTCAATGACTGGTGCTGGCGGGTGTGCTCCACCGAGTCGCTGGCCATCGCCATGGCGGCCACCAACTACGCCATCGAAGGGGCGACCGGGGAGTGGTCGGCGGTGGTTTGCGCCGAGGACACCTATGCCATGGGTTTCCCGGAAGATCAGCGCAAGCGCGCCATGAAGTGGCTGAAGATGCATGCGCAGTACGATGATGCGCACCCGTGGGAGGCGTTGGAGATTATCTGCACCCTGGCTGGTGAGAACCCGACCCTGGGGCTGCGCAACGAACTGCGCAGGGCAATCTGCAAGAGCTATGACTGCATGTACCTGTTCCTGGAACGGTGCATGCAGATGGAGGGGCGTCAGCAGGGGCGCATGCGCCCGGCACTGGCTGCGGGTTAGGCAGTTCCGGCCTTTTCGCGGGCAAGCCCGCTCCCACAGGATTGCGAGCACCTCGGTATCTGTGGGAGCGGGCTTGCCCGCGAAGAAACACCCCGGCAATTATTGGGCGTTAAAGGCCTGCCCATTCACCCCCGTACTGTCCGGCCCCATTAGGTACAGGTACACCGGCATGATCTCTTCGGGCAGCGGATTGTTCTGCGGGTTCTCGCTCGGATAAGCCTGCGCCCGCATCGCCGTCCGTGTAGCACCCGGGTTGATGCTGTTGGAACGCACCGGCGCCACGCCTTCCAGTTCATCGGCGAGGGTCTGCATCAGCCCCTCGGTGGCGAACTTCGACACCCCGTAAGCCCCCCAGTAAGCCCGGCCCTTGCGCCCGACGCTGCTGGAGGTGAACACCACCGAGGCGTCTTCCGACAGCTTGAGCAACGGCAGCAGGGTGCTGGTGAGCATGAACGTGGCATCGACGTTGATGTGCATCACGCGCATGAAATTGTCGCCCGAGAGCTGCTCCAGCGGTGTACGCGGACCGATGATAGAGGCGTTGTTGAGCAGCCCGTCGAGGCGACCGAACTGTTCTTCGACCATGACCGCCAGTTCGTCGTACTGGTGGGGCAGGGCGGTTTCCAGGTTGAACGGGATTACCACGGGTTGTGGGTGGCCGGCGGCCTCGATTTCATCGTAGACCTCATTCAGGTTGGCCTCGGTCTTGCCCAGCAGCAGCACGGTAGCGCCCAGTGCGGCGTAGGCCTTGGCGGCTGCGGCACCGATGCCGCGGCCGGCACCGGTGACCAGGATGACGCGGCCCTTGAGCAGGTCGGGGCGGGCGGTGTATTCGAACATACTCGGTATCCTTGTTCAGCAGCACCCCTGTGGGAGCGGGCTTGCCCGCGAACAAGGGCAAAGCCCGTGCCATGCACCGCGGTGCCTGCTTCGCGGGCAAGCCCGCTCCCACAGAGAATGTGTCAGGTCTGGGTGGCGATGCTCAGCAGCCGCACAGGGCGCTGTCGATCACCTTGCGCAGTTCCAGCGGGTGGTCCACCACCACATCGGCGCCCCAGTTGTTCGGGTTGTCCTCTGGATGAATATAGCCGTAGCGCACGGCCGCGGTGCGGGTGCCGGCATCGCGGCCCGACTCGATGTCGCGCAGGTCATCACCGACGAACAGCACGCTGGCGGGGTCCAGGTCCAACGTTTTGCAGGCGAGGATCAGCGGCTCGGGGTCGGGTTTGCTGTTCTTAACGTGGTCCGGGCAGATCAGTAGCGCCGAACGCTCGGCCAGGCCCAGGCGCTGCATGATCGGCTCGGCGAAGCGCACCGGCTTGTTGGTCACCACGCCCCACAACAGGTTGCCTTTCTCGATGTCGGCCAGCAGCTCGGCCATGCCGTCGAACAACTTGCTGTGCACCGCGCAGTCACGCTGGTAGCGCTCCAGGAATTCCAGGCGCAGGGGCTCGAAGCCCTCGGCGTCCGGGCTCATGGCAAAGGTCGCGGCGACCATCGCCCGTGCGCCGCCGGAAATCACGTCGCGGATCAGCGTGTCGTCGATGGCCGGCAGGCCGCGCTCGGCGAGCATGGCCTGGCAGATGGCGATGAAGTCCGGCGCCGTGTCGAGCAGGGTGCCGTCCATGTCGAAGAGTACTGCTCGCAAACGCATGCTCATTCCTCGCGCAGGGTCTGGATCATGTAGTTGACGTCCACATCGCTGCTCAGCTTGTAGTGCTTGGTCAGCGGATTGTAGGTCAGGCCGATGATGTCCTTGACTTCAAGGCCGGCAGTTCGGCTCCAGGCGCCCAGTTCGGAAGGGCGGATGAATTTCTTGAAGTCGTGGGTGCCGCGCGGCAGCATCTTGAGGATGTATTCGGCGCCGACGATGGCCAGCAGGTAGGCCTTGGGGTTGCGGTTGATGGTCGAAAAGAACACCTGGCCGCCCGGCTTGACCATGCGGTAGCAGGCGCGGATGACCGAGGACGGGTCGGGCACGTGTTCGAGCATTTCAAGGCAGGTGACCACGTCGAACTGCTGGGGCATTTCCTCGGCCAGGGCCTCGGCGGTGATCTGCCGGTACTCGACCTGCACGCCGGACTCCAGCTGGTGCAACTGGGCTACGGCCAGTGGCGCCTCGCCCATGTCGATGCCGGTGACGGTGGCACCGCGCAGGGCCATCGCCTCGCTGAGGATGCCGCCGCCGCAGCCGACGTCCAGCACTTTCTTGCCGGCCAGGCTGACACGCTCGTCGATCCAGTTGACGCGCAGCGGATTGATGTCGTGCAGCGGCTTGAACTCGCTCTCGCGGTCCCACCAGCGGTGCGCCAAGGCTTCAAACTTGGCGATTTCGGCGTGGTCGACGTTGCTCATTGAACAGTCCTCTGAAACTTGTACGAATTGCGCGGGAGTATACCCGAGCGCCCAAGGCTGATGGTCGCTATAATCGCCGGCTTTTATATCCGAACGACGGGGAGAGGCAATGCGCGAGCAACTTTTGGCGGCGGAGAAGGTGACCGGCATCCGCTGGCATCGCGGCGCCCTGCACCTGCTCGACCAGCGCCTGCTGCCGTCGGAGGAACGCTGGCTGGCCTGCGACAATGTCGCGCAGGTGGTGGCGGCGATTCGCGACATGGCCGTGCGTGGCGCGGCGGCCATCGGCATCGCGGCGGCCTATGGCCTGGTGTTGGCCCTTGAAGATCGCCTGGCTGAAGGTGGCGATTGGGAAATGGATCTGGAGGAGGACTTCCTCAGCCTGGCCGAGGCGCGACCGACTGCCGCCAACCTGTTCTGGGCCCTCAACCGCATGCGCGAGCGCCTGCAACGCTTGCGCCCCGACGAGGACGTGTTGGCGATGCTGGAGGCGGAAGCCATCGCCATTCACGAAAGCGACCGCGAGGCCAACCTGACCATGGCCCAGCACGGCATCGAGCTGATCCGCCGCCACCAGGGCAATGCGCAGACTCTGCTGACCTACGGCAACGCCGGCGCCCTGGCCAGTGGCGGCTTCGGCACGGCGCTGGGGGTCATCCGGGCTGGCTTCCTGGAAGGCATGGTCGAGCGCGTCTACGCCGGGGAGACCCGCCCCTGGCTGCAGGGGGCGCGCCTGACCGCCTGGGAGCTGACCAACGAAGGCATCCCGGTGACCCTGTGCGCCGACTCGGCGCTGGCCCATCTGATGAAGAGCAAGGGCATCACCTGGGTGGTGGTGGGTGCCGACTGCATCGCCGCCAACGGCGACGTGGCCAGCAAGATCGGCACCTATCAGCTTGCGGTCAGCGCCATGCACCACGGCGTGCGTTTCATGGTGGTGGCGCCGAGCACCAGCATTGACCTGAACCTGGCCACGGGCGAAGACATTCCGCTGGAAGAGCGCGACGCCGACGAACTGCTCGATTACGCCGGCACCCGCGTGGCGCCGGATGTCGAGGTGTTCAACCCGGTATTCGACGTGACCCCGGCCGACCTGATCGACGTGATCGTGACCGAGCGGGGTATCGTCGAGCGGCCGGATACGGCCAAGCTGGCGCAATTGATGTGTCGCAAGCGGTTGCATTGATGCTTGTTTGTGCCGGCCTCTTCGCGGGCAAGCCCGCTCCCACAGGTGCATCACAGGTCTCGGTAATTGTGGAGAATCTGTGGGAGCGGGCTTGCCCGCGAAGAGGCCAGTACAGGCAGTAAAGAATCAAGAATCTTAGGTGTTGAGGCCACTTCCCAGCTCTCCCCACCGGCACTGCCTTTGTGATAACATCCGGCAGTTTCCAAGACCGCCCATCACGGCGGCCAATTTTGCGCAGATCCATGGCACAACTCATTGATTTGTCGTAAGTCGTCGCACCCCTATGCGCTGCGGCGGCGAGCTTCGTTCGGCCCTTGATGGAGCTGCGAAGTTTCACCAGAAAAAGGAATCAGGCTTCTCATGGGCGAACTGGCCAAAGAAATCCTCCCGGTCAATATCGAAGACGAACTGAGACAGTCTTACCTCGACTACGCGATGAGCGTGATTGTCGGGCGAGCGCTGCCCGATGCGCGTGACGGCTTGAAGCCCGTGCATCGTCGCGTACTCTATGCGATGAGCGAGCTGGGCAACGACTGGAACAAACCGTACAAGAAATCCGCCCGTGTGGTCGGTGACGTGATCGGTAAGTACCACCCGCACGGCGACACTGCGGTCTACGACACCATCGTGCGTATGGCCCAGCCGTTCTCGCTGCGCTACCTGCTGGTCGACGGTCAGGGCAACTTCGGTTCGGTCGACGGCGACAATGCCGCGGCCATGCGATACACCGAAGTGCGCATGTCCAAGCTGGCCCACGAGCTGCTGGCCGACCTGCACAAAGAAACCGTCGACTGGGTGCCCAACTACGACGGCACCGAGCAGATCCCAGCGGTCATGCCGACCCGTATTCCCAACCTGCTGGTCAACGGTTCCAGCGGCATCGCCGTGGGCATGGCGACCAACATCCCGCCGCACAACCTCGGTGAAGTCATCGACGGTTGCCTGGCGCTGATCGACAACCCGGAAGTCACCATCGATGAGCTGATGCAGTTCATCCCGGGCCCGGACTTCCCGACTGCCGGTATCATCAATGGCCGTCAGGGCATCATTGAGGCGTACCGCACCGGCCGTGGCCGCATCTATATGCGTGCGCGTTCCGAGATCGAAGACATCGACAAGGTCGGTGGTCGCCAGCAGATCGTCGTCACCGAGCTGCCGTACCAGCTGAACAAGGCGCGCCTGATCGAGAAGATCGCCGAGCTGGTCAAAGAGAAGAAGATCGAAGGCATCACCGAATTGCGCGACGAGTCCGACAAGGACGGCATGCGTATCGTCATCGAGCTGCGTCGCGGCGAGGTGCCGGAGGTGGTGCTCAACAACCTCTACCAGCAGACTCAGCTGCAGAGCGTGTTCGGCATCAACGTGGTGGCACTGATCGACGGCCGCCCGCGCCTGCTCAACCTCAAGGACCTGCTCGAAGCGTTCGTCCGCCACCGCCGTGAAGTGGTGACGCGCCGTACCGTGTTCGAGCTGCGCAAGGCGCGCGAGCGTGGCCATATCCTTGAAGGCCAGGCCGTTGCGCTGTCCAACATCGACCCGGTCATCGCCCTGATCAAGGCTTCGCCGACGCCGTCGGAAGCGCGGGAAGCGTTGATCGCCACTGCCTGGGAATCCAGCGCCGTGCAGGTCATGGTCGAGCGCGCCGGCGCCGATTCCTGCCGCCCTGAAGACCTCCCTGAACAGTACGGCCTGCGTGATGGCAAATATTTCCTGTCGCCGGAACAGGCCCAGGCGATTCTCGACCTGCGCCTGCACCGCCTGACCGGCCTGGAGCACGAGAAGCTGCTGGCCGAGTACCAGGAAATTCTCGAGCAGATCGGCGAACTGATCCGCATCCTCAGCAGCGCCGAGCGCCTGATGGAAGTGATCCGCGAAGAGCTCGAGGCGATCCGCGCCGAATACGGCGATGCCCGCCGCACCGAGATCCTCAACGCCAGCCACGACCTCAACTACGGCGACATGATCCCGGAAGAAGAGCGCGTGGTGACCATCTCCCACGGTGGCTACGCCAAGACCCAGCCGTTGTCCGCTTACCAGGCCCAGCGCCGTGGCGGCAAAGGCAAGTCGGCGACCGGCGTGAAGGATGAGGACTACATCGAGCACCTGCTGGTCGCCAACAGCCACGCCACCCTGCTGCTGTTCTCCAGCAAGGGCAAGGTGTACTGGAAGAAGACCTACGAGATTCCTGAAGCCTCCCGCGCTGCGCGTGGTCGCCCGCTGGTCAACCTGCTTCCGCTGGAGGAGGGTGAGCGCATCACCGCCATGCTGCAGATCGACCTCGAGGCCCTGCAACAGAGCGCCGATCCGGACGAAGAGCTGGAGGACGGCGACGAGAACGTGATCGAAGGTGAGCTGGTAGAAGTCGAAGAAGTCGACGAAGAAGACGGCGACACCCCTGAGTGGGTGGCGGAAGCGACCGGCGCGTACATCTTCATGGCCACTGCCTCCGGTACTGTCAAGAAGACCCCGCTGGTGCAGTTCGCCCGTCCGCGCTCCAACGGCCTGATCGCCCTGAAGCTGAAAGAAGGTGACACCCTGATTGCCGCGGCCATCACCGATGGTGCCAAGGAAGTCATGATGTTCTCCGACGCCGGCAAGGTGATCCGCTTCGCCGAAAGCGTCGTGCGCGAAATGGGCCGTACCGCCCGTGGTGTGCGTGGCATGAAGCTGGGCAAAGGGCAGCAGATCATCTCGATGCTGATTCCGGAGTCCGGCGCGCAGATCCTCACGGCGTCCGAGCGCGGTTTCGGCAAGCGCACCCCGTTGTCCAAGTTCCCACGTCGCGGCCGAGGCGGTCAGGGCGTGATCGCCATGGGTACCAAGGGGCGCAACGGTCTGCTGATTGGCGCCATCCAGGTGCAGGAAGGCGAAGAGATCATGCTGATCTCCGACCAGGGCACGCTGGTGCGCACGCGGGTGGGCGAGGTATCCAGCCTCAGCCGTAACACCCAGGGTGTGACGCTGATCAAGCTGGCGGCAGACGAAACGCTGGTGGGGCTGGAGCGGATCCAGGAGCCCTCCGAGGAAGAGCTCGATGATGTGATCGAGACGGACGAGGAGGGCGTCGAGACTGACGCGCCAGATAATGAAGCTGCGGGTGCCGAAGAGGCACCGCAGGAGTAAGCAAGCGTAAATCCCGAGCGGGGCGACCAAGGTCGCCCCGTTTGACTGATAAGAGCAGAGCGAGAGTGGATGTGAGCAAACGAGCCTTTAACTTCTGCGCAGGCCCTGCCGCGCTTCCTGAAGCTGTCCTGCGGCGTGCCCAGGCCGAGATGCTGGACTGGCGCGGCAAGGGCTTGTCGGTGATGGAAATGAGCCATCGCAGCGACGATTACGTGGCCATCGCCGAAAAGGCCGAGCAGGACCTGCGTGACCTGCTGTCCGTCCCCTCCAACTACAAAGTCCTGTTCCTGCAGGGCGGCGCCAGCCAGCAATTCGCCGAGATTCCGCTGAACCTGCTGCCGGAAAACGGCACCGCCGACTACGTCGAGACTGGCATCTGGTCGAAAAAGGCCATCGAAGAAGCGCGCCGCTTCGGCAACGTCAACGTCGCCGCCAGTGCCAAGCCTTACGACTACCTGGCCATCCCTGGCCAGAACGAGTGGCAACTGAGCAAGAACGCGGCCTACGTCCACTACGCGTCCAACGAAACCATCGGCGGCCTGCAGTTCGACTGGGTGCCGGAAACCGGTGATGTCCCGCTGGTGGTCGACATGTCGTCCGACATCCTCTCGCGCCCGATCGACGTCTCGCAGTACGGCTTGATCTACGCCGGTGCGCAGAAGAACATCGGCCCGAGCGGCCTGGTGGTGGTGATCGTCCGTGAAGACCTGCTGGGCCACGCCCGCAGCAGCTGCCCGACCATGCTCGACTACAAGGTCTCGGCCGACAATGGCTCGATGTACAACACCCCGGCGACCTATTCCTGGTACCTCTCCGGCCTGGTCTTCGAGTGGCTGAAGGAGCAGGGCGGCGTCGAGGCCATGGAGCAGCGTAACCGGGCCAAGAAGGACCGCCTGTACGGTTTCATCGACGCCAGCGAGTTCTACGCCAACCCGATCAGCCACAATGCCCGTTCGTGGATGAACGTGCCGTTCCGCCTGGCAGACGAGCGCCTCGACAAGGCCTTCCTCGCCGGCGCCGATGCTCGCGGCCTGCTCAACCTCAAGGGCCACCGTTCGGTGGGCGGCATGCGCGCCTCGATCTACAACGCCCTGGGCCTGGATTCCGTTGAAGCCCTGGTTGCCTACATGGCCGAATTCGAGAAGGAGCACGGCTGATGTCCGAACACGAGCTCAAGGCGCTGCGCGTGCGCATCGACAGCCTCGACGAGAAGATCCTCGAACTGATCAGCGATCGCGCCCGCTGCGCCCAGGAAGTGGCCAGGGTCAAGACCGCCACGCTGGCGGAAGGCGAAAAGCCGGTGTTCTACCGCCCCGAGCGTGAAGCCGCGGTGCTCAAGCGCGTCATGGAGCGCAACAAGGGGCCGCTGGGCAACGAAGAGATGGCGCGGCTGTTTCGCGAGATCATGTCGTCGTGCCTGGCCCTGGAAGAGCCACTGAAAGTCGCTTACCTGGGCCCGGAAGGCACCTTCACCCAGGCGGCGGCGATGAAGCACTTCGGCCATGCCGTGATCAGCCGCCCGATGGCGGCCATCGACGAAGTGTTCCGCGAAGTGGCGGCCGGGGCCGTCAACTTCGGCGTGGTGCCCGTGGAGAACTCCACTGAGGGTGCGGTCAGTCACACCCTGGACAGCTTCCTTGAGCACGACATGGTGATTTGCGGTGAGGTCGAGCTGCGCATTCACCACCACCTGCTGGTTGGGGAGAACACCAAGACCGACAGCATCACCCGCATTTACTCCCATGCCCAATCGCTGGCCCAGTGCCGCAAGTGGCTGGATGCGCACTACCCGAATGTCGAGCGCGTGGCGGTGTCGAGCAACGCCGAGGCGGCCAAGCGGGTCAAGGGCGAGTGGAATTCGGCGGCGATCGCTGGCGACATGGCAGCCAACCTGTATGGGTTGACCCGCCTGGCCGAGAAGATCGAAGACCGTCCGGACAACTCCACGCGTTTCCTGATGATTGGCAGCCAGGAAGTGCCGCCGACCGGCGACGACAAGACCTCGATCATCGTATCGATGAGCAACAAGCCGGGTGCCTTGCATGAGCTGCTGGTGCCGTTCCACGAGAACGGTATCGACCTGACTCGCATTGAAACCCGTCCGTCGCGTAGCGGTAAGTGGACCTATGTGTTCTTCATCGATTTCGTCGGCCACCACCGCGACCCGCTGATCAAGGCGGTGCTCGAGCAGATCAGCCAGGAGGCTGTCGGGCTCAAGGTGTTGGGTTCGTATCCGAAGGCGGTGCTTTGATTCAAGGCCCATGGGGCTGCTGCACAGCCCTTCGCGGGCAAGCCCGCTCCCACAAGAAATGGCCTTCACGGTCAATGTGGGAGCGGGCTTGCCCCGCGAAGGGCCGCAAAGCGGCCCCATTGGCCCTCACAGACTGTCTCGATTTCTGAACAGGGTTCGCTCCAGTGGTAAATGCCGTAACAACCAAACCCGCGCCAATCATCGGGCGCCTCGTCGTCGTAGGCCTCGGCCTGATCGGCGGCTCCTTCGCCAAAGGCCTGCGTGAAAGCGGCTTGTGCCGCGAAGTGGTCGGCGTCGACCTGGACGCACCTTCGCGTAAGCAGGCCGTGGCCCTCGGCGTGGTCGACCGCTGCGAGGAAGACCTCGCTGCCGCCTGTGTCGGTGCCGACGTCATCCAGCTTGCCGTGCCGATCCTGGCCATGGAAAAACTCCTCTCGCTGCTTGCCGGGCTCGACCTGGGCAATGCCGTGATTACCGACGTCGGTAGCGCCAAAGGCAACGTGGTGCGTGCCGCGCGCGCGGTCTTCGGCGAGCGCCTGCGCCACTTCGTGCCAGGGCACCCGATCGCCGGGTCCGAGCAGAGCGGGGTAGAGGCGTCCAACGCTACCCTGTTCCGCCGTCACAAGGTCATCCTCACGCCGCTGCCCGAAACCGATCCCGCCGCCCTGGCGCTGGTCGACCGCCTATGGCGCGCGCTGGATGCCGATGTCGAGCACATGCCGGTGGAGCGCCACGACGAAGTGCTGGCAGCCACCAGCCACCTGCCGCACCTGCTGGCCTTTGGCTTGGTCGATTCGTTGGCCAAGCGCAATGAAAACCTCGAGATCTTCCGGTACGCTGCGGGTGGTTTCCGCGATTTCACCAGAATCGCCGGCAGTGACCCGACCATGTGGCACGACATCTTTCTCGCCAACCGCGAGGCTGTCCTGCGCACCTTGGACACATTTCGCAGCGACCTCGACGCCTTGCGCGACGCGGTCGATGCAGGGGATGGGCACCAGTTGCTGGGTGTATTCACCCGCGCTCGGGTTGCCCGCGAGCATTTCAGTAAAATCCTGGCCCGCCGGGCCTATGTGGACGCTATGAACGCCAACGATCTGATTTTCCTGGCCCAACCTGGTGGCCGCGTGTCCGGACGGATCCGCGTTCCAGGTGACAAGTCGATTTCCCACCGTTCGATCATGCTCGGCTCGCTGGCCGAAGGCACGACCGAAGTCGAAGGCTTCCTCGAAGGTGAGGATGCCCTGGCGACCTTGCAGGCTTTCCGCGACATGGGTGTGGTCATCGAAGGCCCGAACCACGGCCGCGTGACCATCCACGGTGTCGGCCTGCACGGCCTGAAGCCGCCGCCTGGCCCGATCTACGTGGGTAACTCCGGTACCTCGATGCGCTTGCTTTCCGGTCTGCTGGCCGGCCAGTCGTTCGATGTGACGATGACCGGTGATGCGTCGCTGTCCAAGCGCCCGATGAACCGCGTCGCCAATCCGCTGCGGGAAATGGGCGCCGTGGTCGAGACCGGCCCGGACGGCCGTCCGCCGCTGACCATTCGCGGCGGCAGCAAGCTCAAAGCGCTGACCTACACCCTGCCGATGGCCAGTGCCCAGGTTAAGTCCTGCCTGCTGTTGGCTGGCCTGTATGCCGAAGGCAAGACCACCGTCACCGAGCCTGCGCCCACCCGTGACCACACCGAGCGCATGCTGCGCGGTTTCGGCTACGCAGTCGAGTCGAATGGCCCGGTTGCCTCGCTGCAGTCCGGTGGCCAGCTCACCGCGACCCGCATCGAAGTACCGGCGGACATTTCGTCTGCAGCATTCTTCCTGGTGGCTGCGTCGATCGCCGAAGGCTCCGAGCTGGTGCTCGAGCACGTCGGCATCAACCCGACCCGTACCGGTGTCATTGACATCCTGCGCCTGATGGGCGGCGATATCACCCTGGAAAACCAACGCGAAGTCGGCGGTGAGCCGGTGGCCGACCTGCGTGTGCGTGGCGCCAAGCTCAAGGGTATCGACATCCCAGAGCACCTGGTGCCACTGGCCATCGACGAATTCCCGGTGCTGTTCGTTGCCGCTGCCTGCGCCGAAGGGCGCACCGTACTGCGTGGCGCCGAAGAGCTGCGGGTGAAGGAATCCGACCGCATCCAGGTCATGGCCGATGGCCTGATCACCCTGGGCGTGAAGTGCGAGCCGACCCCGGACGGCATCATCATCGACGGCGGCCAGATCGGCGGCGGCGAAGTGCATGGCCACGGTGATCACCGTATCGCCATGGCCTTCAGCGTTGCCTCGCTGCGTGCCAGTGCACCGATCCGAATCCATGACTGCGCCAACGTCGCGACCTCGTTCCCGAACTTCCTCAAGCTGTGCGCCGAAGTGGGTATTCGCGTCGCAGAAGAGGGCAAGTCGTGAGTGCGCAGTCGCCGGTCATCACCATCGATGGCCCGAGTGGCTCGGGCAAGGGCACGGTCGCCGGCCTGCTGGCTCGCGAGCTGGGCTGGAAGCTGCTGGACTCCGGCGCGCTGTACCGCTTGCTGGCGTTCAACGCCAGCAACCATGGCGTCGACCTGACCAACGAAGAGTTGCTCAAGGCCCTGGCCGCCCATCTGGATGTGCAGTTCATCGCCGCCGAGCCGGGTAAGCTGCAACAGATCATTCTCGAAGGTGAGGATGTCAGTAATGTCATCCGCACCGAGACGGTCGGTGCTGGCGCGTCCATGGTCGCGTCGCTGCCGGCGGTGCGCGAAGCGCTGCTGCAGCGCCAGCGCGCCTTCCGCGAAGCGCCCGGGTTGATCGCCGATGGCCGCGACATGGGCACCGTGGTGTTCCCGGACGCGCCGTTGAAGGTCTTCCTCACCGCCAGTGCCGAGGAGCGTGCCCGTCGCCGCTACCTGCAGTTGAAGGGCAAGGGCGAAGATGTTAGTCTGTCGAGTCTGCTAGATGAGATTCGTGCGCGCGATGAGCGCGACACCCAGCGCGCAGTGGCCCCGCTCAAACCGGCGGCCGATGCCATTCAGCTGGACTCTACCGAGTTGTCCATCGAGCAGGTGTTGCAACGTATCAGGAGCGAGCTCGCCCAGCGCGATCTCCTCTGATAGCCAGGAAAGCAGGCAGGGGCACCAGTCAACGTCCTGCCGGCTTTCCTTTACTTAAAACAAACCCACATTGTCTGGAATGTGGCGATGGGCGTCTGTTTCGCCCGAATCTACAGGAATTAAAATGAGCGAAAGCTTTGCAGAACTCTTTGAAGAAAGCCTGAAAACCCTCAATCTTCAGCCGGGTGCGATCATCTCCGGTATCGTTGTCGACATCGACGGCGACTGGGTTACCGTACACGCTGGCCTGAAGTCCGAGGGCGTCATCCCGCTCGAGCAGTTCTACAACGAAGCTGGCGAGCTGACCATCAAGGTCGGTGACGAAGTTCACGTTGCGCTGGACGCGGTCGAAGACGGCTTTGGCGAAACCAAGCTGTCCCGTGAAAAAGCCAAGCGCGCCGAGTGCTGGATTGTTCTGGAAGCAGCTTTCGCCGCCGAAGAAGTGGTCAAGGGCGTTATCAACGGTAAGGTTAAAGGCGGCTTCACTGTCGACGTTAACGGTATCCGTGCGTTCCTGCCAGGTTCGCTGGTTGATGTCCGCCCAGTGCGCGACACCACCCACCTCGAAGGCAAAGAGCTGGAATTCAAGGTCATCAAGCTGGACCAGAAGCGCAACAACGTTGTTGTTTCGCGTCGCAGCGTGCTGGAAGCCGAGAACTCCGCCGAGCGCGAAGCCCTGCTGGAAACCCTGCAGGAAGGTCAGCAAGTCAAAGGTATCGTCAAGAACCTCACCGACTACGGCGCATTCGTGGACCTGGGCGGCATCGACGGCCTGCTGCACATCACCGACATGGCTTGGAAGCGCATCAAGCACCCATCGGAAATCGTTAACGTTGGCGACGAAGTCGACGTACGCGTTCTGAAGTTCGACCGTGAGCGCAACCGCGTTTCGCTGGGTCTGAAGCAGATGGGCGAAGATCCGTGGGTAGCTATCACTGCCCGCTACCCAGAAGGTACTCGCGTACAAGCGCGCGTTACCAACCTGACCGACTACGGCTGCTTCGCTGAGCTGGAAGAAGGCGTTGAAGGTCTGGTGCACGTTTCCGAAATGGACTGGACCAACAAGAACATCCACCCGTCGAAAGTCGTTCAGGTTGGCGACGAAGTGGAAGTCATGGTTCTGGACATCGACGAAGAGCGTCGTCGTATCTCCCTGGGCATCAAGCAGTGCAAGTCCAACCCATGGGAAGACTTCTCCGGCCAGTTCAACAAGGGTGACAAGATCACCGGTACCATCAAGTCGATCACCGACTTCGGTATCTTCATCGGCCTGGACGGCGGCATCGACGGTCTGGTTCACCTGTCCGACATCTCCTGGAACGAAACCGGCGAAGAAGCCGTGCGTCGCTTCAAGAAGGGCGACGAGCTGGAAACCGTCATCCTGTCGGTTGACCCAGAGCGCGAGCGCATCTCCCTGGGCATCAAGCAGCTGGAAGACGATCCGTTCTCCAACTTCGTTGCTGTCAACGACAAGGGCGCTATCGTCCGTGGCATCGTGAAAGAAGTTGACGCCAAAGGCGCCATCGTCACCCTGGCCGACGACATCGAAGCCACTCTGAAAGCTTCCGAAATCAGCCGTGACCGCGTTGAAGACGCGCGTAACGTCCTGAAGGAAGGCGAAGAGATCGAAGCCAAGATCATCAGCGTTGACCGCAAATCGCGCGTCATCAGCCTGTCGATCAAGTCGAAAGACGACGCTGAAGAGCGTGAAGCCATCCAGAGCCTGAAAAACGCTCCGGAAGCTGCTGCCGACACCACCATGGCCGCGCTGCTGCGCGAAGCTATGGCCAAGCAGAACTGAGTTCTGTTTGATCGGTAAAAAGGGGTGGCCTTCGGGTCACCCCTTTTTTTTGCTTGAGATTTGTAGTGATGGTGACTTCAAGCGCCGTCTGCGCTGCGCTCGATTCAATAATCACCGCACCCCTTACGTCATGCGCCTCTCGGCCATCCCTCGGCATATTTCCTCTCAATTCATTCTTGAATTTTTTTATTAAGTCAAGAACCGCCCTGTTCAAATCCTTCCGAGCGTGCTACAAACTGATTAAGCAATGATCTAGCTGCTTGATAACGAAGGGAAAAATATGACGAAGTCGGAGCTGATCGAACGTATTGTCACCCATCAAGGGCTGCTCTCGTCCAAGGACGTGGAGTTGGCCATCAAGACCATGCTTGAACAGATGTCCCAATGCCTAGCCACTGGCGATCGCATCGAGATTCGTGGTTTTGGCAGCTTTTCCTTGCACTATCGTGCGCCGCGGGTGGGGCGTAATCCCAAGACCGGGCAGTCGGTGGAGCTCGAAGGCAAGTTCGTGCCGCACTTCAAACCGGGCAAAGAGCTACGTGACCGGGTCAATGAAGAAGAGCACGAGCACGAGCACGAGCACGAGCATCCCTGATCGATGAAGGAGCAATCTGATGCGTAACCTCAAGCGCGCCCTGGCGGCGTTGTTCGTGCTGCTGTTGGCGGCTGTGGTGCTGTTTTTTGTGCTGGAGAATCAACAGGCTGTTTCGCTGGTGCTGTTTGGTTGGTCTGCTCCGGAAGTCCCGGTGGCCGTCCCTGTCTTGGCTGCGCTGGTGGTAGGCCTGGCGGTTGGCCCGCTATTGGGTGCCTATGGCGTACAACGCAGCAAGCGCAAGATTCGCGCTTCGGCACGTCAGGCAGTGTTGAACGGCAATTGAGGAAAAGTCCCACCTTGTCATAGGAAGTTTTCACCTGTGCGCGCCGCCGCTGAAGTGGAGTAATACCCACTTCATTTTTCGGTCCAGGCGAGCGTGCAGCGGTATGGAATTTCCCAAGCTTTCCCATCATGGTGGTACCCGGGGCGTCACAGGTTCCTGCCACCAGCTTCACCTTGATGCATCCTCCAGTTTGTTGATCGACTGCGGGCTCGAGCAGGGCGCCGACGCTGCGCCGGGTGCCGAATATGCGCCGATCGGTTTCGACGTAGCGGATATTCAGGCGCTGATCGTCACTCACGTTCACCTTGATCACGTTGGCCGCATTCCGGCGTTGCTGGCTGCCGGCTATCGTGGGCCGATCCTTTGCAGCGAGCCCTCGGCCAAATTACTGCCACTTGTTCTGGAAGATGCCTACAAGCTGGGGATCAGTGCCGATCCCGTGCAGGTCGATCGCTACCTCGCGTTGCTGCAGCGGCTCATCGTGGCGCTCCCTTTCCAGCAATGGCACCCGGTAGTCGAGCAGGAAGGTGTGGTCTGTTCCGTACGTTTGCAAAGGGCCGGTCATTTGCTGGGTTCGGCGTATGTCGAATGCGACGTACGTTATCCGGGCGTTGACGCCAGCCAGCGGATTGTCTTTTCCGGCGATCTTGGCTCAGCCGGCAATCCGCTGCTGCGGGCTGTGCGTTCGCCAGAGCGCGCTGACTGGCTGGTTCTGGAAAGTACTTATGGCGACCGGCTGCACCCTGATCGCACCGATCGCCAGCAGCGGCTTGAGGCGGCCATCGACCGTGCGCTAGCCGACAATGGCACCCTTTTGATTCCCGCCTTCAGCCTGGGGCGTACCCAGGAATTGCTGTACGAAATCGAAGATGTCCTCCATCGCAAAAACTTGCTGAATGACAGCAAGGGGAATGGGGAGGGCGATCTCGGATTAGGGGTGGATTGGGCGCGTCTGCCCATCATCCTCGACTCGCCGCTGGCTCAGCGCATTACCCAGGCTTACCGCGATCTGCATGAATACTGGCGTTGTGAAGCTCTGGAGCGCCTGGGGCAGGGCAGAGATCCGCTGGGGTTTGCTCAGCTGGTTTGTGTGGATACCCATGCCAGGCATCAGCAGGTGGTCAACTACCTCAAAAGTACCGGTCGGCCGGCGATTGTCATTGCCGGAAATGGCATGTGCTCAGGAGGTCGTATCGTCAACTACCTCAAGGCGATGCTCGGCGACCCGCGCCATGAAGTGATCTTCGTCGGTTACCAGGCGAAGGGCACCCCAGGAGCGGTGATCCAGGCCAGTGAAGGTGCGGAAGGGTTTGTGCAGATCGACCTGGATGGGCAAATGCATGAGGTGCGAGCGAAGGTGATCACCCTCGGCGGTTACTCGGCGCATGCTGATCAGACGGGGCTGGTGGACTTTGTTGCGGGTATACCGCATGCCCCCGAAAGGATTGCGTTGGTGCATGGTGAGCGTCGAGCAAAAACTGCATTGGCGGAAGCGGTGGCGCGTCAATTCCCTAATAACGGCGCCCATCCCAACGTTTATATAGCTGAATAAACGGGTGTTCACGAAACATTGACGGGCATTGTTGTCTGATGCCCGCCACAGCGTGTTTCGCAGTGTTAACAGGGTGGTCCATTTGCCCTGAATGCTGCCATTCCCCGCCCTCTTGGCGGGCAAGCTACAAAGAAAAATCTCTGTTATTCTACAGGCCGATGCTTGCGTCTTGAGCCTATGGATGGCCAGGGAATAATACGCTGGGCGCGTACATTTAGCGCCGCCGTTGCGGCCTATCGCGACGGCGGTCAGATATAAGACACATGTAGGTTCCCTGAGGTTGATAACTCAAGTGGCCGTTAAGGACTCGAATATGGAATTGATCCCGGTAATTCTTTCCGGTGGCGTTGGTAGCCGTCTGTGGCCAGTATCCCGTGAGGCTCATCCCAAGCCGTTCATGACCTTGCCGGACGGGCAGAACCTCATTCAAAAGACGTTCCTGCGCGCTGCCCGCCTGGAGGGCGTGGTTGAAGTGCTCACCGTTACCAATCGTGAGTTGCTGTTCAAGACCGAAGACGAATACCGCACGATCAATACCCAGAGCCACGCTCAAGGCTACATTCTTGAGCCGTTCGGCCGTAACACCGCCGCCGCTGTTGCTGCCGCCGCTCTGCAGTTGCACCAGACCCACGGCCCACAGGCCCACATGCTGGTGCTGGCAGCCGACCACCTGATCCAGAACGAAAGCGCCTTCTCCGAAGCCGTCACCAAAGCCGTGAATCTTGCCTCCCAGGGCTGGCTGGTAACCTTCGGGATCAAGCCGCAATACCCTGAAACCGGCTTCGGCTATATCGAAGCCGCTGCTGGCGGTGTGCTGGACGGCGGCCTGAAGGTTGAGCGTTTTGTCGAAAAGCCTGACCTGAAAACCGCTGAAACCTACGTCAAGGCTGGCAACTACTTCTGGAACGCCGGCATGTTCTGCTTCCAGGTCGGTGCGGTCATTGAAGAATTCAAGGAGCATGCTCCAGACGTCCTGGAAGCTGTCGCGAAAACCCTCGAAGCCTCCCGCCGCTCGACCTCCAAGGGTTACAGCTGCCTGGCGCTGGATGCCGACAGCTTCGCCAATGTGCCAGACATCTCCATCGACTACGCCCTCATGGAGCGTTCGCAGAAGGTCGCGACCATCCCGTGCGACATTGGCTGGAGCGATATCGGCTCCTGGAATGCCGTCAGTGAACTGACTCCGCCGGACGAGAACGGTAACCGCTTCGAAGGCGAGGTGATGGCCTACGGCGCCACCAACAACTACGTCAGCAGCGAAGACCGCCTCGCCGCGCTGGTCGGTGTTCAGGACCTGTTGGTAGTCGATACCCCCGACGCGCTGCTGATCGCCCACAAAGACCACGCGCAGGACGTGAAGCACATCGTCAAGCGCCTGAAAAGCGATGGCCACTCCGCCCATCTGTTGCATCAAACGGTTCATCGTCCGTGGGGCACCTACACCACGCTGGAAGAGGGCGAACGGTTCAAGATCAAGCGTATCGTGGTCAAGCCCAAGGCATCGCTGTCGCTGCAGATGCATCATCACCGTAGCGAGCACTGGATCGTGGTCAGCGGCATGGCCGTGGTGGTCAACGATGACCAGGAGTTGATGCTCAACACCAATGAATCCACCTTCATTCGTGCCGGCCACAAGCATCGTTTGGAAAATCCAGGTGTCATAGACCTGGTCCTGATCGAAGTGCAGAGCGGCGACTACCTCGGCGAAGACGACATCGTGCGTTTCGAGGACAAATACGGCCGCTGCAACGCCTGAGATCCTGGCCTACCCGCTGGCCCGCACGCACTTTCCAAAGTGCCGGGCCAGTCTCCGCTGGCAGTCCAAAGCCAAAACTCGTCTGCAAATCGGCCGTTGCCCACGCGACGCCGTATCAAGTGAGATGTATGCACGCACCTATCCAGACCCGTTGCTTCAAAGCCTATGACATCCGCGGCCAAGTGCCCGCCGACCTCAACGACGATGTCGCCTACCGCATCGGTCGCGCCCTGGTGGCCCAACTGGGCGGGCGTACCTATGTGGTCGGCCGCGACATGCGCCTGGAAAGCCCAGGCCTGTCCCGCGCCCTCATGCAAGGCCTCACCGAGGGCGGTGCCGACGTGATCGACATCGGCCTGTGCGGCACCGAAGAAGTCTACTTCGCCACCAGCCATTACCAGGCCGACGGCGGTATCATGGTCACCGCCAGCCATAACCCCAAGGGTTACAACGGCATGAAGCTGGTGCGCGAGCAGTCGCGACCGATCAGCGGCGACACTGGCCTGAACGACATTCGTCAACGCGTCGAAGCGGGTGACCTCGGCACCGTAGCGGCCACACCGGGCAGCGTGCGCGAAGCCTTCGACAAGACGGCCTACATCGATCACCTGCTGACCTACGTCGACTTGTCCGCCCTCAAGCCCCTCAAGGTGCTGGCCGACCCAGGCAACGGCGCGGTTGGCCCGGTACTGGAGCTGCTCAAGGCGCGCCTGCCCCTGGACATCACCATCATCAATGGCGAGCCGGATGGCAACTTCCCCAACGGCATTCCCAACCCGTTGCTGCCGGAGAACCGCGACCTGACCCGTCAGGCCGTGCTCGACACCGGTGCCGACATGGGCATCGCCTTCGACGGTGACTTCGACCGCTGTTTCTTCTTCGACAACCAGGGCCGCTTCATCGAGGGTTACTACGTGGTCGGCCTGTTGGCCGAAATGCTGCTGGCCAAGCACCCGGGCAGCAAGATCATCCACGACCCGCGCCTGACCTGGAACACCATCGAACAAGTGCAAACCGCAGGTGGCGTGGCCATCCAGAGCAAGACCGGTCACGCGTTCATCAAGGAGCGCATGCGTGCAGAAGATGCTGTGTATGGCGGAGAGATGAGCGCACACCATTACTTCCGTGATTTCGCTTACTGCGATAGCGGGAATATTCCTTGGTTGTTGGTGGCCGAGTTGATGAGTGTTAGCGGGAAGAGCCTTGCCCAGTTGGTGGATGAGCGGATTGCTGCGTTCCCGTGCAGTGGCGAAATCAACTATGAAGTTGCCGACGTGAAGGGCACCATCGATAGGATCCTCGCTTTCTACTTGCCGCAGGACCCGAGCGTGGACCGCACGGATGGTATCAGCGTCGAATTCGCCGACTGGCGTTTCAGCCTGCGGGGGTCGAACACCGAACCACTGCTGCGCCTGAACGTCGAGAGCCGCGCCGATGAAGCGCTAGTCGCGCAGCGTGTTGCTGAAATCGCCCGTCTTATTCAAGGATAACTATGTTCGGTATGCTCCGGGGCATCTGGGACTACAGAGGCTTCATCCTCACGTCCATCAAGAACGAGTTCATTTCGCGCTTCGCACGCAGTAAGCTGGGCGGGTTGTGGATGATCATCCATCCGCTGGCACAGGTGGCCATTTATGCACTGATCCTGTCCAATGTCCTCGGGGCGCGGCTGCCTGGGATCGACAACAAGTATGCCTATGCGCTGTACCTGATTGCCGGCATCTTGGCCTGGAACTTGTTCGCCGAAATCATCGGGCGTTGCCTGACGGTGTTCATCGACCAGGGCAACTTGATGAAGAAGATGCGCTTCCCGCGCATCGCCCTGCCACTGATCGTGGTGGGCTCTTGCCTGCTCAACAATCTGCTGTTGTTCGCCGCTGTGATGATCATCTTCGCCGTACTGGGCCATGCGCCCAACATACAGATGCTCTGGTTGCTGCCCCTGACCCTGGCGGTGGTGGCACTCGCCGTCGGCATCGGCCTGGTGCTCGGTGTGTTGAACGTCTTCCTGCGCGATATTGGCCAGGTGGTCCCAATCATCATGCAGGTGTGGTTCTGGTTCACGCCCATCGTCTACTCGGTGAACATCGTACCCGACTACCTCAAGGGCACCTTGGACGCCAACCCGATGTACCCGATCGTCACCGCCTACCATAATGTGCTGGTGTACAAAGTCGCTCCTGAGCTGGCCGACGTGGGTGTGATCCTGGTCATCTCCCTGGCCCTCATGGTGCTCGGGTTGTTCCTGTTCCGCCGTGCCTCCGCAGAAATGGTGGACTCCCTATGACTCTTTTGTCCGTCAACAATGTCGGCAAGGCCTACCGCAGTTACCGCTCGGAATGGCAACGCATCGCCCGCTGGTTCTACCTGCCGGTCAAAGCCAGCAGCGAGCACTGGGTGCTCAAGCACATCAGCTTCAATATCGAGGCGGGCGAAGCCATTGGCCTTGTCGGGCAGAACGGTGCCGGTAAATCGACCCTGCTGAAAATGATCACCGGCACCCTGCAGCCCACCGATGGCAAAGTCCACGTGAATGGCCGTATCGCCGCCATCCTCGAACTGGGCATGGGTTTCAATGGTGAACTCACCGGCCGTCAGAACGTGTATCACGCAGCTGGGCTGATGGGGTTCCATACCGAGCAGATCGATGGTGTGATCGACGATATCGAAGCCTTCGCCGAAATTGGCGAGTATTTTGATCAGGCGGTGCGCACCTACTCGAGCGGCATGCAGATGCGTGTAGCGTTCTCGGTAGCAACTGCTTTCCGCCCGGAAATCCTGATCATCGACGAAGCGCTTTCGGTGGGTGACAGCTACTTCCAGCACAAGAGCTTCGGTCGTATCAAGGAGTTTCAGAAAGCCGGCACCACGCTGCTGATCGTCTCCCATGACCGAGGCGCTATACAGGCTTTGTGCAACCGCGCGATCCTCCTGGACGGTGGCACGGTGATCAAGGATGGCCCGCCTGAGGAGGTGATGGATTATTACAACGCCATCATCGCCCAGAAGGAAAATGCCACCGTGGAGGTGCAAACCCTCGGTGATGGCCTTGTACAGACGCGGTCGGGCAGCGGCAAAGCGAGCATCGACAGCGTGGCGCTGTATAACCTCGAGGGCGCGCCGGTCGAATACATCTCGGTCGGTGAGGAGGTTTGCCTGAGCATTCAGGTGAAGATCAATGCGCCTTTGCCGGAACTGGTGGTGGGGTATGTGATCAAGGACCGCCTTGGCCAGGATGTATTCGGTACCAATACCCATCACTTGAAGTGCCAGCGTGCCGACCTGCGTGAAGGCGAACTGCTGACCTACAGTTTCCGCTTCCCCGCCAACATGGGTGTGGGTTCATATTCGGTGGCGATTGCGCTGCATGCCAGCGATACCCATATTGCCGATAACTACGAGTGGCGTGACCTCGCGTTGCTGTTCAACGTGGTGAACATGTCAGAAAAAACCTTCGTTGGCCTGGCGTGGATCCCGCCGACCGTGGAGTGCAAGTAATGAGTGCTGGTTTCTACAGGGCTTTCGAAGATCGCTACCGCGGTTCGAGGGAACTGATTACCCAACGGTTGGAAGCTTATCTGCCGTTTCTTGAGCCGCTGAAAACGATCTATCCAGACTATCCAGTACTCGACATAGGTTGTGGTCGGGGTGAATGGTTGGAACTTTTGGTGCGTGAAGGGTATGCGCCCGCTGGCGTGGACCTCGATGATGGCATGCTCGAGGCTTGCCAGGTTCTGCAGTTGCCCGCCTTCAAGGACGACGCCCTCAGTGCCTTGCGCAAGCTGGCCGATGCTAGCCTGGTCGCTGTCAGCGGCTTTCACATAGTTGAACATGTCCCTTTTTCAGTACTTGAGGAACTGGTTGCAGAGGCGCACAGGGTTTTGCGTCCGGCAGGCTTGTTGATTCTCGAAACGCCAAACGCTGAAAACGTCATGGTGGGAACGAACAACTTCTATCTCGACCCGACCCACGAGCGGCCATTGCCCAATCAATTGCTGTCGTTTCTTACCGAGCATGCAGGGTTCGCGCGCTCCAAGGTGGTGCGCCTGCAGGAGTCACAAGAACTTCATGATGAAAATCGCAAAATTGGTGTGCGAGAGGTACTTTGTGGCGCCAGTCCTGATTATGCTGTGATCGCACAAAAGCAAGGGGAACCCTCGGTTATGGATGCGTTCAAGGAAGTGTTCGAAGGGAACTACGGTGTCTCACTCGATCAGTTGGCCGAGCGTTTCGACCAAGCGCTGGAAGTCCGGTTGGTCAAGCTGGAAAACAAGATCGCCAGCGTTCAGAGTTCCCAGGTCTCAGCCCAGCCCAACCCGGCGAGCGAGATGCATGCCCTGCCTGCCGCGCTGTTGATCGCGGCACAGGAGCGGCATGAAGCTGCCATTTCGGCTTTGCAACGTGAAGTCGGTGCCTTGCAGGAACGTCTGAGCCAGGCGCAGATCACAGCGGCAAAAGCCCTGGCCAGTGCCGAAACAGCCACGCAAGAGCGCAATCAGGCGCTGGAAAACTGCCATCATCATTACTTGCGCGCGCAGGCCGCCGAACAGCAACTGCAGCTCATACACAGGAGCACTTCGTGGCGCATTTCCGCCCCCCTGCGCCTGGTCGGTCGGCTGCTGAACTGGCAGGCTGGCCATGGCAAAGCCGCGCTACGCCAGGCCCTGCGCCGCGCCGCTCCGCATGCCCGTCTGTGGATTGGGCGGCGCCCAGCCATTCGCCGCCTGGCACTGTCGATCATGCACCGCAGCCCCTGGCTGGCGGGGAAAGTTCGCAACCTGCTTGCGCCCGACCCGGTAGACACCGCCAGTGACCTGCAGCACGGCGTGATCGATCACGCGCCATTGACCCCACGAGGCCGCGCCATCGAGGGCGCACTCCTAGCAGCATTGAAGAAGGGCCAGCACTGAATGCGTATTGTAATTGACATGCAAGGCGCGCAAACCGAAAGCCGCTTCAGGGGGATTGGCCGCTACAGCGTATCCCTGGCCCAAGGCATCGTGCGTAATCGCGGCGAGCACGAGGTCTATCTCGTGCTCAATGGCATGCTCAGCGAAGGGATCGAAGCCATCCGTGGGGCCTTCGTCGACCTGTTGCCACAGAGCCACATCCGTGTCTGGTACGCCGAAGGCCCGGTTGCCGGCATCGACCCTGCCAACAACGGCCGAAATGAAGTGGCCAAATGGGTCCGCCAGGCCTGCATCGACGAGCTTCAGCCCGACGTGGTGCACGTCACCAGTGCGGTCGAAGGCTTCATCGATGATGCGGTCATTGGCAACCCGCCGTCGAACAGGCGCGCCATTTACAGTGCCACACTCTACGACCTGATACCGCTGACCAACCCCAAGCAGTATCTGGACCACGCTGGATACAAGCAGTACTACATGGGCGTCGTCGGCTCGTTCCGGGACCATGGAGTGCTGTTGGCCATTTCCGAATGCGCACGACAGGAAGCGCTTTCACTTTTGCCGCTGGATCAGGACAAGGTCTTCAACGTATCAGGGGCTGCGGACGAGATTTTCCGACCTGTCGAACTGACGGAAGAGGCCCGCCGTGCACTGAAGCGCAAATTCGAGCTGCGTGATGCCTTCGTGCTGTACTCCGGCGGTGCCGATGAACGCAAGAACCTCAGCCGCCTGATCGTCGCGTTTGCCAAGGTCAAGCACCAGTTGAGCGATATTCAGCTGGTCTTCGCTGGCAAGATGTCCCAGCACATCATCGACCGCTACCGCGCAGAAGCATTGGCTCAGGGCCTGGGCGCAAGCGACCTGGTGTTCACAGGCTTCATCACCGACGATGAACTGGTGGCGCTGTACAACACCTGTCGGCTTTACGTCTTCCCGTCCTGGCATGAAGGCTTCGGACTGCCGCCGCTGGAGGCGATGAAGTGCGGTGCACCAGTGATCGGCGCCAATACTTCCAGCGTGCCTGAAGTGATTGGTTGGGAAGAGGCAACTTTCGACCCGCTCGACATCGAATCCATTGCCCAGAAGATGCACCAGGCGTTGGTCGACGACGAGTTCCGCGCCACCATGACCCGTCATGGCCTGGAGCGCGCCAAATTGTTCTCCTGGGACCTCACTGCCAAGGCGGCAATTGCAGCGTTCGAGCAACGATTGCAGCACCGCGAGGACGTCGCGGCAGAGGTTGTTGAAGACCAGCCCACCGAGCATCGTATTCAAGCACTGGCTGAAGCCTTGAGCGCTTCCGGCCACCTGGCTAACGGCGGCGTCGACATCAGCCGCCTGGCCAAAGCCATCGATTACTCAGTGCAAGGGCCGGCAGGCAAGCCCAAGCTCCTGGTGGATATCTCGCAGTTGTGCAGGCACGACGGCAAAAGTGGTATCCAGCGCGTAGTACGCAGCATTCTGCTGGAATGGCTGACCAACCCACCAGACGGGTACATTGTCACGCCTGTGTACGCCAAGGTAGAAGAGCCTTTTTACCGCAATGCCGTCAGATTTACCGCACAGTTCCTGGGTAAAGAGCCAGCGGCTGACGACCTAGACGAGGCGATTAGTTACCAGGCCGGGGATTCCTACATTTGCCTCGACCTGCTGCTGGACGTGCTACCGCAAAAGCAGCCTTATCTCGACAGAATGCGCGCGCACGGCGTGAACATGTTCTTCGTGGTCTACGACTTGCTGATCCTGCAGATGCCCCACTTCTTCTCGGACCATTTGCACCCGCACTACGTCAACTGGATCAATGCGATCGCCCGTTATGACGGAGCGGTTTGCATCTCCCAGGCGGTTGCCGATGAGCTGCGTGAGTGGATGGACGAAAACGCCCCGGCCCGTGAACGGCCATTCCGTATTGGTATGTTCCATCTGGGGGCGGACATCGATCAGTCGTTGCCTTCGACTGGTATTCCTGAAGATCCGTCTATGCGTATTGAGGCCCTGCAGCCGAACCCGACGTTCCTGATGGTTGGTACGTTGGAGCCGCGTAAAGGCCATGCGCAGGCACTCGAGGCATTCGAGTTGCTTTGGGCGTCGGGGGTGCAGGCGAATCTTGTGATCGTTGGTAAGCATGGCTGGCTGGTCGACAACCTGGCAGAGCGCCTTGCCAATCATCCGGAGCGGGGCAAGCGCTTGCTTTGGCTTGACGGCGCGAGTGATGAGTATCTGGAGCATCTTTACCAGGAATGCGATTGCTTGTTGGCGGCGTCGTATGGTGAAGGCTTTGGCTTGCCGTTGATTGAGGCTGCGCAAAAAGGCTTGGCTATCCTGGCGCGTGATCTACCGGTGTTCAGGGAAGTGGCGGGTGAACATGCCCTTTACTTCAAGGGCCTGGATGCCAAGGACATGGCGGACGGAATGAAGTCCTGGCTTGAACTGCATGCTGCCGATAAGCACCCCACCTCGACGCAGATGCCGTGGATGACGTGGAAGCAAAGTGCTACCCAGTTGCTAAGAAGCATAATAGAGTTGCAGGAGTTACCGCCTACCCAACTTTCTGGGTCTGCGAGTTGAAGGCGTTCCTTCAATAACAAAGGCCTCCATGCTCAGGGCATGGAGGCCTTTTTTTAACGGCTTATTGCTCTATCCGCAGGGATACGAAGCCGATGCCGAGTAGGCGATTGTCCACACTCCCGTTGAGTTGTTGCGGAGAAATCGCTTTGGGAGGAATGAAGGTGATGCTGTCGGCTTTAACACCCTTGAGGTCAACTGCGACGCGGACCTCGGATGCGGCATTCTGAAGCGTTGTAGAGTATTCTTCAGCGCCCACCTTGATGCGTACAGGCTGCCCGGCGTTCATGGCAAAAGCCTGTGCGTTGAGTGAAAGTGTGAATGTGTCGGGCAGAGGAGCATTGAAGCCAAAGGTAATTTCCGATTTATCTGACCATCGCCCCCAAGCTTCCAAATGGGAAATACCTTTTACAGTGGAGATAAACTCCGGCCAGCCTTCTTTGGTGAAGTCGATGCCGCTTGCCAATGTTGCCGGATAGCGAGTACCAATACGGTCGGCATAGTATCCCGATAGTTTCATTATCTGCGATGCTTTGAGCTGCTCCAGTGGCGGATGTTCGCTATCGGTGACTTTGAACAAAACCTGTTCACCACTGCCGCTGACCAACTCAGGCGGGCGTTGTAGAAGCGCGGTGAACTCACTGATCAAAGCATCGCCATTGTCGGCGTAACCTCGACGGTCGATAGAGATGCCGTCGAAGCCAAGCCGGCGGATGACGTCCAATTGCTTGCCTGCTGATTCTTTGGCAAGCGCGCGATAGAACGCGTCACCATCCCGTCCTCTCATCCCACCGAAACTCCAGTGCAAGCGCTTCGAGTGGATCACCCCGGCCATTAACTGATAGTTCATCATACGGTTCATGGGCGGTGCTTCTGGGAAGCTGAAATACGGCAGTTGGTACACCGCGCCACCTGCGGGTAGCGCGTGCTCTACCGACTCTACAAAATTCTTGTCATTTTCGAATTCGGCTTTGCGCTGTATATAACAGCTTTTACAGGCAGATGTGGTTTGGTCCAGCAGGCCGAGGATGAGCACAGCAGTCGCAATTGCTGCTGCGTGGCGAGTGAGGCGCGGCGCCTTTTCCTTGATCAGGATCTGCAGGGCGATAAAAGCAAAGAGTACTGTGCCGAATGCAATGAATACGCTGATCCTGTTCCAGCCCCGGATTGAAGGAGAAACGAGCCCCGCGAAAAGCGCTCCCAGCCCCCCGATTGTGCCGAACAAGAACAAGATGAAGGTGATGCCCGCTAGCAGTCTCAGGCGATCATCACCTGCCGCTCCGGAGGGCCTGAAGGCCAAGAATAGAAACACCAGGATCAGTCCGCCAGCGCCAATCATGCCCAGCGCCGCAGTGGCATTCTCGTTGACTAGCGGCGTACTGTTATTGTATGCCTGAGTCATGTTGGCCAGCGCTTGGGACCTGTGTTCCAGTCGCGGAAGGAGCAGCTGCATCATCTTGAAGCCGAATATTTCCGACTCGACCGGAGAGCGACGGGCCACTTCCTCGTTAGGGCCTTGGGTGTAGGTGTTAAGCACATTCGGTGCGACGTTGAGAGCCACACCGGCAATTATGCCGACACTTAGAAAAACTGCCTTGATCAACCCTTGGAGGTGCCGTGACTTTACCCAGCTCATGAGACCGGCCAAGCCGATGACAAGGATTCCGAAGACGGCGTAGTAGACGCCAAACGACCCGAGAATGAGTAAACCTAGCGCCGACGGTACACATTTGACGATGCGCGAAAGAGGGCTGCCACTCGATGGCTGATGGGTGCTGCGATAAACGCTGAGTGCTAAATAGAAAAATACAGGCGCTACAAAATACCAAGTGTAAAACAGGTGTTGATAAATTAGTCGCAGGAAGTGGAAAGGCGTGAAGCTGTATAGAAAGCCCACAGTCATCGCAAAACTTCGATTCAAGCCAAATGCGCGGCCGGTGATGTAGGTCGCAATGAAGCAGGTAGGGAAACCGAAGAGGAAGTACAGGTTGAGCCCGCCAACCCATCCTCCAGTCAAGGCCGAAAATAGTTTGATGACTAAATGGTTGCCGGCATCGGCACCTGGATAATCCAGGAAATTCGAGCCGAACGGGAAGCCGCTTCGCGCGCTTTCAAATACCCATCCTTCATGAACCCTGTTGGCCATCCACGCATGGAAGATGGAGTCGCCAGCATAGCTGAAAGGTACTGAAAGATCGGGAACGAAGCCGGCTGGCACGCCGGTGGTTATAAGGCTCGCGAGAAAAAACGACACGATTGACCCGATCAGGATCAAGCGCCAGTCTTCCTGGACTATGCGCCGCCAACCTAGTTGAGAGGAGGCGGGTAGGGTGCCTGCGCTGGCATGAAAGTTATGAGAATTCAAAGTGCTATGTCCCTATCGCTCAATCAAAATTCACACGTTCAGCTTCGACCACAAGCGGCATATTGCGCATCTGCGTATGCACCGAGCCCAGGTACTCTCCCAGCATCCCCAGGAACAGAATCTGAACCGAGCTGAAGAAGAACAACGAGATCAGCAAAGGTGCGATCCCCATCGAGAACGAGTTCCAGAACACCAACTTGGCCAGCAGGAAGCCGAAGGCGGCGAGCAGGCTCAGCCCCGCCAGCAGTGCTCCGCCCATGACCATCAGGCGCAATGGCACCTTGGAATGGTTGGTGATGCCGAGCATTGCGATGTCATACAGGGTGTAGAAATTATTCTTGGTAATACCGCGCTGACGCCGTGGCTGTTTGAATGGCACGGTGGCGATCGGGAAGCCGATTTCGCACAGCAAGCCGCGGAAGTACGGGTACGGGTCGTCGATCTTCTTCAGGATATCCAGCACAGCCCGGTCAAACAGACCAGCACCGGTGGCGTTCTGCACCAGCGGCACTTCGGAGATGCGCGTGACGAAGCGATAGTAAGCGCGGCGCACGAGGAACATCAGGCGCGATTCTTCACTCTCGGGCTTGACCGCCATGACTGTCTTGAAGCCTTCTTCCCACTTCTTGACGAACTCTTTGATCATCTCCGGCGGGTCTTGCAGGTCGGAGGCGATCAGCACGGCGGCATCGCCATTGGCCTGCAGCAGCGCATGGTAAGGCGAACGAATGTGGCCGAAGTTGCGTGCGTTGAAGATCAGTTTTACCCGCTTGTCTTGCGCCGCAAGGGCGCGCAGCTTGGCGTGACTGCCATCCGTGGAGCAGTTGTCGATGAAGATATGTTCGTAGTCATAATCGAGGTCTGCCATGACCTCGACAATGCGCTGGTACAGCTCATCAATGTTGGCTTCTTCGTTGTAGCAGGGTGTCACTATGCTGATAAGCTTACGCATAATTGAAAACGAACCTGTTATTAATGACGAATGAAAGTAGGGCCATTGGCACGATCAAAGCCATGCCGGCCAAGTACGGGTCGACACCGAACAACTTGAGCGCCGCAATGCCGGCCACATTGGCGCCGTAAACAACGCCATACCCGGCAACGAACCTGAAGATCAACTTGTTGTTCTTCGAGCCGAATACCAAAGCGCCGGTGCTTTTGAAATTGAACGCAATGCCCAGAATCGTGGCGAGCAGCAGTGCCGCGCTGTAATGCAGCCCGAGGTAAAGGAAGCCGGCAAAGCAGCCGTAGCCAAAGGCGGCGTTCATGACACCTACCAGCAGGAATCTGAACAGCTTCACACGCAGAAGCCTGCTGAGGACGGAGGGCGCCTGGTTAGTCTCTTGCATTCAGCTGCTGCCTGATTTCGCGCATCACACCACTCAGCGAAGTATCACTGGGTACATAGCCAAACAGCTGCTCGGCCTTGCGGTTGTGCGAATGATAATGGGCTTTGGGACCGGTGGCATTGACGCGTGCCTGGTCACCTGCAACGGTGTGCTGAAGGCCAAACGCCTCGCCCAGGGCGGCCAACAGTTCAAACTTGCCGACCGGGGCCAAGGTGTAGCAATCGACTGCTTCGTTACACGGCGGCGACTGCAGGATCCGATCGATCAATTGCAGGAAATCGGCTGGGGTCAGGTAGTCACGGAGCATGTCGTCCGGTGCAACTTCCAGGACGGTGCCGGCACGTAAAGCACGCAGAATGTCACTCAGGAAGAAGCGCGCTTCGACGGACTGGCGATGGCTGAAGTAACTGAACACCCGGACATCGACGATCGCCGCCGCAGGCAGTGCCCGATGGCGGCATTCGGCCTGGAATTTGGCCGCGCCATACCAGTCCTGTGGCGTGAGCGCGTTGATGGCGAATATCGCTTTCGAGGCCTCGGTTATCGGCGTCTCGAAGTTTGTGCCGTAGGCTGCGCCACTGCTCAAGTAGATGTACTTGCACTGTGGATGGTGCTGCACGTAATCCAGAGCAAGGTTGTCGTACTGCTCGGTGACGGAGAAGATCTCCTTGCCCATCTGGACCGCACGGGCCGGGTCGCCGACACCGACGAAGTTGATGACCGCATCGAACTGGCATTGCGCATCGAAGCCGGCGTAGTCGAGCACGGCAAATGCCTTGCGTTCGGCGATGGCCCGCAGCTCGGCATCGAGCGAGCCCGGCGCGCGCACGAACAGGGTGCAATCATAAGCAGTCTGTTCAGCGATGCTGGCTACCAGGTCCTTGGCGATATGGCTGCTCGCCCCCAGAATCGCTAATCTCATTGACCCAGGTCCAGCAGCGGCGACTGTTCGTCGATGGGGCGGCCGAACTCCAGCCTTGGCCGGCATTCTCGCGCATCCGGCATCAGCACTTCGACCAGCATGGGCTTGTCGTTTGCAAGGAATTCGCTGACAGCCGCCTTGAACCCGTCGAGGTCGATGACGCTCGACGACTGGATGCCATACGCTTCACCCAACGCCTTGAATTGTGAAGTGTAACCATCCCAGTAGGTCGAAGAGTTTCGTCCCTCGAAATACATCTCCTGGAAGCCGCGCACCATGCCCAGCGAATGGTTGTTCATGACGATGGTCAGGATCGGTAGCTGATCGCGGGCAATGATGTCTAGCTCTTGGATATTGAGCTGCGCACCGCCATCGCCGGTGATGACGATAACCGGCTTGTTGCCTGCGATGCTGGCACCGACCGCTGCGGGAATGGCAAAGCCCATCGTACCCAGGCCGCCGGAATGGTGCATGGCTTGGCCGGGGCTCAGGCGCAGTGTGTGCGCGGCCCACATCTGGTTGTTGCCGACGTCGGCGACATAATCCAGCGTGCGGTCAGCGGTAAGGTCGTTTAGCGCGCTCAGCAAAGCGAACGGGCTCAGGCTCCACGCCTGGTATTCATCGACGAATGACTGCTCGAACACCTGCGTCAGGCGGGTGCGCCAGGCAGCGGGGGACGGCTGCAGTTTGTGGGCCTGGGCGATGAAGTCGGCAAACACTGCGTCCAGGTCGGTATGGAGCGAGGTTTGGGTTTTCACCCGGTTATCCAGCTGGGCCGCATCCAGGTCGAACTGGATGATGTGCGCATTGGCAGCGAACGTTTCGGTTTTTGCCCCGGTCTGGCGCACGTCCATGCGGCTGCCGAAGACTACCAGCAGGTCACAATGCTGGACTGCGTGGTTGGCTGCGCGCGTGCCGTAGGCGCCCAGCATGCCCAGGTAATGTTCGCTTGCGGTCAGCTTTTCGGCGCCTTTCAGGCTGGCGACATGGGGAATGCCCAGCTTGCCCACCAGGCTCAGCCAGTGGCCGAATAGCGGACTGTTGACTGCGCCGCCGCCGATCAGGAACACCGGTTTTTCAGCCTTGGCCAGTGCCGCCCAGACCTCGCCAAAGCTGGGCTGCGGTTGGGCGGGGGACGTCGAATCACTGATCGACGCCTTGAGTAATTGGTCCAGCACCGCCTCATCGATCTCGGCGCGCTGGATGTCCATGGGAATGTCCAGCAGGACAGGCCCCGGACGGCCTTCCCGGGCGATACGGATCGCTTTGAGAAGGCTCGGAATCAGTTCATCGACATGGGTGACCTGGTGCGCGTATTTGGTGATGCTGCTCACCAGTGCCACGCTGTCGAGTTCCTGGAAGCCCTGCTGGCGGATGGGTCGCTCACCCTTCAGTTCATGCGTGTTGACCTGCCCGGTGAGGAACAGGCACGGATGACTATCCAGCCAGCAGTCGGCAATGCCCGTGATCAGGTTGGTGGCGCCCGGGCCGCTGGTGCCCAGGGCCACGCCCATGACCTTGTGATGCGTCGCACGTGCGACAGCAGATGCAGCGAAGGCCGCGCCTTGCTCATGGTGCATGGATACCAACTTGGTCTTGCCGAGCAAGTTAATACTGTCCACCAGATGGGCGATCATTCCACCAATGAGCTCAAAACCATAGAGGACGTTGTGGTCCGCCAGAACTTTTGCCACTGCATCTGAAGCTTTCATAGTTAGAAACCGATCCCGAAGAATTCTTCCAGTTTTTCACCGACGAAATCAAAGTGTTCCTGGCCCAGCGAAGGCTGCACGCCCAACCAGAAGGTCTGGTTCATGGTCCGGTCGGTGTTGGTCAGCTCGCCCACGACGCGGTATTCCACGCCGTGGAAGTACGGCTGGCGGGTGAGGTTGCCGGCGAACAGCAGACGGGTGCCGATCTTGTGCTGGTCGAGGAACTTCAGCAGGTCGACACGTTTGACGCCGGCGCTTTCTTTCAGCGTGACCGGGAAGCCGAACCAGGATGGCTCGCTGTTCGGGGTAGGCTCGGCGATTTCGAGGAAGTCGCTCAGGCTCGACAGGCGTTCTTTCAGCAGCTTGAAGTTGCGCTTGCGGGTTTCGATGAACTCCGCGGCGCGGTCAAGCTGAGCCAGGCCGCAGGCGGCTTGCATGTCGGTGATCTTGAGGTTGTAGCCCAGGTGGGCGTACACGTACTTGTGATCGTAACCCTGTGGCAGGCTGCCGAACTGCTGGCCGAAGCGGTTGCCGCAAGTGTCATCGCAACCCGGTGCGCAGTAGCAGTCGCGGCCCCAGTCACGGAACGATTCGGCGATCAGCTTGAGCTGGGCGTTATTGGTGAACACCGCGCCGCCTTCACCCATGGTGATGTGGTGAGCAGGGTAGAAGCTCAAGGTGGCGATGTCGCCGAAGGTGCCGACCAGCTTGCCGTCGTAGGTGGCGCCCAGGGCGTCACAGCAGTCTTCAACCAGCCACAGGTTGTACTTCTCGCACAACTCCTTGACCTTAGCCAGGTTGAACGGGTTACCAAGGGTGTGGGCGAGCATGATGGCCTTGGTTTTCGGCGTGATGGCCGCTTCGATCAGCTCTGGATCGATGTTGTGAGTGGCCATGTCGACGTCGACGAACACTGGAATCGCGCCAAACTGCACGATCGGGTTGACGGTGGTCGGGAAGCCTGCGGCCACGCCGATGACTTCGTCGCCTTTCTTGATGGCGCGCTCACCCAGCTTTGGCGAGGTCAGGGTGCTGAAGGCAACGAGGTTGGCCGAAGAGCCGGAGTTGACGGTGATCAGGTATTTAACACCGATGAACTCGGCCAGTTTCTTCTCGAATTCGGCGTTGAAGCGGCCAGTGGTCAGCCAGCCGTCCAGCGACGCTTCGACCATCAGTTGCAATTCACGGGCGCCGATCACCTTGCCCGAAGGAGGGATGACGGTTTCGCCCCCAACAAAAGGTTTGGCAGCCAAGGCGGTCTGGGCATAGCGCTCGACGAGCTGGCTGATTTCCTGACGGATCATATCGGGGGTCATAGTAGTTCCTGCTCAAGCTAATAATTGGTTAGGCGCCAGTGGCCATGGCAGCCATGTAGCTATTGATTTCTTCCACGCACCGTTCGTGCATGTCGTCGCCCTGTAACCAGGCTCGGTGCCAGTTGACGATGCGGGTCAAGGTCGTTTCCAGGCTCCAGGTCGGCTCCCATTTCAGGTGAGCACGGGCCTTGGATATATCCAACTTCAAATAACGGGCTTCATGCGGCTGCGGATCGTTGTCGAGCTGCCAGCTGGCGCCAGCCCCCCACGCCTGTACCATGTGATCGAGGATCCATTCGACAGGGCGAGCGTCTTCGTCACGCGGCCCGAAATTCCAGCCCTGCGCGACGGCGTGGCCATGCTCCCACAGGTGCTGGGCCAGGACAAGGTAACCGCTGAGCGGTTCGAGAACGTGCTGCCAGGGACGCGTGGCCTTGGGGTTGCGTACCACCACGGGCTTGCCTTGTTCAACTGCGCGCAGGATGTCCGGGATCAGCCGGTCATCCGCCCAATCGCCGCCGCCGATCACATTGCCAGCGCGGGCCGAAGCCAGCGCCACGGCGTGCTCGCCGTGGAAGAACGAATTGCGGTAGGCGCTGGTGATCAGCTCGACGCACCCCTTGCTGTTGCTGTAAGGGTCGTGGCCACCCATGGGTTCGTTTTCACGATAGCCCCATTCCCACTCCTGGTTTTCGTAGCACTTGTCGGTGGTGACGTTGACGATGGCGCGAAGGCTCGGGCATTTGCGCGCGGCCTCCAATACATGAACCGTGCCCATCACGTTGGTGGCATAAGTCTCCACCGGCTCGCGGTACGACAGACGCACCAGCGGCTGCGCGGCCATGTGGATCAGGATGTCCGGATCGAAGGCGGTCATGCTCTCGGTGATGGCGTGCAGATCACGGATGTCGCCAATCTGTGACGCCGCCATGCCGCGCTCGACCTGGGCCTGTTCGAACAGCGAAGGTGTGGTCGGGGGTGCCAGGGCAAAACCCTTCACTTGCGCGCCCATGCCTTGCAGCCAAAGGGCCAGCCAGCTGCCCTTGAAACCGGTATGGCCGGTGAGAAATACCTTCTTGCCGTTCCAGAAGGCGGCCGAGACGGAAGCTTTCATATCGTCGTTATTCCCAGGATTTCCACGGCGCGGTGCCATTCTGCCAGAGCTTCTCGAGCAGATTCTTATCGTGCAGGGTGTCCATCGGCTGCCAGAAGCCAGCATGCTCGAATGCCATCAACTGGCCGGCTTCGGCCAGCCCCATCAGTGGCTCCTGTTCCCAGACCGTGCTGTCGTCCGTGAGGCGTTCGAGCACCTGCGGAGAAAGCACGAAGAAGCCGCCATTGATCATGGCGCCATCGCCTTTTGGCTTTTCCTTGAAATTGAGCACCTGGCCTTCGCTGATATCCAGTGCCCCGAAGCGTCCTGGCGGGAAGGTTGCGGTGAGTGTCGCGGCCTTGCCGTGGCGCTTGTGGAAGGCGATGGTTGCGCTGATGTCCATGTCACCAACGCCGTCGCCGTAGGTGAAGCAGAAGGCTTCTTCGTCACGAAGATAGTCGGCTACGCGACGCAGACGGCCACCGGTCATCGAAGTTTCGCCGGTGTCGACCAGGGTCACGTTCCAGTCTTCTGCACGCTTGTCGTGAACTTTCATGCTGTTGTCACGCATGTTGAAAGTTACATCCGAGGTGTGCAGGAAGTAGTTGGCGAAGTACTCCTTGATCATGTAACCCTTGTAGCCACAGCAGATGATGAAGTCATTGATGCCATGGGCGGAATACATCTTCATGATGTGCCACAAAATCGGTTTGCCACCGATCTCGACCATGGGTTTTGGGCGAGTACCGGTCTCTTCGCTCAAGCGCGTCCCGAGCCCGCCTGCCAAAATGACTGCTTTCATGACTGCTCCTTGTTAGTTTGAGCTTACAAATGCATCTGAGTAAAAGTGTTTGACAGGCAACCCGGCGGCCGTCAACGCGTCCCGGGCAGAGTGAATCATGTCTTCCGAACCGCAGGCATACACCACCGCGTCAGCAAGGTCGATACCGTCTTCGAGCAGTGCTTTTTGTACATAGCCGGTGCGACCGGCCCATGCGTCGCTTGCCCGAGACAATACCGGAATGAATTCGGCGTTCAAGCCTTCGAGCGGTGGCGTCCAATAGATGTCGCCGGGAGTGCGCCCGCCCCAGTAGATGTAGATCTTCTTGCCAGCGGCCTGCTCGGGGTTGCCCAGCAGTTGCTCGAGCATGGCCTTTACGGGCGCGATGCCGGTGCCAGTGGCAAGGAATACCAGGGTGCTGGCGTCTTTGTCGCGCAGGCAGAAGGTGCCCAGTGGTCCTTCCAGCCGCAGTAGATCGTTATGCTTGGCACTGCCGAACCAGTACTTCGACATCATGCCTTGCTCGACCTCGCGGATCTGCAGTTCGAGCTTGCCGTCCTCGCGTTGGGCGTTGGCGATGGAGTAACTGCGACGCAGGCCACCTTCACCGATCACGTCCAGGTACTGGCCCGCCAGGTAGGTGAGCTTGCCGGTAGGCGGCACGCGCAGCACAACCTCGACCACGTTGTCGGCCAGATGAGTGATGCTGTCGATGCGGCAGGGTACGGTCTTGACCACGATATCGCCGAGGGCACCGAGGTCTTCGGCGTCGATTTCCACCTCGGTTATGGCGTGGCGGCAGCAGGTGAGGATCATCCCGGCTGCACGTTCTTCGGCGGTCAGTGAAGTTTCGCCCTTGAAGGCTTCGGTTTCACCGCTCATCACAGTGGTCTTGCACACACCACAGCGGCCGGTGCGGCAGCTGTATTCGAGGGTGATGCCTGCCGCCTTGGCACTGTCTAGCAGAGAGGTGCCTGGCTCGGAACTGAAGGTCTTCCCATTTTGAAGTTTTACTGACGCCATGAAGGTTACCGGGTTCAAAATTACTGAGGGCTGAGGAAGTAGCTATCCACCTGCGGCCGTGACAAAAATTCTTCGACCATATACTTCAAGATGGCCAAGCGTTGAAGAGACTGTGAAACGCAATACAGAAAGACTGGCCTGTCAGGGCAGAGGCTGCGGCAACGCTTCCCAACTTGCTTTGGGTGAGGGAGTCTACCACCGAGCCAAGGAATTCAGTGCTGGAATTGCCGGGCGGTGAGCGGCTGAGGCTTTTTCGGACAGGACAATACCCAGTGCGATGCTCGGGTATGCGGAGTGTGCGAGGCGTTCGGAGGTGAACATGCAGGCAATCGAGCTGCACGTAACGCCTTGGCCATTTGGAGGAAATCCATTGATCACGCTGAGTTGCTTATCCATGCAGTGGGCTAGAGCGCGTTCGTCACGTTCGCGCGTTCAGGGGCAAGCATGATAACGAAGGTGTCGATGGCGTGCATTATTCGTTGCATTCAGGTGCGAGGCGGGGGGAGCGAGTCATGCCTTCTGCCGGATGGCCGGCCAGATCACTTGCCCGTTGTAATGACCTGCCTAGGTTCCAGAAGCCACAGCGTGTTGAGGCTGTTCATGCTGGTAACGGCGTAGTGGGCCAACATTCGATCTTCATCCAGTTTGACCAGGGTTTGCGAGTTAGGACCCACCCCAAGATAGATGCATTTGAGCTGTGGACTGAGCGCAGCTGACTGCAGTTTGTCGAAATCCGATTTCAGCAGTGTTTCAATGAGGCCTGGCCCGGGGAGGGGAGACGCGGTGTTGAGCTCGGCGTGATAGATGGCTTGACGCTGGGCCAAGATCAGACAGTTACGGCCATGGTCGGTGGCATGCAGAAATTCCAGCTCATTGGCGACGGTTTTGTCCTTGGGAGTGCCAAGGTTGTTCAGATTGACGATACCTGTCTGTATTAGACCCTTTCCCGAAGAGGCCAGCGTGACGGCTCCGAGGCTTGCAAGGAATATAAAGGGGAGGGCGAGCGACAGAAACACCGGTGCAATTAAGCGTTGGCTGACCGCCGCCAACAACTGATCACACAATATGGCCGCCACGATCAACGCCGGCCAGAGCACCATCAGGAGACAAAAAATGTGGGAACGGCCCTGGTAATAAGTAAAGAGCCCAACGCCCAGCAGCGATGTACAGAACAGGATGTCATAGACCGGCCTTGTGCTGCCTCGTCTCCAACCTGCGAGTGCGGCAATCATGCCTGCCGCATACACGGCAATCACCACTTGCCAAGGGTGTGGCGACAACGGCAGCGGCAGCATCATGAAGCCCGCCCCGTAGAACAGTTTTTGTGAACTGAGTGCTTCCATGATGCCAAGCGGCGTTCCTGCCTTGGTTCTCAAGGCCGCCAACAGCAGCGCAATAGTCACAATGGCAGCGCTGGTAAACACCAGAGCGGGCACTATCGCCTTGAACTTGTCAGAAGCGCTGAACCAGGACTTGACGGCGAGCGCTGCACCTACGGAAATCAGCACAGGAATACCAGAGTCCAGGTTCCAGAAAATCGAGATCCCGGCGGCAACGCCAAGTAGCCCCTCTTGCAGACGAGTAGGGCGGTTGCTATAGCGGGTAAACAGCCACAGGGTAAAGGCGGGGCAGATAAAGCGGATGGGGTAGTACTGCAGGTAAATCTCTTCGGTGTAGCCGTTCAGGTAAAGGAACAGGCCGGTGGACACGAGAATACATAGAAATGCTGTCAGGCGGAGCAGCGGGTTTTGCACATGCATGTGCATGATGAACGCAATAGCGAGGAGGCCTATCACCTGCAGGGTGATAAAAAAGCTGCTGACTGTAAATACGCTGAGTCCGATCGCTTTGAACAGGGGGGCGATGAGTTCAGGGAACAAGCCATATTGCGAGGGCAAGTCTGCCAGCAATGTTTTGCCGGCCACCACCTGGCTTAACGCGTAGGTAGCGGCGTCGTAACTGACCGACCAGGTGTTGGACACGGTGACCGTAGTTGCAGAAGCCAGGCGATAAGGGAAGACCTGCAGCAACAACGCGGCAATGCAGGCCATGCTCATCCACAGCATCAACGATGATTGCCGGTTCGCACGACTTAACCAACTACTCGCCACCGTCCCCCCTGTGAGCAAAGCTGCTCCAAGCAATATCGTGACCTCGCTGATGCCTGAGACGCTGCTGGGGAAGAACATGACTTCTGCAAAGTCCGAAGCCATAAACGGAAGCACCATGACCATGATTGACAGAACAATCGCTGGCAAATTGAGCCGAGGGCTGAGGCGGACGCTCTTGAGCACCTTGGCCAGTACGACCAAAGCGATGGGGGTAAGTGCGGCGAGGATGACGAACACCAGTCTTTCTATCGGTTCCGGGTTCAGTTGGCTGGGCGTTTCCACCCTGGGCTGGGCGAAGACCGGAACGTATGGATTGCTGCCCAGGTGAAAGTGCAGCGCAAGCATGCTGATACCGGCCGCGAGGATGATTACGCCTGCAATTACTGCGAGTAGGGCTGCTAATTGGCCACTGACGGTATCTTGGGTTGATGGAACGTGGGGAAGCAGCCTTGCCATACTGGGAGCATCCATCGCGGGTCGAATGGCTGGCATTCAACCACAGGCTTGGTGGCGGGTCATCTTTGGAGGGGCAGAATCGCGACGCGAGTAAAAAGTCGAGACTGTGAATAATAATGCACAGCCCCGTTATTCACTCAGTCGAATACTTCGGCGTTCGCAAGTGCCACACCCAGTTGGTCCTTGCCGGACAAGCTGGGCGTGAAATCGATTGGCCACTCGATGCCAATTTCGGGGTCATCCCAGGCGATGCAACGCTCGCTGTGAGGCGAGTAGAGTTCGGTCGTCTTGTACAGGAATTCGGCCGTTTCACTCAGGGTGACAAAGCCATGGGCAAAACCTGGCGGAATCCACAGTTGTTGCTTGTTGTCGCCAGACAGCACCGCGCCGATCCATTTGCCGAACGTTGTGGATGAGCGACGGATGTCCACCGCCACATCGAAAACTTCGCCCTGAACCACACGCACCAACTTGCCTTGCGCGTGTGGTGCCAACTGATAGTGCAGGCCGCGCAGCACGCCTTTGGCAGAGCGCGAATGATTGTCCTGTACGAAGTTTGGCTGCAGGCCGGTGACTTCACTGAAGATGGGGGCGTTAAAGCTTTCGTAGAAAAAACCGCGGTCATCGCCGAAGACGGTTGGGGTGAACAGGATGACTTCGGGGATGGCCAGAGGTAATGCTTTCATCAGAACACTTTCTCTTTAAGCAGATTTTTCAGGTACAGCCCATAACCGTTCTTGAGCAAAGGCTGAGCGAGGCGTTCGAGCTGTTCGGCATCGATCCAGCCGGCGCGATAGCAGATCTCTTCGGGGCAGGCGACCTTGAGGCCCTGGCGGCGTTCCATGGTGGCGATGTATTGGCTGGCGTCCAGCAAGCTGTCATGGGTGCCTGTATCCAGCCATGCATAGCCGCGGCCCATGATTTCTACCTGCAGTTGCTCTTGTTGCAGGTAAAGGTTGTTGAGATCGGTAATCTCCAGCTCGCCACGGGCAGAGGGCTTCAAGCCTCGGGCCAGATCCACTACCTGGTTGTCGTAGAAGTACAGCCCGGTAACCGCGTAGTTGGACTTCGGAACCTTCGGCTTTTCTTCGAGGGACAGGACACGGCCGGTGTCATCGAACTCGGCCACGCCGTAGCGCTCAGGATCCTGGACGTGATAAGCGAACACCGAGGCGCCCGTCTCACGCTGGCCAGCATTGAGCAGCAACGACTGGAAGTCATGGCCATAGAAGATGTTGTCGCCCAGCACCAGGGCCGACGTGTCGTTGCCAATAAAATCGGCACCGATGGTAAATGCCTGTGCCAGTCCGTCCGGACTTGGTTGCACAGCATAGGTAAGGTTAAGGCCCCACTGACTGCCATCACCCAGCAGTTGTTCAAAGCGTGGCGTGTCCTGCGGGGTGGAGATGATCAGAATGTCCCGAATCCCGGCCAGCAGCAGCGTGCTGAGCGGGTAATAGATCATCGGCTTGTCATACACCGGCAACAACTGCTTTGAAACCGACAGTGTGGCGGGGTGAAGGCGTGTGCCCGAACCGCCAGCCAGAATAATTCCTTTACGAGCCATGGGAGTCCCTATTTACAGAATTTCATCCAACATACGTTGCACGCCTTGCTGCCAAAGCGGCATCTTCAATTTGAAAGTGCTTTCAAGTTTACCTAGATGCAGGCGCGAATTGCGTGGCCGTGGCGCGGGTACTGGATAAGCCTCAGTGCTGATCGCACCCACTTGCTCGGCAGCAACCTTCAGCGCAACACCCTTATGGCTTGCATAGGCGAGCACGAACTGGGCAAACCCATGCCAGCTGGTTTCGCCTGCTGCCGCCAAGTGATAAGTGCCGGTCAAGTCCTCAGCGCCGTTTTCGCCGCTGACCTGGCGCAGAATATGTGCGGTCACATCAGCAATCAGGTCCGCACCCGTGGGCGCGCCAAACTGGTCCGCCACCACGTTCAACGCATCACGCTCCGCAGCCAGTCGCAGCATGGTCTTGGCAAAGTTTTGGCCGCGCGCAGCATACACCCAGCTGGTGCGCAGCACTACGGCGCGGGCACCGCTCGCCTCGATGGCGTGCTCACCATTGAGCTTGGTGCGGCCATACACCGATAATGGTCCCGTAGCGCTTTCTTCCAGCCAGCGTGACTGGCCACTGCCATCGAAAACGTAATCGGTAGAGTAGTGGATCAACCATGCATCCAGTGCTGCCGCCTCACGTGCCAGGACACCAGGTGCTTCGGCATTGATACGCGTGGCCAGGGCCTGGTCGCTCTCGGCCTTGTCCACTGCCGTATAGGCCGCCGCATTGACGATGACGTCAGGAGCCAGCTGGCGCACAGTGGCAGCCAGGCCATCAAGGTTGGCCAAGTCGCCGCACAAGCCATCGCCGCCCTGGCGATCCAGTGCAATCACTTCGCCGAGGGGGGCCAGTGCGCGTTGCAGCTCCCAACCTACCTGACCGTTTTTGCCCAGCAGCAGTATCTTCACGCTTTGCTCGCTCCGTAGTGTTGCGCTACCCAGTCACGGTAACTGCCGTCCATGACACCCTTCACCCACTCCTGGTTGGCCAGGTACCAGGCGACGGTCTTGCGGATACCGGTATCGAATGTTTCCGCAGGCTTCCAACCGAGCTCGCGTTCAATCTTGCGGGCATCGATCGCGTAACGACGATCATGGCCCGGGCGGTCAGTCACGTAGGTGATCAGCTCGGCATAGTTTTCAACTGGCTTTCCAGTCGTCTGGTTGATCACCTGGCGATCAGCAGCAGGAGCCAGCTCATCAAGCAGCGCGCAGAGCGTTTTGACGATGTCAATATTGGCCTTCTCGTTCCAGCCACCGATATTGTAGGTCTCGCCGAACGCGCCAGCTTCCAGAACGCGACGAATGCCCGAGCAGTGGTCTTCGACATACAGCCAGTCGCGGATCTGCTGGCCGTCGCCGTAAACAGGCAGCGCCTTGCCGGCCAGGGCGTTGACGATGATCAGTGGGATCAACTTTTCCGGGAAGTGGAACGGGCCGTAATTGTTTGAGCAATTGGTGGTGAGCACCGGCATGCCGTAGGTATGGAAGTAAGAGCGTACCAGATGGTCACTGGCAGCCTTGCTCGCCGAGTATGGGCTATTGGGCGCGTAGGGCGTGGTTTCGGTGAAGGCCGGGTCGTTCGGGGCCAGGGTGCCGTAGACCTCGTCGGTGGAGACGTGGAGGAAGCGGAAGGCTTCTTTTTCGGCACCTTCGAGGCTGTTCCAGTGTGCCCGTGCGGCTTCCAGGAGGCGGAAGGTACCGACTACGTTCGTTTCGACGAATGCTTCGGGGCCGGTAATAGAGCGGTCGACGTGAGACTCGGCAGCGAAATGCACCACTGCGCGGGGGCGGTATTCGGCAAACAGGTCGGCCAACAGATCTGCATCGCAAATGTTGCCTTGGATGAAATGATGCTGTGCGTTGCCTTTCAGCGATTGCAGGTTGGCGAGGTTGCCGGCGTAGGTCAGTGCGTCGAGATTAACAACGGGCTCTTCGCTTCCAGCGCACCACTTGAGAACGAAATTCGAGCCGATGAAGCCGGCTCCTCCTGTGACTAAGATCATGGGGCATCCTTGGGGTTAACAGTGGTTCAGGTTAGGCGCCTACGCGGAGCCGGCAGCCTCGCGGACATTGTAATGCGCTATTGCTTTGGAGACTACTATTATGATCTTGGTTAAGCGGTGTTGTATCAATATGCTGAGTGGGCAAAGTCGAATTGATAGTGAGTCTGATTGTTTAGATTGCGCAATGACTTAGCGTGGTGTGGCTGAAGCAATGCATTGTTGTGAAGGTTGGGCGGGGATGATTTTTAGTGTAGGTATCATGTTAAGTAGGGTATAAAAATGAGGCATAATTTGTGCATCGCGAAAGGTTAGTTATAAGCTTGCAATATTTTGGCATAGGCTCTATCTTGTGTGGGGTGTGATTGTGAATTGTTGTGTGTTACGCGCGGGGTGTGCGTCGCAGTTAGTTGGATAGTGCAAGGGGGGTAGTCATGGCGTTGACAATTTTAGATAAAGGCACAGGTAATTGTGTTGAGATAGATCCGGGTGTGGAGGAAAGCTCGACGGCTCGGATTGTCTTCAAAGGAAATGGGAATTTCTTGAGGATTGAGCGGGGTTGCGTACTGACCTCTGCCTCAGTGGTGGTGGGCAGCGGGTGCACAGTGCATCTTGGGGCGGACTCAAAGCTGGCAAGTATTGATATCTATTGCGCTGATGACTGTCGGGTGGAAGTGGGGAAAAGGGTCTCTTGTACTTGGAAATCCAGGCTGTATGCGCATGAACCATCAAAAATTGTCATTGGGGACAGATGCTTGATAGCTAATGAAGTAAGTATTATGACAAGCGATATGCACAGTATTGTTGACGTGGCGACAGGAGGGCGGATCAATCCGGCTGAAGATGTCATAATAGGGGAGCATGTTTGGTTGGCGTCTTCGGTGAAGGTCATGAAGGGCTCGATAATTGGCAATGACACGGTAATTGGAGCTGCCTCTGTGGTTACCAAAGTCATACCAGAAAATTGCGTAGCCGTGGGAGTGCCTGCAGCCGTCGTGAGAACAGGTGTGAATTGGAATATTGCGCTAATATGAAGTTTATTCGGTCAATTCAGCGTGCGGTGGTCGAAGCGATTGGCTGGTCATGAGGTGTTCATGTTTGATGCTAAGCATAGTTTGACAAAAAATAATGATTTTATTTTCAAGTGGTTCTTGGACTCAGTCAGGCTGTTGGCGGTAAATCAGGAAAAGATAAAAATACTCATTGAGGGATGGGTGCTCGGCAATGAGGAGCATGACGTTGTTGCTTTAAGTGTAAAAGATGGCCAGCGCATGCATGAGGTCAAGCTCAGTGTTTCCCGGCGGGATGTGCTCAAGAAGCACCGTGAACCCAGCGAAATCGAAGGCTTAACTCAACCCTATTGCGGATTTAAATCTGAGTTAGAGGTTGCTAGTGCATCGCTTGAGTTAGGGGTGGTGATAGGCGGGGCGTTTGTTAGTGCAGCGCGTCTGGATATAGTAACTCCCGATGTCATTATCGGTGATTCTGGTTGGGTCTTTCTCGATAAGGATACCAACGGGAGTGTGGCGCAGTTTCAGGGCGTCAAGCAAGTGTCTAAGGACTGGGACAGTGGTTGGGCTAACTATTTTTCAGCCGTCGATTCTTATCTTCGTGGGCGGTGTAGTTATACGTTTCTGTTGGCACCTTCTAAAGAGGAGGTCATGACGGAGGAGTACCCCTTCGCTAGAGCACGTAGAACGCTGGTTGATAGATGGCTCTCGTCGCACGGTGAGTTTATAACTTGGCCTCTGGGCCAACTGCGTGCCCATAAATATCTTTGTTACGATGCAGCAGAAACTCACTGGACCGATCATGGCGCAAACTTGGCGTTATCAAGTGCATTGCTGGCGATGGGGGAGGACAAGTTGGCCGGTGTGAAGCCTAGCTACGAAGTCGTCACGATGAGAGGGGATCTGGGGGACAAGGTTTCCCCTGTCGTTAAGTCGGTGCGGCTTAAGACGCTAGCATCACAAACGTCAGAACTGGTGAGTAATAACAATATTGTTAATCATGGCAATGTGAAGCGTTATGAAAATTCAAGCGCTGAAACAAAGAAGAAATTACTTGTTTTTGGTGGTAGCTCGAGTAATTACATGTTGACCCATGCCGCAAATCTGTTTGAGGAAGTAATGTTCGTACATACGACAGGTGGTGTGGACAAAGGCGTCGTTGAGGATTTTTGCCCTGATATTGTTGTTTTGCAAACCAATCAGCGTTTCATTGTGTCGCCGCCAGCTCCTTTCATTGATGTGAGTGTTTATGCAAAAAAAACAGCGGCGAAAAAATAACATAAAGTTTCGATATTAGTTAATGGGGGGGCAGGGGTTTCACGTTATAGGGTTTAAGCATGGTAATGGGTTTGCTTCGGCCCATCAGGGGTGGAAGTATAACTGTCGACAGGGCAGTGCGGCGAGCATGTCGCCCTGTCGATAGCGTGTTAGCTTGTTAGAAAGTTAATGGCTTTTTTGGGTTTCCATGGCGAGGTATTCGCTATAGGTGCTCGGGTAGGTAGTATATTTTTTATTTGGCAGTGTGCCCCCTCGTTGCATACTCTTCAATCCCTCGTCGATAAGCAAGTGCAGCAAGTCGAGTGTAGGTGTCGCTCGATCGTATACCGTCCCGAACTTGCTAGTCTCCACGCGCTCGGCTGTGGCGCCGATATTTGAAACGACAGGCCAAAGACCAAATCGAAGAGCGTGACTCAATGTATACGAGAAGGTTTCTGGGCAATTGCTTGGAAAGAACGACAGGTGTGGTCGGTTCGAGGCCAGTAGCGAATAAAGCTCTTCGTCTTTATATTTTCCAAGAATTCTGACGTTTTTGAGCCCTAGTAGGCGGTGATCGTCCATTGTGTGCCCAGCTACTATAAATTCAATGGGCAGGTTTCTGAAGGCTGCTTCGCGGGCGCAATCCGCCAGCGTATAATAGCCTTTGATGTCACTAATCCCTCCGATAAGCGCCACCTTTATAACGCCTGAAGGGGAGGCGGGAGGCAATGCCTCTATTTTATGATACGGAGAACACTCGGGTGCAGCATGAGGGACGACTTTGTAATTCCCAGGCATGCCGAAGCGCATCATTCGATCTCTGACGTCGCTAGCGCCGGTCAAAATGATATCGGCCTTGGCGAAGAGTGTCTTGAAGTTACTTCGATAGGCGGAAAAGTCTTCATCGCTCGTCAAGAAGTGCTTGAGGCCCGGGTGAGGCTCATAAAGCTTCATGCAGCTTGTGCATTCTTGAGTGGTCGACTCAGTACAGTATTTATTCCCGCCTGGGCACAGCGTTGCGTGCGGTACTGCCCATGAGTAATCATGTACGGTTACCGAGTAAGAATATTCTTCAATCATCCAATCAAAAAGGCGGGCAGGGACGCCATATGGAGAGTGAATATGAGCTTGTGTAAGCCTGAGTGATTTTAGGTCTTTCATCAAGCAGGTTGTTTCAGTCGCCAGGTAGTGCTCTTGATGCTCTTTGACAAAGAATCCGTTCTGATCAAGTCCTGTCAGGTCGAAATTCAATGTGGAAGAGCCATCGGCATTAAACTTTAGCAGGATGGGAGCGAAGTTTTCTTGCTTGTTTAATTTTGCCATATCTTGCAAATACTGCTCTGTGCCACCGCCGAAGCCATGACAAAGGTGCAAGATTCTGTTGCCTGGTAGCAAGTCGCAGATGACTGACAAGTTCAGGCTTCTACGGATTTCCCGGCCCGGGTCTGCAGTAATGAATCGCTGAATTAATCCATCATAAAATGGATAGATTTCCGATATCTTTCTAGCACTTTCCTTCACGCGTTCGAGCTTTTCATCGCCGAATGAAACATTGCCTCGGTGAACGACAAACGTGTCGCCCAGCATGGTATGACGCCATCCCAGCGCAGTCGCTTTAAGGCAGAAATCTACTTCCTCGCCGTAACCTCTTCCCCATTTAGCCGCGTCAAAGTAGCCAACTTCATTGAGGCATTCGCGTCGAATATACATGCAGAAGCCGATCGCGACTGGAATGTCAATGATCTTCTTGCTGTTAATAGTGGAGGCTTTTTTGTCGACGTGTAGAGCGAAATCAATGTCCGATATATTCAATGACTTGCACATGTATGGGGCGGTGCAAATTTCGGCGTTATTGGACAGCGGCGTGATCGTGCCGATTCTATTATCAAGTTCAGCCGCCGCACACATCCGATCAATCCAGAAGTCCTGCACCACGGTATCCGCATTCAGCAGAATGACATCTTTTGCCCCTGCAATACTGAAACCGATGTTCACCGCTTCAGAAAAACCGCCATTTGAAGTGCGGTGGATAATCATGAAGTCATTCAGATTGCGCGACTCAAGCGTTCTCAGATAGTTGCTGATAAGAGGGTCGGGAGTGCAGTCATTGATGAGTACGAATCTTGCTTTTTTGTTGTTCTTTGCCGTCAGTACACTTTCTATGCATTCGATTGTCTCGGCTGCACCGCCGTAGATTGGGATAATAATATCTATGGAGTCTTTGCAGGTCTTATCCTCGCGCTGAGGCATGAGCTCTACCGTAAATGAGCTCGAGTCTTTCTGCTGGGCGATAGTGCGAGACAGGAGTGTTTTCAATAGAGCCAGGTTTTCGGAAGTCGCCGTCTTGGATATCTCATAGGCAAGATTTGTCAGTGACTCATACGGCGTGGAAATATAAACATTTGCGATGCTTATATTCGTGTCGAGGTCTTTGATCGTGTAGATGGCTTGATTGCTTGCTGCATCTTGCGTAATGGCAAAAGAGAAGCCGCACTGTTCATGGAGGGTCGCGTGAACTTCGTGAACATCAGGTCTGTCAATATCCGACTTCGTTGTGTCAATCAATACGCCTTCTTGGAAGAGGCCAAGCCTTAGTGCGTGATCGTTGTCCTCTCTAAAGCTCCAGCCGCTGATGCCATGAAGCGAGGCGGAATCTAGATGAATTTTATATTGTGGGTGTGACAGGTGTGCCACATCACTGCGAACAAGTGAATCTGAGCTTTTTATTACAATGGCGTAAACTTTCGGTTTGCCGTCCGAGAGGCGTTCCGGGATTTTCCATGAGCAGATTGCCGCCTCATCAGTACCTGCTTGATCTTCAGGTTTTTTAAATATTACATGAGTTTCAAAGGATCCGTTGACATGCAGCTCCGCCGAAATTTCATTGCCCGGCCAATCGAGCAGTTGGGCGGTGAGGTAACCTTTCTCAATGCGGGGTGAGGTTATACTGACTTTGCGCGAGAGGTCGATCTTCAACGGCGAGCCTGGGAGGGGTTGGCCAGCCACCCGTGCGTCAATGTTAAAGCAGAGGTTGGTTATAGCTAAGGCGGGTATGCCAAGTTTAAAGCCCGAGAGTATTTGGGAGGGCTTAAGTGCTGTAAGGTCCGGTCGAGCTGATTTGGCTTCGCACGCGGCTGCGAGGTGATCGTCCACGTAGAGCTCGACTCTGGTTTTACCCTTCTCTCTAACGTCAATAGCCCAACCGTGAGCGATCAGCTTGTCATCGATGCAGTCCAGATTTCCAAATATTTTGTTCAGTGTCAGCCAGGATTTAATTTCTTGGGTGCTGGGTGTGTGCAGTGCGCTGATCAGCCGTGCATCGCCATCCAGTTCAAACTTCAGTTCGAGCTCAGTGCCGTTGTCCGTTCCAGAGATGGCCTTGGCCAGAAGCGCTGAGTCCCACTCAATATGAAATCCACAGTAAACATCTTGCTTTACGATTGTACTGATGTCTTTGCGAAGAATCGAAGTGTTGGTCGATCCAATCAGCTGGTTATTCAAAAATGCGTTGACTTTGTGAGGGGTCGTGATGCTGGAAGTATCAATTAGCCAGCCGGATGCACCTGATGCGCGAATGTCATCAACTGCCCCGAAAAGACCAGATTTATTGGCCTTAATGTTGTGACTGATCATAAGTAAAGCTCATCCCTGTAAGTGTTTTTAGCTTTGCCGTATCTCAGCGTTAAGCCGTGAAATTTGAGTGTGTGGTAGCACCGCCATCGCTAAAATCTCAGGTGCGTTTACGGGACACCGGGCAGCTTCAGGCGGAGCGACTGCAAATAGGGTTTTATGGGGTTTCTTGTAGTGGTTTATTGTGCCTAACTCGTTTTGCTCGTGCGGGCATTGCCAGCCCCCCGTACGGCCCTGAAAGATAGTCGAGACTGAGGGCGGGGCTATAGAAGGGATCTGACTGGCCGCGTGAAGTCCATTTCGCAATAAAGTTATCTTGCTCGCGCTTGGCTCTCGACCGTTTTTCAGATGTCTCATCTTTTCCGCGGCTGGCGGATTCGGCGTGTATCAAGACGGCGTGAGCAGTCCAGATGAGCTTCATCCCCTTATGTTGTACGCGTAAGCACAGGTCTACATCATTGAACGCTACAGGGAATGCACATTCATCCAGGCCCGCCACAGAATCAAAAACCGATTTATGCATCAATAGGCAGGCCGCAGTAATGGCGCTTTGCTGTCGGGTAAGCTGATTTGTTCCTAGATATCCAGCATCTCGATGGTCAAGGTGGTTGCCGGTGTGTGCCGCCAGCCCGTTTACGCCAACGACCACGCCGCCATGTTGAACCATACGATTTGGCCATAGCAGTTTAGCGCCGACCGCACCTACGCATGGGCGCAACGCTTGAGCCACCATTTCTTTGAGCCAGCCGCTTTCGATGATTTCGATATCATTATTGACCAAACCAATCAGTTCGCCTGTGGCAACGCTGACCGCTCGGTTGTTGATAGTCGAGTAGTTGAACGGGTAGGGGTGGCGCAGTATATGGACACCCCGTTCTTTTATATCGTCGAAGTAAGCCAACGTTTCGGGGTCGCTGGACTGGTTATCAACAACGATAATTTCCAGGTTAGGGTAATCGGTGTCGTTCAGCAGTCCCTCAATGCACGCGTGCAGCAATGTGTAGTGATCTCGCGTAGGCACAATGAGGCTGACGCGAGGTAACTGCTCCGGTAATGGCCAGTGTGCCCTGAATAGTGCAGGATAATCCGGCACTTTGCTTACTGTTGCGCCGGGCGCTAAGCGCTCGCACAGCCATTCCACAGCCTGCTGCCTTTGCAGCGAATACTCCGCCTGTTCAGGGCTGGCTGGCAAATGCCCGGACCGATGGTAAAGCACGTGCGGCAAGTGAGCCACGCTTGCATTGGTTTCATGCGTGGCCAGTGCAACGCCCACCACCAAATGATCCCAATTTACAGCGGTGTGCTGCGTATGCTGTTCCAGGCGTTCGAGCGCTTGCTTAATTATGCTTGCGCTGAAGATTGCTCCGGGTGTGAATAGGTCTGCGCCAATGAACAAGTCGATGTCCCACACCGGTTTGAACCATGGATGGGTTCGTTCAGTTTGCGGGCCATCGTGGTCGCAGTCCGCATAAGCCCAGGCACTGCCATCGTCGAGTAATGCGCTGAGGTATGGCAGTGTCATTGGAGCCAGGCGGTCACCTGCGCACAGGGGCAGGATACGGTCGCAACCGGCTTCGAGCAGCTGGGCGATAGCCGGCGCCAGATCGTCCGGCGACGCGGTAAGCTGTTCATGCACGTTCTCACTGAAAGCGCTAAAGCTCGAGAGGCTAGTTTGCTCCAGTAGCGAATCCCCCTCGCTGATCAACAACAGGCCGAGCTTTCCTTGCAGTGGCGGGCAGTAATCTCCTTTCACTTGCTGGAATGCCTCGAACCATTGCGGGTAATTTTGCCAGCCTGCGCTCTTGGGCAGGCGTAGAGCCTGCTCCTTGGCTACTTCAGTGAGCAAAGCCAGGGTTTCTGGTTCTTGCTTAGAGCCCAATTGCGCTAGCAGTCCTTCTGCGCCCTCTGGCCAGCAACAAAGGCGAATTGGGCTACCGGGAAGTGGTCGTCCGAGGTCATTTACAACGTCGAGGACATGGACTTTACCGTCGCTGAGCTCCCAGGGCAGGTCAATGTTAAAGCCATGGTCACTGGTGGCGCGGTACGCCAGTGCCTGGTGATGGGCATCGCAGATGGTCTGGCTGATTACTCTATTGCCTTCGCGAACGGTTACCTCCACATGGCGATGGGGGGCCAGTGGGTCCCAACACCAGCCCCCGATCCGCAGGCCACCTGTATGCCATACCTGCGAGGTAACGGAGGTGCTGTCCTGGCTAGGTGCGGCGGGCAGTATGATCTGGCCACCAAGCACGACTGCCTGATTAGCGATTTGTGCGCTGATCACACGGGCCTCGTCTAACCAGCTCTGCCGCAACTGCACGGCAAAACCATGGAACTGATCACCCGTCGGCGACTGCGGTTCAAATTGGTCGGCGCGAGCTAAGGCCACACTTGCTCCATCGATAAACACTTCGACTACCGGGCGTAGTTCTGGTTGTGCAGTATCCACGGCCCAGCCATGTAACACGTCACCCTGCAGCCCCAGGATGGCGCCGCTGAAAGAGGAGAGCGCGACGGGTTGGTGGCCCGCCTGCGGTTTGTCCATGAGGTGTTGAGTCATTGGTCCAGGCTCAGTGAAAAAGGCAAAGAGGAGAGAGCTATCGCGCCTGCTTCGGTAGCCAGCAGGCTCGGACTGGCATATAGCGCCAATTTCAGTTCATTGGCCAACATGGGGGCAAACCAGTCAGCACCCACAGGGTCAGCAAGGCTGGCGACGCCGTCACACCCAGCAGACTGCGCGAGCTCGTCAAGGCTGAAGTCATGAAGCTTGGGCAAAAAATGCACCGCGCCAGTTATCGTTAGCGCTTTCAGCCAGGGGGTATCTTCCGTTACCAGTAACCGTATCGGCAGCTGACTTCGAGTAATCTCCCTGGCTACGTGTAACCAACGCTGGGCAATGGCAGGGTCTTGAAGCGTGTCGCCGATCATCAGAGCGCGCGGGGCCTTGGCGGCTGGTGCGGTGCATTTGGATACTGTTTGGACATGCACCTTTGCTTCTGGCAATGCGCTGGCATAGGTCTGGCGAAGTAGCTTCCAGGGTAGTTGGATGCTCGCTGCTTCATAGGAGAAGCGCTGCCAGTCGAAGCCGATATTCTTGCTTAGCAGGCTGTCGTCACGGCAAACAATGTTGTAAGGAATTCCCAGCTGCGCGGGCAGATCGCAGAGCAGGGTCGGGCAGCGTGCAAGTCGATCGAAAGCCAGCGTTTGCAGTGGCATTTTCCGCAGGCACTCGACCAGTTGGCTGTAATCTCTCGGCAGTTCAAACTCTAAATACAGCGCAAGGGGTTGTAGCGGGGCTTCGAGCGAGACCCAGGTTCGACTACTTTCCCAATGGTAAGTAAGGCTGAAGGCTGCATCGCGACAAGTACCGTCATGGATGTACAAGATGCGATCTGTTTTCTCCGGCCAACGAGCGCTGGGCTCGGCTAGTGCCTTGTCACTCAGTTGGGCAAGGCGAGCGCGCTGCAGGGCTTGCCGGGCCAGCTTGATCGGATCGCGCAGGCAAAAGGCGTTGTAGCGCGCCGAGGCGTCCGGGTAACGTTGGCGCAGGATGGCGTTGTTGTGCGCCACGCGCATGACCTTTTCGGCGCCGAACGAGATCCCTCCCTGGTGTGCCACGAACACATTTGGCGCGCCCATGTGACGCCAGCCCAGGCCGCGGGCTCGCAGGCACCAGTCGGTCTCTTCTCCGTAGCCGCGTGACAGGTGCACTTCGTCCAGGTAGCCCACTTCATCCAGCGCGGCGCGCTTGATGTACAGGCAGAAACCACAGCCGGTCTCGATCTCAATCGGCGGGCTGTCGACTTGCCGGGCCAGCTCATCGAGCTCGCCCTGCTGTTTGGCGCTGGGCATGGCATGACAGACTTGGCTGCGCGGGAAGCTCATCAGCTCGCCATTATTGGTGAAGGGCGTTACCGAGGCGATGTGGCTTTCGCTGTAAGCGACTTTGCGCAGGCGGTCGAGCCAAGCACCGTGTACTCGAGTGTCGGAATTCAGCCAGACCACATCCTTGTTCGGGCTCAGGGCCATGGCACGGTTCATGGTGCGGATGAAGCCGAGGTTCACGGCATTGCGCACCAGGGTGATCTTGCCTTTGGCAGCCAGCAGCGTCAGGGCTTTGGCGAGCTTGGGCTGCGGTGTCGCATCGTCGATCACCACCAGGCGGTGCGCCGTGCGGTTGAGCTTGCGTGCCTCAAGTGCCCTGTTGATGCATTCGAGGGTTTCATCCAGCCCGTCGTACACCGGGATCAGCACATCGACCGGTTGCAGTTCGCCGCCACCCCCGGCTGGCGGCGGGGGCACGAAGGCCGGCATTGCGTACACCGGGCTGCCCAGCAGCGCGCTGCCATCGGCGAAGCGCACGTGCACCTTTGGTGTCGGGTTGGGCACGCTGATGCGGATGCCGCCGTGGGTGGCGGGCAGGCCAGCTGCGGTGAGCAGCGGGTGTGGGGCGCTGGCGAGGGTATCGGCCTTGCCGCCGTTGGCCTCAAGCTGCAGTGCCGCCGGTGCCTGCGGGTTGCGCAGGTCGATGGCCCAACCATGGATTTCACGGCGCGCTTCCACGTAGCGCATCACACCGACCGTGCCGGGTGCATCGGGCTGTGCGGCGAGCAATTTGAGAACCAGTGCCAACTCGTTGCCGGCAGTGATCTCGGGCAGGTGAGCGAGGATCATGCGGCGCAGTTCGGCAGGCGTTTGCGTTTCGCTGCGGGCTTGCCAGAGGGTCATGCGCAGCGCCGGTTCATTGGGCTGTCTGCGCCAGGCGGAGGTCAGGTATTTACAGGCGAGGGCGCCGTGCCCCTGGGCCAGCAAGCTGCGGCCGATCAGGGCGTGGATGTCAGCGCGGTCTGGCAATGCCTTGGCCGCATTGCTGAAAAATAAAAAGGCCAGCTCGGGCGCCTGCGGCAGGGCCGCAATGCCTTTCCACACCAATGCTTCTGGCCGGTACTCGGCGGTTTGCATGGCACGCTCGAGCGCAGCAGCCGCAAGGCCCTGCTCGTTGGCTTGGCGATGGCGGTGGAAAATGTCCATGAGCGTTTCTCGCCCATGGTCGAGGAGTCTGGACATAAGCTTGGCTTGACTACAAAAAATAAAAAGAGGGGCGACCCGGAAGTCGCCCCTTTGCATACACCCGGCCTTGCGGCCGGGCATACGCTTCGCTACGGCAGGGCTAGTTACACTTGGCCGTGCAGCACAACGACGTTGTCGATGTGATCAGCAGCTTCAGCGGAACCAACGATGCCCAGGGCGACGTCGGCGTGGCTGCCGCCGTTCTCCAGGACAGCCATCCAGTTCGCCTTGCCACCTTCATCGGCGGTACGGCCCAGCGCGGACTGGTACAGGGCGTCGACGAAGTCGCTATCGGACTTGTGTGCAGCCTCGGCCGAACCGACGATGCTCTTAGCAACGTCTGCACGGCTTGCACCGTTGAACAGCGCGGATACCCAGTTGTCCAGGCCTTCCTGTTCAACGTTGCGACCCAGCACGTTGCTGTACAGGCTGCTCACGAAGTCGGCGTTCGACGAGTTCGCAGCTTGAGCTTCAGCGGATACAGCGATTGCAGCAGCAACGTCAGCAGCGGTGCCACCGTTGGCCAGCACTGCTTGCCAAGCGCTTGCGCCGCTTTCGTCAGCGTCGCGACCCAGCAGAGCTTTGTACAGCTCGTTGATGTCGGTAGCGTTGACAGCGCTGGTGAACTCCGAGGAGTTCAGGAACGAGCTGGCGAGGTCTTGCAGCGAAGCGCCGCCATTGACTGCTGCAGCGAAGTTCTGCGCGCCTTCGGCGTCAGCATCACGGCCCAAGATACCTTGGAACAGGCGCAGAGCTGCTGCTTCTTCATCGCTGTGAGCCAGCGCAACAGTGTCACCATTGCCGAAGGTCAGGAACTCAGCGTTGCTGATCAGGGCAGTCTGGTTGCCGGTCAGGTTCACGGTGGAGTTGTTGACCACAGCGAAGTCGTAGGCATCACGCGAGCCGTCCAGCTGGACAACGTCGAAGCCTGCACCGGTGTCAACCACGTCAGCGTGGTTGCTGCCGCTCAGGATCACGGTGTCGGAGCCCGAACCGGTCTTCACGTAGTTGTTGCCTTCGCCAGCGACAACGGTGTTGTTGCCATTGCCGGTGATGATGGTGTCGTTGCCGGCACCTGCATCAATGTGAACGTTCTGATCGCCCGAAACGGTGATGACGTCATCGCCGATACCGGTAACCACGATCTGGTCAACCTGAGGCGCGCTGCCTTCAGCCAGGGCTGCGAAGGCCTGAACTGGGGTTGGAACGTTGACAACCAGGTTGGCTTCGCTGTTCAGGATGAAGGTGTTGGCACCTGCGGCTTGTGCTGCGGACAGGTTGACGTTGACCTGGTCGCCTTTAGCACCAACGATTTCGCCGGTGACTACGTCCGCGGTGCCATTGGTAGGCAGGGTCAGGTTCACACCGTCGAAGGTAGCAATGTTTACAGTTGCTTCTTCGGCGTTCAGGCCCAGCAGGGAGCTGATAGCGTCAACGGTAGTTGCCGACAGGTTGGCGGACAGGTTGTCTTGCAGCTCGGAGCCAGAGACGGGATTATCGTATTGCATCATTCATTCCTGTTACTTCAAGCCAATTGGCTTGTTGCACTGAGATTCTGCTGAAGCGCAGAGTTTTCCCACGGAGACTTAGAGCGGGCAGCGTTCATCTTCGTAACGGGAGTAATGGCGATATGCAGCGCCACCAACGGCTCGGTGCCGGTGGGGCCATGCATCATCTGATTGGCGACCAGGCGTTGCGGCTCGGCGTTGCCGAATACGATATGGCCTGTCAATTCGTAGCCTTTGCGGTGCGGGCCGACCAGGCTGAAGCCTGCGCAGATCAGCGGCAGGCCTTGGCCTCGGGCACCCACGAAAGTGCCAGTGGAAACATTACGGCTGGGGCCGGAGCCGGCCACCATGCAGGTGTACAGCAAGTCAACGCCTGCGGGCTTGTCTGCCCATTCGATGGCGAAGCCTTCAATGAATTCATCGTTGTCCGGTGCGCCTACCCAGCCTTCGCTGGAGCTCACTTCGCCGCTATTCTGCAACTTCGCGGTAATTGAGACGGGCATGCCCACCTGCTCGGTAGCGATGGCCGGTGCCGGCTCTGCGTTGGCGACCACGGCAAACGTGCGCATGATGGCGGGGGAGGTGTCGATGCGGTCAATGCGCAGGTCGATCGGTTCGATCACGTCGTCGAACATGTGGTATTCGGTGATCAGCACAGTGGTCACGCCGGCCTTGACCCGGGCGACGATGGTGTCACCCAACTTGCTCAGCATGTTCTTGCTGACGCCTTCGGCGGGGAAGAAGTCGATGGAGCCCTTGCCGAGAGGTGCTTGTTGCAAAGCAATACACACGGGCTTGTTGGCCGGTGGCTGGGAGGCATAACGAAAGATATACATCCCAGGCTCGAGCAGCGTGACTCGAGAGCTTATTTTCAAGCCATCAAGGGTGTGTGAAGGCAAAGACATGGCCTTGTTAAGCTCCTTTTAAATCGAAACACCGGCAGCTAACTTGCTCAAACCTGTGCATGCACTAAACGGCCATTGGAGGCTCCCTGCGAAGGGCGAAGATGCAGGGATGTGAAAAAGTTGTCAACCAGCAAAGATAAAAAAAATTTCACGTTTTCTGGGAACCAAACGTTCTGTGCAGAGATCGCACGGTGCTATGTGGGTATAAGGATCCATTTTGCACGACCGTTCTATTTAAAAAAAATTCATTAAAATCAGCGAGTTGTGCAGTTAAAATTCTTGGCGTCAATATTCTAGCTTTTTCTGGCTTGTGTCGGTCATCTCGTCGCCTAGCCAGGGTTTATAAGCGGTTCATGGTCGAATCATGGCAATTTGCTGCGTAAGTAAGCGATTTTCGACCGGCTTACCGGTATTGCTGCACTCATGGCGTCAACCGTTTCTAGCACCGTCATATTTCATAAACAGGTTGTTTAATCGACGGTTCGTCGGCTGGTTACACTTCAATGCGGGCAATCAAGCACTCCGTGCAAGCAAGTGGGTGTTACACTGCCGGCCGTTTTCGCACTTCTCAGTATGGATACCATGAGTTCTCTACCCGAAAATAACCTGCACGCCGCCCTCAAAGCCTGTAAAAGCAGCTTCCTTTCGGTCGGTTTCTTCAGCTTCTTCGTCAATGCCCTTCTGCTGGTCCCCACGTTCTTCATGATTCAGGTGTCGGGGCGCGTCGTCCCTTCCAGCAGTACATCCACTCTGCTGATGCTGACTCTGATCCTGACAGTCCTGATGGCGACCATGGGTGCGCTTGAATGGGTGCGATCACGCATCATGGTGCGTATCAGCAACCGTCTGGATGTGATGCTCAGTCGCGATGTGTATCGGGCCAGCTTCAAGCGAGCACTGAATAGCGGTGGTTCGGATGCCACTGCTCAGTCGCTGAATGACCTGACGGCACTGCGTCAGTTCTTCACTGGTCCAGGCGTTTTCGCATTTTTCGACGCCCCATGGTTTCCCATCTACACCGCGATCATGTTCGTGTTCCATCCATGGTTCGGTTGTATGACCCTTGCATGTGGTGTGGTGCTGACGGGTCTTGCGGTAGTGAACCATCGCGTGACTGGGAAGGCGCTTGCCACTGCCAACAAAGAAAACGTTGCTTCCAACATCATCACTTCCAAGTCCTTGCGCAATGCGGAAGTCATCGAGTCGATGGGCATGTTGGAAACGCTGATGAATCGCTGGGCCAAGCGCCAGCGCCGCATCATGCTGCTGCAGTCCGAAGCAAGCGATAAGGGTGGGCTGGTAAGTTCAACTTCAAAAACCTTCCGGATGTGGTCGCAGTCGATCATGCTGGCAATCGGGGCGTATCTTGTGGTCACCCAGCAGATCAATCCCGGCCTGCTGATGGCAGGGTCTCTGCTGCTCGGTCGTGCGCTTTCTCCAATTGACCAGATGATCGGCAGCTGGAAAGGCTTCGTTTCCGCCAAGGTCCAGTACGACCGCCTGAGCAAGGTGATGGACGACCTCAACAAAGAACCAGAACGCATGCCGCTCCCGGCTCCGCAAGGTCACATCCAGGTAGAAAACCTGATCGTAGCGCCACCGGGCGCCAAGGCCCCCGTCCTGCGCAACATCAGTTTCGTCGTTCCCGCCGGCTCCATCGTCGGAGTCGTCGGCCCCAGCGCCGCGGGCAAGTCCACACTGGTTCGCGCCTTGATGGGCATCTGGCCGGCGCAACATGGCGTGGTGCGCCTGGATGGCGCCGACATCGCCAGCTGGGACAAGCATGCCCTCGGCCCCTACGTGGGCTATCTGCCGCAAGACATCGAGCTATTTGAAGGCAGCATCAGCGAGAACATCGCCCGGTTCGACAAAGTCGACCCGGAGAAGGTCGTGCAAGCCGCGCAACTGGCTGGCGTACACGAAATGATCTTGATGCTCCCCGACGGTTACGACACGGTCATCGGCAGCGACGGCGTTAACTTGTCGGGCGGCCAGCGTCAGCGCATCGGCCTGGCCCGGGCTGTCTATGGCAACCCGCGCCTGATCGTGCTGGACGAGCCCAACTCCAACCTGGACGACGTCGGCGAGCGTGCACTGGGCGTCGCCCTGCAAAAACTCAAGGAAAGCGGCGCCACAGTGTTCATCGTATCGCACCGCCCGAACATCCTCACCCGCCTGGACCGCATCCTGGTGATGGCTAACGGCACCGTGTCGTTGTACGGCGAACGTGACCGTGTGATTGCAGAGCTGGCCGCGCAACAAGCCAAGGGCCAACAGCGCGTTGCCCAGCCAGCAGCGCCGCAACCACCGGCGGCCGCGCCTGTCGCTCCACCTTCGGCTCCCCCCGCGGCGGCTGCCGCTGCGCCCGTCATTACGACCAGCACCGGCGCGTGAAAGGATTTCCAGATGAGCAGTAAAGCGATCACCACGTTCGACCACAATTTCGACGACATGCCCACCTCCGATCGCGGCATCCGCCGCGTCGGCATGACCATCGTGTTCGTCACCTTCGGCATCTTTGGCACCTGGGCCGCGTTCGCGCCCCTGAGCAACGCCGTGCACGGCTCCGGTACCGTCACCGTGCAGAACTACCGCAAGACCGTGCAGCACCTGGAAGGCGGCATCGTCAAGGAGCTGCTGGCCCGCGACGGCGATCTGGTGAAACAGGGCGACCCGCTGATCGTGCTGGACGAAGCCCAGCTCAGCTCCGAGTACGAGTCCACCCGCAACCAGCTGATTGTGGCCCGCTATAAAGAAGCAAGGCTGCGCGCGGAACGTGATGGCATGCAGGCGATTCCATCGGTGACCATGAATGGTACCGACTCGGACCGTGCCCTGGAGGCGCTGGCCGGTGAGCAGCAGGTGTTCAAGGCGCGGCGCGATTCGCTGCAGGGCGAGATCTCGGTCAACCGCGAGCGCATCGAGCAGATGAAGCAGCAGATCGTCGGCCTCAACGACATGATCCGTACCAAGCGTAATCTGGAGAAATCCTACTCCGGTGAGATCAAGCAGCTCAGAGAGCTGTTGGCCGAGGGCTTCGTCGATAACCAGCGCCTGCTTGAGCAGGAGCGCAGGCTCGACATGCTCAAGACGGAAGTGGCGGACCACGAGTCGACCATTACCAAGACCAAGCTGCAGATCGGCGAGACCGAGTTGCAGATCGTGCAGCTGAAAAAGAAATTTGACGCCGATGTGGCCAGAGAGCTCTCCGATGTCCAGGCTCAGGTCTTCGACCTGCAGGAAAAAGAAGCGGCCTTGCGTGATCGCCTGTCGCGCGTGGTTATCCGTGCGCCAGAGAGCGGCATGGTGCTGGACATGAAGGTGCACACCATCGGGGGTGTGGTCAGCGCGGCAACGCCGTTGCTGGATATCGTGCCAGCGTCATCGGAGCTGGTGGTCGAGGCCAAGGTGGCGCCTAAGGACATCGACCGGCTGGAGCTGGGCAAGACCGCCGACATTCGTTTCAGTGCCTTCAACCAGGCCACGACGCCGGTCATCGAGGGCAAGCTGACCCGTATCTCCGCCGACAGCCTGACCGAAGAACGTAGCGGTGACGCGTACTACCTGGTGCGCGTCAAAGTCACCGAAGACGGCATGAAAAAGCTCGGCAACCGCAAGCTGCAGCCCGGCATGCCAGCCGAGGTCCTGATCAACGCAGGCGACCGCACGATGTTGCAGTACCTGTTGAAACCGGCGCGCAACATGTTTGCCGAATCGCTGATCGAGGAATGATTGTGCTGCGTTTGCTACCCGGTGTATTGATGTGCATGACCGCCTGGCAGGCGATGGCTGTCGAGTCTCGAATCGAAGCGCCAAAGGCTGTTGCTGCGTCGACCTACGCGCTGGACCTTGCCGGCCTGTATCGCGAAGCCCGCCTGGAAGACCCGCGGGTGCTCACGGCCTACGCCCGCGCGCGTTCTGCGGCAGAGCAGCAGCGTGAAGCCCTCGGTGGCCTGCTGCCGCAAGTGTCGGCCAACGCCAACTCCAGCCGCGTGCTGCGCAAGAATGAAACCACCCGCGACCTCTATAACAACGAAACCTATTCGCTCAGCCTGACCCAGTACCTGTACAACAAGCCGGCGTGGGAGCGTTACCAGAAATCCAAGAGCGTCAAGGACCAGAAGGGGCAACAGGCCGAGGATACCCTGGCCGAGGCGACCGTCGACCTGGCCAAGCGCTATTTCGTAGCCTTGGCCGCAGACGATGAGTTGGCGCTGGTGCAGGCTGAGCGCCGCGCGACGCAATTGAACCTCGACCGGGTCAGCATGATGTTCGACCGGCAGATGGCCAAGATCACCGACAAGCTCGACATGCAGGCGCGTGTCGATGCCCTGGCGGCGCAGGAGGTCGATGCGCGCAATCAGGTGCAGGTCAGTCGCGAGGCATTGGCCGAGATCGTAGGGCGGCCGATCAACGAACCGCTGAGCCGGGTGCGCAATGATGTCGCTTTGCAGGCCCCCACGCGTCCGCTGCAGAGCTGGATCAGCCAGGCCATCGAAACCAATCCACTGCTCAAGTCGTACCAGAGTGGTGCCGAAGCGGCCAACGCAGCGGTGCGCGAAGGCAAGGGCGAGCATTATCCGCAGCTGACCCTGAGTTTGAGTGCGCAGCAAAGCGACCAGGGCTATGACAACACCCAGGCACCCCGCAGCGACAGCTATGTCGCCACCTTCGGGGTGCGGGTGCCGATCTACAGTGGCGGTTCCACCTCCGCTCGGGTCCGGGGCCTGTACGATGAGCAACTGGCGGCCGAAGAACAGTTGGAAGGCATCCGGCGCCAGGTAGTCAAGGAAACCACCACGGCGTACCTCACCGCCCAGTCCAGCGTCGAGAAGATCCGCGCCAACCGCAATGCGCTGTCCTCGGCGCAGAAATCCAGCGAGGCCTCGCAGAAAGCGTTCACCTATGGGGTGGTCAATGCGGTGGACGTGCTGACCAGTGTGCAGAACGAGTTCAAGGCCCGGCGCGACCTGTTGAAGTCGCAGTATGACTTCATTACCAACCTGTTCCTGCTCAATCGCTGGGCCGGGGAGTTGAATCAGGACAGTGTCGACAGTGTCAACGTTTGGCTCAGCCCGGTGCCCGAGACCAGCCTGCCGGGTGGTGACGTGGCACGGCTTGATGCCAGTCGCTGAGCATTTCCAGGGATAAGATCCTGTACAGGGCGGGTTTATTCAGAAACTTCCTACTATGTTGATTCTGGATTTGCTCGCTATCCGAACTTATCCTATGGCTCCGGTCAAACGGTATCCATCTTGCTAAAGGGCGGTTTTTGCCTCTCTCGTCCGGGCGTTTTTTCAGAGTCGAGCAGACCGGGCAACAGATGTATACTCCGTCTTCGTACCCCAAAGCGCGCGGTAGGAATCGCCCGCGCCGGTCTCATCATCACACATGCCCGCACGGCACTATCGGAGTTGGTTAAGTCGCATGAAAGCAATCGTCACTGGGATCACTGGTCAAGACGGCGCCTACCTGGCGGAACTGCTGCTGGAGAAGGGCTATACGGTCTATGGCACCTATCGTCGCACCAGCTCGGTCAACTTCTGGCGCATTGAGGAACTGGGGATCCACACCAACCCCAACCTGCACCTGGTCGAGTACGACCTGACCGACCTGTCCGCCAGCATTCGCCTGCTGCAAACCACCGAAGCCACCGAGGTCTACAACCTCGCTGCACAGAGCTTCGTTGGCGTGTCGTTCGAACAGCCGCTGACCACCGCCGAAATCACCGGCCTGGGCGCGGTGAACCTGCTCGAAGCCATCCGTATCGTCAACCCGAAAGTGCGCTTCTATCAGGCGTCCACTTCGGAGATGTTCGGCAAGGTCCAGGAAATTCCGCAGGTCGAAACCACTCCGTTCTACCCGCGCAGCCCTTACGGCGTGGCCAAGCTTTACGCTCACTGGATGACCATCAACTACCGTGAGTCGTACAACATCTTCGCCACCAGCGGCATCCTGTTCAACCACGAGTCGCCGCTGCGCGGCCGTGAGTTCGTGACCCGCAAGATCACCGACTCGGTTGCCAAGATCAAACTCGGCCTGCTCGACAAGCTCGAACTGGGCAACCTCGACGCCAAGCGCGACTGGGGCTTCGCCAAGGAATACGTCGAAGGCATGTGGCGCATGCTGCAAGCTGACGAGCCGGATACCTTCGTGCTGGCCACCAACCGTACTGAAACCGTACGTGACTTCGTTTCCATGGCCTTCAAGGCCGCAGGCATCGAAATCAAATGGAGCGGCAAGGACGAGGCCGAGCAGGGCACCTGCGCCACCAGCGGCAAGGTTCTGGTTGTGATCAACCCGAAATTCTACCGGCCGGCCGAAGTGGAGTTGCTGATCGGCAACCCGGCCAAGGCCAAGGAAGTGCTGGGTTGGGAACCGAAAACCAGCCTGGAAGAGCTGTGCCGCATGATGGTCGAAGCCGACCTGCGTCGTAACGAAAAAGGGTTCTCGTTCTGATGCAAATGGCCAGCAAACGCGCGCTCATCACAGGGATCCAGGGTTTCACCGGCCGCTACATGGCGGACGAGTTGCGAGCCAGTGGCTATGAAGTGGTCGGTACGGGCAGCCAGGCGCTGGATGCCCCGGACTACTACCAGGTCGATCTTACCGACGGCCCGGGCGTGCGCGCATTGCTGGCCGAAGTGCAGCCGGATGTCATCGTGCATCTGGCTGCCATTGCGTTTGTCGGGCATGGGGCTGCCGATGCGTTCTACCAGGTCAATCTGGTTGGCACGCGCAACCTGCTCGAAGCCATCGAAGTCTGTGGCAAAACACCTGATTGCGTGTTGATTGCCAGCAGTGCCAATGTCTATGGCAATGTTTCCGAAGGGATGCTGGACGAGCAGACATTGCCTGCGCCGGCCAATGATTACGCGGTCAGCAAGCTGGCCATGGAATATATGACCCGGCTGTGGTTCGACCGCCTGCCGATCGTTATCACGCGTCCCTTCAATTACACCGGTGTTGGGCAGGCAGAAAACTTCCTGCTGCCCAAGATCGTCTCGCATTTCCGCCGCAAGGCCGACACCATCGAACTCGGCAACCTCGACGTCTGGCGCGACTTCAGTGACGTGCGTGCGGTGGTCCAGGCTTATCGCGGGCTGATCGAAGCGCGCCCACTGGGGCAGACGGTGAACGTCAGCTCCGGGCAAACCCATTCGTTGCGCGAAGTCATCGCCAAATGTTCGGCCATTACCGGCCACTCGATCGACGTGCAGGTCAATCCGGCATTCGTCCGCGCCAACGAGGTGAAAACCCTGTGTGGCGACAATGCCCTATTACGCGCGCTGGTTTCGGGCTGGCAAACCCCGTCGCTGGATGAAACCTTGGGTTGGATGCTTGCTGGTAAATGAAGCTCATTCTTTCTGTCGAGCCGATCCGCTTCCCGCTGACCGGCATAGGGCGCTATACCTACGAACTGGCTTCACGGCTGCAACAAAGTAGCGAAGTTACCGACCTGCGGCTGTTCGCGGGCCGGCGCTTCCTGCCGGCTTTGCCCAAGCCATCCGATCAGTCCGATGCGGTTCATGGCTTCAAGCGTGTGGTGCAGAAGAACGCCTTGGCAGTCGAGGCCTATCGGCGGCTGATGCCCTACTTGCGAAAGCGCGCACTGCAGGGCTACGAGGAATATCTTTACCACAGCCCGAACTATTACCTGCCGCCGTTCGCGGGTCGCAGTGTGGCGACCTTCCATGACTTGTCGCCCTTCACCTGGGCCCATTGCCATGCGCCACAGATCGCGCGTTTTCTGCAAAAAGAACTGAAGCTCACGCTGGAGCGGGCCGATGCCTTGATCACCGACTCGCATTACACCCGTCAGGAGCTGGCCGATTACTTCGCCTGGCCCATCGAGCGGATTCATGCGGTGCCGTTGGCCAGTTCGCCGGAGTTTTACCCACGTAACCCCGAGCTGCTGCGCGAAACACTCGCGCGTCACGGTCTGCAGCCCGGTGGTTACAGCCTGTTCGTGGGCACTATCGAGCCGCGCAAGAACATTGAAACCTTGCTGGATGCATACAGCAGGTTGCCGCTCCCGCTGCGTCAGCGCTGGCCGCTGATTCTCACCGGCTACCATGGCTGGCGTAGCGAGGCGATCCACGCACGTATTGCCCGGGCGCAACAGCAAGGTTGGGTGCGCTACCTGGGCTTCGCCCCCAGTGAAGACCTGCCGTTGCTGTTTGCCGGGGCAAGGCTGTTCACCTTCCCATCGCATTACGAAGGGTTTGGTTTGCCGGTGCTCGAAGCCATGAGTTCCGGGGTGCCGGTGGTGTGTTCCAACAGCTCGTCGCTGCCGGAAGTGGCAGGCGAAGCCGCCTTGATGTGCGCGCCTGATGATGTTGACAGCCTGAGCGCATTGCTACAGCGGGGCCTTGAAGATGAGGCCTGGCGCACGGCGGCCGTGGCGCAGGGGCTGCGCCATGCCAGCAGGTTCTCGTGGGAGCGTTGCACGCAAGCCACTCTCGAGGTTTATCAGAAGGTCAGGGAAGGGCGATGATCAAGGTTCTGCACTTTTTCAAGACCTACTACCCCGACTCCATGGGCGGTATCGAACAGGTCATTTTCCAGATCGCCGAAGGCGGCCGCGCCCAAGGCATCGACTCGCAAGTGCTTTACCTCAGCCCTCGCGGGGCGGCGCGCAACGAGCCGGTGGCCAACCACCTGACCCACCGCGCCAAGCTGGATCTGCACGTGGCCTCTACCGGCTTTTCGCTGTCGGCGCTCAAGGACTTTATCGAGCTGGCCAAGCAAGCGGACATCGTGCACTACCATTTCCCCTGGCCCTACATGGACCTGGTGCACTTCATCGCAAGGCTGAACAAACCGACCGTAGTGAGCTATCACTCGGATATCGTCAAGCAGAAGTGGCTGCTCAAGCTCTATCAGCCGTTGATGAACCGCTTTTTCTCCAGTGTCGACAGCGTTGTAGCGTCTTCGCCCAACTATGCCGCCCACAGCCCGGTATTGACGCACTTCAAAGACAAGGTCTCGATCATTCCCTATGGCCTTGACCGGTCGACTTACCCCAAAGCGTCCGCGCAAAAGCTGGCCTATTGGCGTGAGCGGCTGGGCGAGCGGTTCTTCTTGTTCGTCGGTGCGTTGCGCTACTACAAGGGCTTGGACTACCTGCTGCAGGCGGCAAAGATCAACAGCTTGCCGGTGGTGATCATGGGTGGCGGCTTTCTCGAGGCGCAGCTGAAACAGCAAGCTGCCGACCTTGGCCTGAGCCATGTGCATTTCCTCGGCGGCCTGCCGGATGAAGATAAAGCGGCGCTGCTGGAGCTGTGCTACGGCTTCGTGTTTCCGTCGCATCTGCGCTCCGAGTCGTTTGGTATCTCGCTGCTGGAGGCGGCCATGTACGGCAAGCCGCTGATTTCCTGTGAAATGGGCTCGGGTACCACCTTCATCAACCTGGCCGACCAGACCGGGCTAGTGGTGCCGCCTCGCGATGGGCCGGCGCTGGCGCGGGCCATGCAACGCTTGTGGGATGAGCCCAGCATGGCGCAGGCCATGGGTGCCGCGGCATTGCAGCGCTTTGAGGCGGTGTTTACCGCGCCGGCGATGGCCGCTTCGTACGCCGAGTTATACCGGAGCCTGCTGCAAGGCAAATAATGCTTCTGCGTGCCCACCGCTGCGAGGTTAAACAGGCTGGATGACCACTCATGGATAGAAAAACCATTCTTGTCACCGGGGCCAGTGGTTTCGTGGGCAGTGCGCTATGTCGCCAATTGGCGTTGCTGAGTGCCATGGCCCCGCGGGCTGCCGTGCGCGGTGCTGGCAGGGGGCCGGCCGGTGTGCCGACCGTCACGGTAGGCGATTTGGCCGCCTCGACGGACTGGCGCGCTGCCTTGGCCGGTGTCGATGCCGTGGTACACGCCGCCGCCCGTGTGCATGTCATGAAGGAAACTGCCGCCGACAGTCTGGCCGAATTCCGCCGGGTCAATGTCGAAGGCACGCTCAGCCTTGCCCGGCAGGCGGCGGCCTCGGGTGTAAAGCGCTTCATTTTCATCAGCTCGGTCAAGGTCAATGGCGAAGTCAGTCAGCCTGGCCAACCCCTGTGTGCCGATGACGCGCAGATGCCGCTGGACGCCTACGGTATTTCCAAGCATGAAGCGGAGCAGGCGTTATGGGAGCTGGCGGGGGCGACGGGGATGGAGGTCGTGGTCATTCGCCCGGTGCTGGTCTACGGTCCAGGCGTCAAAGCCAACTTCCAGAGCATGATGCGCTGGGTGCAGCGTGGCGTGCCGTTACCGTTGGGTGCTGTAGATAACCGCCGTAGCCTGATTTCGGTAGATAATCTGGTTGATTTGGTGATTACCTGCATTGATCATCCGCAGGCTCGCAATCAGACGTTCATGGCCAGCGATGGCGACGATGTCTCTTTGAGCCAGCTCCTGCGTGCACTGGGCCGAGCGCTTGGTCGCCCGGCGCGCTTGCTGCCGGTGCCGGCTGCGGTACTCCGGGGCGCTGCAGCCCTGGTCGGCCGGCATGACCTGGCCCAGCGCTTACTCGGCTCGTTACAGGTCGACATCGCCAAGAATCAGCAATTACTGGGCTGGCGCCCGCCGTTCACGTTGGAGCAAGGGCTGAACGAAACCGCCCGATCTTTCCTGGAAAACAATCGCACATGATCTGGCTGATTATCGCTGCAGGCCTCGTCTCGCTTGCCATGACCGCAGGGCTGCGGCGTTACGCGTTGTCCCGCAGCCTTATGGACGTTCCCAATGCCCGCAGCTCGCACACTTTGCCAACGCCCCGTGGTGGCGGTCTGGCGTTCGTCATTACCTTTCTGGGCGCCCTGGTGGTGCTGGGATGGAGCGGGGTGGTACCTGCGGCAATGCTGGTTGGCCTCCTCGGGGCCGGGGGGCTGGTTGCGCTGATCGGCTTCATGGACGACCACGGGCACATCGCCGCGCGCTGGCGGCTGCTGGGGCACTTCACGGCGGCGGCCTGGGGTTTGTACTGGCTTGGCGGCATGCCAGTCCTCAGCCTTTTCGGCGTGCAGCTTGATATTGCCTGGCTAAGTGCCATCCTAGGGGCGTTCTATCTGGTCTGGCTGCTCAACCTCTACAACTTCATGGACGGCATTGACGGCATCGCCAGTATCGAGGCGATCAGTGTATGCCTCGGTGGCTGCCTGCTGTACTGGATCACCGGCAATACCCAGGCGATCTGGTTGCCGTTGATGTTGGCCGCGACAGTAGCGGGTTTCCTGGTCTGGAACTTTCCACCGGCGAAGATTTTCATGGGCGATGCCGGGAGTGGTTTTCTCGGCATTGTGCTGGGGCTGCTGGCTTTGCAGGCAGCCTGGATAAACCCGCTATTATTCTGGGGGTGGTTAATACTTTTGGGTGTGTTCGTGGTTGATGCCACGTTCACACTGGGTAGGCGACTGCTACATGGCGAAAAAGTCTATGAAGCCCATCGTAGCCACGCCTACCAGTATGCATCGCGGCAACACGGCAGCCATCTGCCGGTGAGCCTGGCAGTGGCGGCCATCAACCTGATCTGGTTGCTGCCGGTGGCGGTTGCAGTGTTGCTGCTGCAACTGGACGGTGCACTGGGAACCTTGGTTGCCTATGTGCCTCTTACACTGCTGGCGATCAACTATCGCGCAGGGAAACGTGAATAACATCGCCAAACGGACTGGGCATTGTGCAATCGCGCTCAATGTGCGGTTTGGCTGCTAGGCCGCCGGGTCGCAGGATCGGGCCTTCAAGGTAAACAGGAGAACCGGATGAGTGATGCGAGCAATGACAGGGTACGCCAGTATCTGGTGAACCTGTCCCGACAGCAGAAGCGCCTGATACAAGTGTGCACTGACGTCGCGCTGATCTGGTTTGCGTTGTGGCTGTCATTCATTGTCCGTTTGGGCATCGATGAGATGTACAACCCGATCATCGAACATACCTGGCTGTTCCTGGCAGCGCCGGCCGTGGCCATTCCATTGTTCATCCGTTTTGGCATGTACCGCGCGGTGATGCGTTACTTCGGCAACGATGCGCTGGTGGCCATCATCAAAGCAGTGACCTTGTCCGCTTTGATTCTGGCCGTGGTGGTTTACTGGTACAGCAACCATCAAGTCATCGTGCCGCGCTCGATCATTTTCAACTACTGGTGGCTAAGCCTGGTGATCATCGGGGGCTTGCGCTTGATCATGCGCCAGTACTTCCTGGGTGACTGGTTTACCGGTGCCCACCAGATTCCGTTCGCCAACCGCGATGACGGCCTTATCAAGGTCGCCATCTATGGCGCAGGCACGGCCGGTAACCAGTTGCTGGCGGCGTTGCGCATGGGGCGGGTGATGCGACCAGTCGCTTTCATCGATGATGATGGCGACCTTGCCAACCGGGTCATTTCCGGCCTGCAGGTCTACAAGCCCAAACACCTCGCACAAATGATCAAGGAAAGCGGCGCCCAAGAAATCCTTCTGGCCCTGCCATCGGCTTCGCGTGCGCGACGCAAGGAGATTCTTGCGTTCCTCGAACCTTATCCGCTGCATGTGCGCAGTGTGCCGGCGTTTGCCGACCTGGCCAGTGGCCGGGTCAAGGTCGATGACATCCAGGACGTCGACATTGCCGACCTGCTGGGGCGCGACCCGGTGCCGGCGCAAGAGGAATTGCTCTGGCGCTGCAACAAGAAACAGACCGTGCTGGTTACCGGCGCGGGCGGGTCGATCGGCTCGGAGCTGTGCCGGCAGATCATTGGCCTGGAGCCCAAGACCTTACTGCTGTTCGATCACAGCGAATTCAACCTGTACAGCATCCTCACCGAGCTGGAGCAGCGCATCACCCGTGAATCGCTGTCAGTACAGCTGCTGCCGATATTGGGCTCGGTGCGTAACCAGCAGCATCTGGCTGATGTGATGAGCACCTGGCGGGTGGACACGGTCTATCACGCCGCGGCCTACAAACATGTCCCGATGGTCGAACACAACGTTGCCGAGGGTATTCTCAACAACGTGTACGGTACCCTGTGCACTGCTCAAGCCGCGCTGCAATCGGGCGTGGCCAACTTCGTGCTCATCTCCACCGACAAGGCAGTGCGTCCGACCAATGTGATGGGCAGCTCCAAACGCCTCTCCGAGTTGGTCCTGCAAGCGCTGAGCCGTGAAGCGGCGCCGGTTATGTATGGCGACAGCAGCAAGATTTCCCGCGTCAACAAGACCCGCTTTACCATGGTGCGTTTTGGTAACGTGCTGGGTTCTTCTGGCTCGGTGATACCGTTGTTTCACCAGCAGATCAAAGCAGGTGGTCCGTTGACGGTGACTCACCCGAAGATAACCCGGTATTTCATGACCATCCCCGAAGCTGCGCAATTGGTGGTCCAGGCAGGTGCGATGGGGCAGGGCGGGGATGTGTTCGTGCTGGACATGGGGGAGCCGGTGAAGATCGTCGAATTGGCCGAGAAGATGATTCACCTCTCTGGCTTCAGTGTGCGCAGTTCAAGTAATCCCCAGGGCGATATCGCCATTGAGTTCAGCGGGTTGCGACCTGGCGAGAAGCTTTATGAAGAGCTGTTGATTGGCGATGATGTATCCCCTACGGCGCACCCGATGATCATGGCGGCTAACGAAGACTTCGTGGCCTGGGACCTGTTGCGCGAGCGTCTGGCCTCGTTGTTCAAGGCAGTGGCGGAAGATGACTTCACCCGTGTGCGGCAACTGTTGCGGGAGCTGGTCAGCGGCTACGCGCCGGAAGGTGAAATCGTCGATTGGGTTTACCAGCAGCAGCGCCAAGACCGCTAAGTATTCCTGCATTCGCTCGAACGCTCGCGTATCGTCCTACAGCTGATGTTTTGCAGCGCTGTCAGCTGTTGAATCTGGTAACCATTCACTTGTTCATCGTGCTTTCTTCGTCGCCTTCGAGCCGCTAGTTTTATCAAGCAGCCAAGGAAACGCTGCCTTGTAATCAGCCTCGAAGGAGTGTGCAAAATGCGTAATACCGTTCTGTCCTATCTGTTCTTGCCATTGTTCACGGGTCTGTCTTTTTCCGTCAGCGCAGCCCCGGCCAGCAGTGTTCCTTTGGCCGAGCCACCAGCGCTGGTCAGCCAGGTGCAAGCCTCCTCAACTCGGGTGAACCTTAACCAGGCAGACGCGCCAACGCTGCAGCGCGAACTCAATGGCATCGGCAAAACGAAGGCTGAGGCCATCGTTGCCTACAGAGAGGCCAATGGTCCGTTCGCGTCAGTGGACGAATTGCTGGAAATCAAAGGCATCGGAAATGCGCTGTTTGAGCGCAATCGCGACAAGTTAGTGGTGGAGTAGCGCGCAAACCGCTGGGGCCGGTATCAATCACCGGTCCCAGTACCATGCCTCAACGATCCTGCGCATCCTTGGCATCCGCCTCCGCATTGCGCTCATGCACCTTCTTCAATTGCTCCTCCGTCAGCGGCAGTTTCTTCGCCGTATCACGCAGCATCATCAGCCCGCCAACGATCGAGCCGAGGGCTATGATGAGTATCAGCCAGGCATACCAGGGCATTGTCGTTCTCCTGTGAACATCAGCGGCTTCGCTTGTATGAATGTTGAGCGATTGCCTTGACCGTTGGTTCAATTATAGGGGCCGCACCCGGCCAGGCCAATTCTCATGACCCACGGCCCCCAAAGCCTGCCCCACTTCGTTTACAATGCGCGCCGTTTACGACTTGCCAAGAGACCCCGACCATGTCCGCCTGCCAGACGCCCCTGATCGTCGCCCTGGATTTCCCTACCCGCGAAGCCGCCCTGAAACTGGCCGACCAACTCGACCCTGCACTTTGCCGGGTAAAAGTGGGCAAAGAGCTGTTCACCAGCAGCGCTTCGGGCATTGTCGAGACCCTTTGTGCGAAGGGCTTCGAGGTTTTTCTCGACCTCAAGTTTCACGACATCCCCAACACCACCGCCATGGCGGTCAAGGCGGCGGCCGAAATGGGCGTGTGGATGGTCAACGTGCACTGCTCCGGTGGCCTGCGCATGATGTCGGCCTGCCGTGAAGTGCTGGACAAGCGCAGCGGCCCGCAGCCGCTGCTGATTGGCGTTACCGTGCTGACCAGCATGGAGCGTGAGGACCTGGCCGGTATCGGCCTGGATATCGACCCACAGGAGCAGGTGCTGCGCCTGGCGGCGCTGGCCGAGAAGGCGGGCATGGACGGGCTGGTGTGCTCGGCGCTGGAGGCTCCGGCGCTGAAGGCCGCTCACCCTTCGCTGCAGCTGGTCACCCCGGGTATCCGTCCAGCCGGCAGTGCGCAGGATGATCAGCGCCGCATTCTGACCCCGCGTCAGGCGCTGGATGCCGGTTCCGATTACCTGGTGATCGGTCGCCCGATCAGCCAGGCGGCTGACCCGGCGCAGGCACTGGCGGCGGTAGTCGCCGAAATTCGCGGCTGATTTGTGGGAGCGGGCTTGCCCCGCGAATCAGGCACCGCGGTGGATGGCACGGGCTTTGCCCGTGTTCGCGGGGCAAGCCCGCCCCCACAGGATCGCGCAACTTTTTGACTTTTGAGCAAGACAGTTGCTCCCACGGGGTGTGCGGCGTCTGCCGCAGAATGAAAAAAGGGCCGACATGCACTGCGCATGTCGGCCCTTTTTATTGCCTTCGAATCAGGCAATGACCAGCGGCGGGAACGACTTCACCAAATCATCCACCGCCTTGATCTGCGCCAGGAACGGCTCCAGCTTGTCCAGCGGCAGCGCGCTTGGGCCATCGCACTTGGCTTGGTCCGGATTCGGGTGGGCTTCCAGGAACAGACCGGCCAGGCCAACGGCCATGCCGGCACGTGCCAGGTCGACGACTTGCTCGCGACGGCCACCGGAGGCGGCGCCCGACGGGTCGCGGTTCTGCAGGGCGTGGGTCACGTCGAAGATGATTGGCAGATTATTGCAGGTGCGCTTCATCACACCGAAGCCGAGCATGTCGACCACCAGGTTGTCGTAGCCCATGCAGGTGCCGCGGTCGCACAGAATCAACTGGTCGTTCCCGGCTTCGTTGAACTTCTGCACGATGTTCTGCATTTGCGAAGGGCTGAGGAACTGCGGCTTCTTGATGTTGACCGGCTTGCCGGTCTTGGCCAGGGCCACCACTAGGTCGGTCTGGCGGGCCAGGAAGGCAGGCAACTGCAGCACGTCGACCACTTCGGCGACGGGCGCGCACTGGTGGATTTCATGCACGTCGGTAATGATCGGTACGCCGAACTCGGCTTTCACCTTCTCGAAGATGCGCAGGCCTTCTTCCAGGCCCGGGCCGCGATAGGAGTGGATCGAAGAGCGATTGGCCTTGTCGAAGCTGGCCTTGAACACATAAGGAATGCCCAGTTTCTCGGTGACGCGAACGTACTCGGCGCAGGCGGTCAGGGCCAGCTCTTCGGATTCGAGGACATTAACGCCACCGAACAGAACGAAGGGGGCGGTGTTGGAGCACGCGATGTTCTGGGTAATCTTGATCATTTTCTACTCTGTAAAGTCATGGGGTAGCCATGGCGCTCTACCAACGACTTTCAAGGACACCGCTGATGAAGATCTCGCGGCGCTCCAGGCGCCCGATGTCCTGATGTTTGGCTAGCGCATAGACCCGGTCGAAGGCAGAGCGTTGCACGTCGGGGAAATACTCGGCAAGCGCGCATTCTACCGCAGCATCATAGTCCGCTTCGGTAATGTAGCGGTAGATTTCTCGATAGTAGAAAAAGCCAAACTGGAATCCCAGGGTTTCCGCCATATGCGCCGTTGACCCGGAGAAGCTGTTTTCCAGATCGATGGCCTGAGCCGCCCCTTGCTCGGGGAGCATGACGTTGCCCGCCCACAGGTCCATATGCGTGATGCCCTGACGGTGCAATGCGTGCAGCAACTCAAAGGTTGCCTGCATGACCGCGTGCACCGCGTTGGGCGCCTGACGAACACGCGTCAGCCCATCGACATGCCCGGTCAACAAATCGGTGATGAGAAAGACATCCTGAATGAGGCCAAGCTTTGACCGGCTGTAACCGAAGCCTTTGAGTTCAGGTACCCGCGCACCCCGGCGGCCTGCTTCGTGGGTGTTGATGAGTTCCTCGATCGACCAGTCGTACATCCCATTGCGCTTGGGGCTACCCCGCTGAATTCGCCATTTCTTTTTAAGCGAGTCTAGTTTTTCACGCTTGGTAAACAGCTGGCTCTTGGGGCAGTCCAACGGAGCGCTGATACGTTTGGACGTAGGGCTTTGCTCGATCAATCGTTCGAAAGCCTGGCGGGTGTGCGGCGCAATGGGGCAGCGCAGGTGAAGGGTGGTGTCGCGATAGCGCAATGTATGAGGGTATTCGTGCTGCCAAATCTGAGTGTCGCCAACCACGTCCAGTCCTTTGTAATATCAAATAGCCACTTTACAGTGGATCCAATATTACATTTTTTTCACATATTTCCTACAATTTCATCGTCGCAGAGCGGTTAGGCGTGTGTTAGGAAGGGCGAACGGGGCGCAGTGCGCCCCGGTTTGAATGTGCCTCAGACCTTCAAAACCAACTTGCCGAAGTTCTCCCCGCTGAACAATTTGAGCAACGTCTCGGGGAAGGTCTCCAGCCCCTCGACCACATCCTCCTTGCTCTTGACCTTGCCACTGGCCAGCCACCCGGCAATCTCGTGCGCCGCCTTGCCATACTCCTTGGCATGGTCCATCACCACGAACCCTTCCATCCGCGCCCGGTTGACCAGCAGCGCCAGGTAGTTGGCCGGGCCTTTGACCGCTTCCTTGCTGTTGTACTGGCTGATCGCGCCGCAGATGACGATGCGGGCCTTGAAGTTGATGCGGGTGAGTACGGCATCGAGGATCTCACCGCCGACGTTGTCGAAGTAAACGTCAACACCCTGCGGGCATTCGCGCTTGAGCCCGGCGAGCACGTCTTCGGCCTTGTAGTCGATGACGCCGTCGAAGCCCAGTTCGTCCTTGAGGTATTGGCATTTCTGCGCGCCACCGGCAATGCCGACCACGCGGCAACCTTTGAGCTTGGCGATCTGGCCGACGATACTGCCCACCGCACCGGCAGCGCCGGAGATGACCACGGTGTCACCGGCTTTTGGCTGGCCGACGTCGAGCAGGGCGAAGTAGGCGGTCATGCCGGTCATGCCCAGCGCTGAGAGGTAGCGGGGCAGGGGGGCCAGCTTGGGGTCGATCTTGTGCAGGCCCTGGGGCTCGCCGGTGAAATAGTCCTGCACGCCGAGGGCGCCGCTGACGTGGTCGCCGGGTTTGTAGTCAGGGTGGTTGGAGGCCACTACTTCGCCGACGCCTAGCGCACGCATGACCTGGCCGAGGCCCACGGGCGGGATGTACGACTTGCCTTCGTTCATCCAGCCGCGCATGGCTGGGTCGAGCGACAGGTACAGGTTGCGCACTTGGATCTGGCCATCGGCGGGGGCTTCGGCGGGCACGCTTTCAAAGGTGAAGTCGTCACGGCGCACGGCGCCGACCGGGCGTTTGGCGAGCAGGAAGCGGCGGTTAGTCTGGGTCATGGTGGGTCCTTGTGGGCAGGAGGCATAAGTGGGCAATTTAACGCGGTGATCCCGGTTGGTCTGCAAAATCACTGATAAGCATGGTAGCCCAACCGCTGGCCTGATGATCCTGCCCAGTTGGACGGTAGCCTGACTAGACTCCAGGCTCATTTGCGCTGACCCTTTCGCGGGGCAAGCCCGCTCCCACAGGTTCCGTGCAAGCTTCAGGTCTGCGATGAAAGATCTGTGGGAGCGGGCTTGCCCCGCGAAGAGGCCGGTGCTGACAGCCCATGACCCTCAGGAGCAAGCAATGAGCATGATCTTTTCCGGCCAGGTAGCCCTGGTCACTGGCGGCGCGGCAGGGATCGGCCGGGCGACGGCATTGGCGTTCGCCCGGGAGGGCCTGAAGGTGGTGGTGGCCGACCTCGAACCGGTGGGTGGCGAGGCCACGGTCGCGCTCATTCAAGAAGCGGGTGGCGAAGCGCTGTTCGTGGCCTGCGATGTCACCCGCGATGCCGATGTGCGCCAGTTGCACGAACGGGTCATCCAGGCCTACGGCCGTCTGGACTATGCCTATAACAACGCCGGCATCGAAATCGAGCAGGGCCGCCTGGCCGAAGGCAGCGAGGCCGAGTTCGACGCCATCATGGGCGTCAACGTCAAAGGCGTGTGGCTGTGCATGAAGTACCAACTGCCTTTGCTGCTGGCCCAGGGCGGCGGGGCGATCGTCAATACTGCGTCGGTGGCCGGTCTTGGCGCGGCGCCGAAAATGAGCATCTACAGTGCTTCCAAACATGCGGTGATCGGCCTGACCAAGTCGGCGGCCATCGAATATGCCAAGAAGGGCATCCGGGTGAATGCGGTGTGCCCGGCGGTGATCGATACCGACATGTTCCGCCGGGCCTATGAGTCCGACCCGCGCAAGGCCGAGTTTGCCGCGGCGATGCATCCGGTAGGGCGCATCGGCAAGGTCGAGGAAATCGCCAGCGCGGTGCTGTACCTGTGCAGTGATGGCGCCGCGTTCACCACCGGGCACAGCCTGACGGTGGATGGTGGGGCTACTGCAATCTGAGAGACGCACTCCGGGTACTGTTGCGGGCAGAAAACATCAAGGCCAGCGCGACAGCTGCACACCCCAGCAGCAGAAAAACGCCTAGCACCAGCAAGGCCATCCCCGACCCCAGCCGATCACTCAGCATCCCTGTAAAGATCACTGGGACGCTGAACCCCAGGTAGGCGAGCAGGAAGAACCCGGCACTGGCCCGGGTCTTCTCGCTGCCCGCCAACGCATTCACCGCCGCCAGCCCGCCCAGGTAGATGAAGCCATAGCAGGCGCTACTGGCGGCCACCGCGCCCAGCAGCACTGCACCCAGATGCCCGGCGTTGGCGCCCCAGGCCAGCAGCGCATAGCTGCACGGCAGGATCGCCAGGCCCAGCAGGGTGGCGTTCACGCTGGGCAGGCGCCGGGCCAGGGGCTGGAACAGCAGGCCGCAGCTGGTGACGCAGAAGGTCGAGAACCCCGACCAGGCGTTCAGGCCATGCTGGCGCAATATGCCCGGCAGCAAGGCGATGACCAGGCCGGTGCCGGCCCAGGCCAGCAGAATGGCCAGGCCATACACCACACTGCCGCGTGGGTAGAAGGGCAGGCGTAGCATGGCGCCTCGTTGCGCCGGGCGCGGGTCGGGCAGGCGCCAGGTCAGTACCAGGGCAACGCTAGCCAGCAGCAGCTGTAGATGAAAACTGCCGGGCGTCAGGCTGGGTCCACGCAGCAGGAACAGGCTGGTCAGCGCAGCGCCCAGGCCAAAACCCAATGAGGTGCTGGCGGTGACCCAGTTGGCGGCGCGGGCGCTGCAGTCGCCACCCATCAACTCGCCCATGTAGGCCGTTGCCGTGGCTGTGGCCAAGCCGGTACCCAGGCCCAGCACCAGTCGCGCCAGGGCCAGCGTTTCAAGGCCTGGCGCCAGCAGCATGAGCAGAGTAGCGAGCATCGACAGCAGCAGTGCGGTGATGATCAGCGGCCGCCGCCCGACCCGGTCGGCCAGGCCGCCCAGGGCCAGCAGCACGGGGAGCACGCCTACCACGTATGCGGAAAAGGCCACCGCCGTGGCGGCGGCGCCTTGGCCGGAAAGATCGGCGTAGGTGATGTAGAGCGGGGCCTGCAGGTTGACTGCCAGGGTGATCAGGCAAAGCGCGAAAGCCAGTAGGGCAGGGTTTGTGCGCGGGGGCATGGGTGGGTCCTGATTATTTAAGGTGTCAGTACCGGCCCTTTCGCGGGCAAGCCCGCTCCCACAGGTACTCCAGGCTCCATGAGGCTTGTGGGGTATCTGGACTGCCCCAAAAAGTTGGACAGCAATCCAACCATTGGAGGCAGTCCATAACTGTGGGAGCGGGCTTGCCCGCGAAAGGGCCAGTATTGCAACAGTGCTGCCAGGTCGACCTCCCAACAAGGCACACCACCCCTGCATTTATGCTTAACTGTTCGCTCAAAATCAGCAAACACCTAGCCCATGTACTTGCCCCTAGACCGCCAAAGCCCAACCCCCCTGGTGCAGCAGCTCACCGAGCACCTGCAAGCCTGGATCGAAAAACAGCGCTTACGTCCCGGCGCGCGCTTGCCTTCAATTCGCTCTCTGGCCCGTGACCAGGCCGTCAGCGCCTCCTGCGTGATCGAAGCCTACGACCGCCTGGTCGCCAGCGGTCGGCTCGAAGCTCGGCACGGTACCGGCTTCTTCGTCGCTGAACGCAAGCCCGGCTTGACCGTTGATGACGCGCCCATGTGGGGCGAAACTGGTGACGGCAGCTGGCGGCAATTCCGCGAAGGCCAGGAGCAATTGCTCAAGCTCGGCTGCGGCTGGCTGCCCACCACCTGGCGGGCGGATGCCGAACTGGCCCAGGCCATCCGCCAGGTCAGCCGCGGCAACCCGCAGGACCTGTTCGACTACTGCCCGCCATTGGGCCTGGCCAGCCTGCGCCTGCAACTGCACAAGCGCCTGGCGCGGCTGGACATCGCCGCCGACCCCGAACACATCCTCACCACCCAGGGCGCCAGCCATGCCCTCGACCTGCTGGTGCGCACGCTGCTGCGCCCCGGCGACACGGTGCTGGTGGAAAACCCCGGCTACTACAACCTGTACAACCTGCTGCGCCAGCATCAGGTGCGCATGCTGCCGGTGCCGCGCACAGTGGCCGGGCCGGACATCGCCGTGCTCGAACGCCTGCTGGCCGAGCACCGGCCGCGGTGCCTGTTCATCAACAGCCTGTACCAGAACCCGACCGGAACGAGCCTGACGCCCAAGGTGGCCTACCGCCTGCTGGAGCTGGCCCGTGAGCATGATCTGCGCATCGTCGAGGATGATATCTACGCCGACTTCCAGGAGGGGCCGGCCACGCGCCTGGCCACCCTCGACAGCGAGCAGCGGGTGATCTACATGGCCAGTTTCTCCAAAACCCTGAGCAGCTCACTGCGGGTCGGTTACCTGGTGGCAGACCCCGCGCTGCTGGCGCAACTGGCCGAGCTGAAAATGGTCAGCGGCATCGGCACCTCGCGCTTCGCCGAGCAGGTGGTGGGTCAGATGCTCGCCAGCGGGAGCTACCGCAAGAGCACCCAGCGGTTGAGGGGGCGCCTGGCCCAGCACATGGCCAAGCTGCTTGGGCAGCTCGAACAGTACGGCTGGCAAGTGTTCTGCGAGCCTTACGGCGGCATGTTCGTCTGGGCGCGGGTGCCGGGCCGGGACTTCGCCAGCCTTGAACAGCTGGCCTTGCAGCATGAGGTGTTGCTCACCCCCGGCAGCGCCTTCGACTTCGCAGGCGCTGGCAGCGAGTGGCTGCGTATCAATGTCGCCTATGGGCAAGACGCCCGCGCCCAGGCTTTCCTGCAGCAGGCAGGGAGGTGAGGGGCGGGCGTGGAGTCAATCCACGCCGACGAAGCCCCCGGTCTGGTGGTGCCACAAGCGCGCATACAGCCCTTGCTGCTCCAGCAATTCGCTGTGGCTGCCGCTCTCGACGACATGCCCTTGGTCCAGCACCACCAAGCGGTCCATGCGCGCGATGGTCGAGAGGCGGTGGGCGATGGCGATCACGGTCTTGCCTTGCATCAGGGTTTCCAGGCTTTCCTGGATGGCTGCTTCGACTTCCGAATCGAGCGCCGAAGTGGCTTCGTCCATGATCAGAATGGGGGCGTTCTTCAACAGCACCCGGGCAATCGCGATGCGTTGGCGCTGGCCGCCGGACAGCTTGACTCCGCGCTCACCCACATGGGCATCGAAGCCGGTGCGCCCCTGGGCGTCCGACAGTTGCGGGATGAACTCGTCAGCGCGCGCCCGGCGCACCGCTTCACGCAGTTCGGCTTCGCTGGCATCCGGGCGACCGTAGAGCAGGTTGTCGCGGATCGAGCGATGCAGCAGCGAGGTGTCCTGGGTGATCATGCCGATCTGCGCGCGCAGGCTGGCCTGGGTCACCTCGGCGATGTCCTGGCCATCGATCAGGATGCGCCCGCCCTGCACGTCGTAAAGACGCAGCAGCAGATTCACCAGGGTCGACTTGCCGGCGCCGGACGGGCCGATCAGGCCGATCTTCTCGCCCGGGCGGATATCCAGGTTCAGCGCTTCGATCACATTGCGCGCCTTACCGTAGTGGAAGTCGACATCGTCGAAACGCACCGCGCCACGGGTGACTTTCAGCGGTTGGGCATTGGGTTTGTCGGTAACGGCCACGGGCTGGGCGATGGTCTGCAGGCCGTCCTGGACCATGCCGATGTTCTCGAAGATGCCGTTGACCACCCACATGATCCATCCCGACATGTTGACGATGCGGATCACCAGGCCAGTGGCCAGGGCGATGGCACCCACGGTGATCAGCGACTGGCTCCACAGCCACAGCGCCAGGCCCGTGGTGGTGACCACCAGCAAGCCGTTGAGGGTGGTGATGACTACGTCCATGCTGGTGATCACCCGCGATGCCAGCTGGGTTTTCTCGGTCTGCTCGCGGATCGCTTCACGGGCGTACTGCTGCTCGTGATCGGTATGGGCGAACAGCTTGAGGGTGGCGATGTTGGTGTAGCCGTCGACGATGCGCCCCATCAGCTTGGAGCGGGCATCGGAGGAAATCACCGAACGCTCCTTCACCCGTGGCACGAAGTACAGCAACGCGGCCACGTAGGCGCCGATCCATGCCAGCAGCGGCAGCATCAGCCGCCAGTCGGCTTCGGCGAACAGCACCAGCGAGGTGATTGCGTAGATCAGCACGTGCCACAGCGCATCCACTGCCTGCACCGCCGAATCGCGCAGCGAGTTGCCGGTCTGCATGATGCGTTGGGCGATGCGCCCGGCGAAGTCGCTCTGGAAGAAATTCAGGCTCTGCTTGAGCACGTAGCTGTGGTTTTGCCAGCGAATCAGGCTGGTCATGCCGGGGTTGATGGTCTGGTGCACCAGCAGGTCGTGCAGGCCGAAGAAGATCGGTCGCAGCAGCAGGATCACCACCAGCATCCAGATCAGCTCGCCGCTGTGCTCGCTGAAGAAGTTGGCATTGGGGGTGCCTTGGGCCAGGTCGATGATACGGCTCAGGTAGCTGAACATTGCCACTTCGATCAGCGAGGCGAACAGGCCGACCACCAGCAGGGCGAGGAAACTTGGCCACACCTGGCGCAGGTAATACAGGTAGAACGGCCACACCTGGGTGGGCGGCGACTCGCTGGGCGCGTCGCGGAAAATGTCGATCAGTTGCTCGAAACGGCGGTACAGCATGGGTGACAACACTCCTGTTCAACCCGACCCTCAGGCGGTTTCACGTCCCTGTGAAGCCTGCGGTCAGTCGATGCGTTTGGCGGACTTGATGTACACCGGGTCGGCCGGCACATCGCGCATGCCTTTCTTGACGGTGGTGGGCGAATTGACGATCTGGTCGACCACTTCCATGCCCTTGGTGACCTTGCCGAATACGGCATATCCGGCATCACGACCTGGATCCAGGAAGGCGTTGTCGGCGACGTTGATGAAGAACTGGCTAGTTGCCGAGTTTGGATTGGAAGTACGCGCCATCGACAGCGTGCCCCGGGTGTTCTGCAGGCCATTGCTGGCCTCGTTGCGGATCGGATCCTGGGTCGGCTTTTGCACCATCTGTTCGGTGAAGCCACCGCCCTGGACCATGAAGCCCGGGATCACGCGGTGGAAGATCGTATTGTTGTAGAAACCGCTGTCGACGTACGCCAGGAAATTCTTGGTACTGATCGGCGCTTTTTCTGCATTGAGCTCGATTTCGACCTGACCGAAGCTGGTGTCCAGCAACACGTGAGGGGTCTTGTCGGAGGCCATGACGCTGGTGGCGAAGGCGACCGAGCAGGCGGTGAGCAGAAGTTTTTTCAGCATGGGCTCAAAGATCCTTGAGAGGTGGAAGCAGCTGCGAGGAACTGCAGCAGCGTCTGGTTGAAGACCTCGGGTTGATCGAGGGGAGTAGCGTGCCGGGAATCATCGATGACTACCAGCCTTGCCTGGGGCATCAGGGCCACATAGCGCTGTTTAAGTTGTACCGGGGTGTAATCGTGGTCGGCGGCGATTACCAGCGTGGGACAGTGGATCTGCCCGATGCGTTCCTGCACGCCCCAGTCGACGATGGCATCGAAGCTCTTGAGGTAGGCGCGCTTGTCGTTGCGTGCCCAGCGCTCGGCCATCTTGCGGCGCAAGTCGGCTTGCCCGGGCTTGGGGAACAACCGCTCGGCCAGTCCCTTGCCGACCGTTTCGACACTGAGGATGCGCGCCAGGCCCCAGCGCTTGGCCCACCACACCCAGTCGCTGCGGGTACGGCGTTTGACTTCGGGGGCGCTGTTGACGATACACAGGCTGCGCAGCCATTGCGGGTGGTCGACGGCGAACTGAAAACCGACCATGCCACCCATGGACAGCCCGACGAAGTGCACCGGTCCTGTCTGCAGGTGTTCAAGCAGGGCCAGCAGGTCGGCGCTGAAAGTGGCGATCTGATAGCCGTCGCGCGGCTTGTCGGAGCGGCCGTGGCCGCGGATGTCCATCAGGATCACCCGGTAGTGGCGGCTCAACTCGGGTACCTGCAGCTCCCAGTCCTGGCTGCTGGAGCCAAGGCCGTGCAGCAGCACCAGGGGTTCGCCCTGACCGTATTCCTGATAATGCAGCGAGCATCCTTCATGTTCGAAATAGGCCATGGGCGCGGTCCTCTCAGGCTTGTGGGGGGGCTGCGAAGGGCACGTCCAGAGGCGCGGTGTCGAAATTGCGCAGCAGGTCGATGAGGATCTGCGTGGCCGGGCCCAAGGTCTTCTCTTTGCTCGAATAAAGGTAGAACAGTGGGTGGCGGCTGCCACCCTGATCCAGTGGCAATGGCTTGAGCACGCCGTCGCGCAGTTCGCGTTCGATCATGTGGCGTGGCAGCCAGGCAAAGCCCAGGCCACTGCTGACGAAGGTGGTCGCGGTGCCCAGGCTGCCGACGGTCCAGCGCTGCTCGGCGCCGAGCCAGCCGACATCGCGCGGCTGCGAACGGCCCGAGTCGCGGATCACCACCTGCAGTTGGCTTTCCAGGTCCTGGAAGGTGATGTCCCGGCCCAGCCGATGCAGGCTGTGTTCGGGGTGGGCAACGGCAACGAACTCCACCGCGCTCAGCTCGGTACCCAGGTAGCCGCCAATGCTGTAGCTGCTGATGGCAAGGTCGGCGATGCCTTCATGCATCACTTCTTCGACCCCGGACAGCACCTCTTCACGCAGGCGCACCCGGCAACCGCGGCTCTGCGGCATGAACGCGGCCAAGGCGCGTACCAAGCGGGCGCTGGGGTAGGCAGCATCGACCACTACGCGCACCTCGGCTTCCCAGCCTTGCTCCATATGGTGGGCCAGGTCTTCGAGCTGGCTGGCCTGCTTGACCAGGTGCCGCGAGCGGCGCAGCAGCACGTTGCCGGCCTCGGTCAACACCGCCTTGCGGCCATCGATGCGCAGCAGCGGCACACCCAGTTGCTCCTGCATGCGCGCCACCGTGTAGCTGACTGACGACTGCGAACGGTGCAGGGCGTCGGCGGCCTGGGCAAAGCCACCGTGATCGACCACTGCCTGCAGGGTCCGCCACTGATCCAGGGTCACGCGCGGCGCTTTCATCTTTGGCTCCTGTTGTCCTAAGCTGCGCTCTTTCAAGGAGAGCGCCCCATGAAGAAATGTTGTGCGGCAATACTGATGTGCCTGCCCCTAGGGGCTTGGGCTTACCCCATCGATGTGGAGAAGGAACTGACCGGGGTCAAGCTGGACTACACCGCCTACGACACCGCCTACGATATCGGTGCCATCACCCTGAACAACTATGGGCAAGTGCCGGCGGCTTGCAAGGTGACCTTCCGCAATGGCCCCGAGGCGCCACGGGTACGTCGGGTCAACGTGCCGGCGGGCAAAAGTGTGGATGTGACGGCGAAATTCAACCGGCAGATCATCAAGCTGCGTATTGCGCTGGACTGCAAAGCGCAATAAAACGGATTAATCGATAGATTGAACCCACTTTTTACGCTTTTTTATCGATAGGTCAAGCCTTAATCTCACCTCCATCGAATCGCACCCTATTTGCCGATGGAGGCACCCCATGTCCCGCGTACTGATCATCGAAAGCAGCGCCCGCCAGCAGGATTCCGTTTCCCGTCAACTGACCCGTGACTTCATCGAGCAATGGCAAGCGGCGCATCCGGCTGACGCAATCACTGTGCGTGACCTGGCCGTGACCCCGGTACCGCACCTGGACGCCAACCTGCTCGGTGGCTGGATGAAGCCAGAAGATCAGCGCAGCGCCGCCGAACTCGAAGCCCTGGCCCGTTCCAATGAACTGACCGACGAACTGCTCGCCGCCGATGTGCTGGTGATGGCCGCGCCGATGTACAACTTCACCATCCCCAGCACCCTCAAGGCCTGGTTGGACCACGTGCTGCGTGCCGGCATCACCTTCAAGTACACCCCGACCGGCCCGCAAGGCCTGCTGACCGGCAAGCGCGCCATCGTCCTGACTGCCCGCGGCGGCATTCATGCCGGCGCCACCAGCGATCACCAGGAACCGTACCTGCGCCAGGTGATGGCGTTCATCGGTATCCATGATGTGAACTTCATCCATGCCGAAGGCCTGAACATGAGCGGCGACTTCTTTGAAAAAGGCATCAACCAGGCCAAGGCCAAGCTGGCGGCGGTGGCCTGAGTTTCAACGCATTCCCAACCCTGACACCTTGTTTTGCTCCTTTGGGTGTACCTGCCCGGCCTCGATGGCCGGGCTTTTTTATGCACGTTAGAAACTCACTGAGGCCGACAGGCGGGCCGTGCGCGGTGCGCCCTGGAACAGGTAGTTGTCCCCGAGGTAATCCCCCACATCCCGCCAGTAGCGTTTGTCGAACACATTGTCCACGGTCAGCCGCAACACCGTGTCATACCCCCCGATGCGCGTGCGGTAGCGGCTGCCGAGATCGAACACGGTGTAACCACCGACTTCGACGTTGCCGGCCTGGCTCGCATACTTGCTGGCGCTATACCGTGCCCCGCCAAGCAAGGCCAGGCCTGGAACCGGCAGGGTGTAATCGGCCTGCAGGGCGGCGCGAAGACGTGGCACGTTAATGGCCTGATGGTCTTCGTAAGCCTCGGTGCCGCTGTTCTCGACCCGCGCACGAATCGCTGCGGCGCTGGCCTGGATCTGCAGGTCCGAGGTCACCCAGCCGCTGGCGCCGAGCTCCAGGCCGATGTTTTTCTGCTGGCCCTGCTGCACGTAGGTGAAGCTGCCATCCTCCTGTGGGCGGGCGTACTGGTAAGCCTGGCGGATCTGGAACAGTGCGGCGCTGAAACTCATGCCTTGCCAGTCTCGCTTGATGCCGAGCTCCAGTTGGTGCGACAGGGTAGGGGCGAGGATCTCGGCCGCGTTGCTGGCAAACCACGGGGCGGTGCCACCGCTTGAAAGACCTTTGGCGTAGCTGGCATACAGCGTGGTGTCGGGGCGCGGCTTGTAGATCAGCGCGGCATTGGGCAGCAGCTGGTATTGCCGGGTATGGCGCCCGGCCACGCCGTTTTCGTCCCAGGTCTGTTCGTCCAGGCGCACTTCACGGGCGCCGAGCACCGTCTGCCATTGCTCGTTGAAGCTGATGCGGTCACTGACGAACACGCCGTACTGGCGGCTGTCCAGACGCCGCTCGCTGGCACCGATGGGCCGGTCAGAGGGTTCCACGGCAGGTGCGCCGGTGTAGATATTGCCGCCGCCGACCAGTTCGTTGTAGTAAGGGCGTTGATCCAGCGTACGACGTTGCGCGCTGGTGCCCACGGTCAGCTCATGACCCACGCCGAGCGCATCGAATTTTCCGTTCAGCACGGCCTGCGCTTCGTCGGTGCGGCGGGTGTCGTCGGGGCTGCGGAAATCGTAGATGTCGTAGTCGCCTTCCGGGCTGAAGTGCGACTGCCAGCCGCCTTCGCTGCCCCAGGCGAAGGCGCTGTAGTCATCGATTACTACCTTGCTGCGCGAGGCGCTCAGGGTGCCGCTCCAGGCATCGTTGAAGCGGTACTGGAAGCGCCCGCCGAGGTTCAGCGAATCGTTCTGCACAGGTTTGGCCCAATGCTGGTAGGCCAGACGGTCGTCCGGGTCGATGCCGTGCGGCACTTCGCTGCCGCCCAGCAGCTGGTAGCCCGGCACCGAGCGTTGCTCGCGGTGCTGGTACTCGGCATCCAACTGCAAGGTGGCGTCGGGGCTGATCTGCCAGTCGAAGGCTAGCGAGGCGAAGTCACGCTTGCCGTCGGCGTGGTCGACGTACGAGCGGATATCTTCATGGGCAAGGTTGGCGCGCAGGCCGAACTGCCGCTCGCTGCCGAACCAGCCGCCCAGGTCTGTGGCCAGGTAGCGTTCGCCGTGTTCGTTGGTGGAGACCGTGACGCTGCGCACATCCTCGGCGCGCTTGGTCACGTAGTTGATCAGCCCGCCGGGCTCCGACACGCCACTCTGCAGGCCTGACAGGCCCTTGAGCAGTTCGACCTGCTGTTTGTTTTCCAGCGCCACGTTCTGCTCGCCGGCGATGGTCTGGCCGTTGATGCGGTAGCTACTGGCGGCGTTCAGCTCGAAGCCGCGCACGTTGAAGTTTTCGTAGTAGCCAATCGGGGCATAGCTCTCGCCGACCGAGGCGTCGCTTTGCAGCACTTCGCTGAGCTTGCGCACCTGGCGGTCTTCGATCAGTTGCTGGCTGAATACACTGACCGACGCGGGCGTGTCGAGCAGGGGCGCAGGCTGGAATCCGCCTACTGCTACCTCTCGCGCTTGATAGCCATCGCTGCCGTAGGTGTCGGATACCTGCACGGGGGCGAGTGTCACACTGTCTTCAGCCCATCCTTGGAGGCTGTGCAGGGCCAGGCCCAGGCTGAGCAGGCTCAGGGGCAGGCGAGGGCGGAGCGAGGGCATGCGGGGGTCCTTAAGCGGCAGAGAGCACACCGGCCTCTTCGCGGGGCAAGCCCGCTCCCACAGGTGCACCACCGAACCTGATAGCAGTGATATACCTGTGGGAGCGGGCTTGCCCCGCGAAGAGGCCGGTGCAGACAAAAAGTGCCGCATCTTATCAGGCACGAATAATCAAAGTGTGCCTGAAACGCTTAGTCTCCCGCGGCCGGGCGCCGATGCTGGCGCCAGCTGTCATCAATCTTCGACCAGGTCTTGCCATCGGTGATGGCCATCAACTTGCGGCCATCCTTGAAGGTGGCCAGGAAGGTGGCTTCCTCCTCCTTACCACCCAGCCACAACCCCGCCAGCAGGCCCACCGGGCCTGCCACCAGGGCACCGGCCACGCCCCAGCCAAGCGCGGTGCCCAGGCTGCGGCTGGTCTCCAGGCTGGCCAGCTGCAAATCGCTGATGCGAGTCAGGGATATCCGCTCGCCAGGCGAGGGGCTGCGCGGGGTTTTGAGTGTGAGCGATCCATTGCGATACTCGCCTTCACCTTGCAAGAAATCGCCGGATTGCACCGTGAGCCTTGTCATTGAGTCATCCTGTCAGTGAAAGGGGCTTAGCCAGCGCTTACTGAGCGCTGGCGTGACGGGCAAGTCAACGGGCAGGCGACGGAGGGTGGTGTGGCCTTATGCCTCGCAGGCCCGCGGCGCGCGCTTGCGCTTGTGTTCGGCCCAACCCCACACCAGCAGCGCCAATGCGCCGATCAGCAACCCGGCGATCACGATGCCCATCCAGCCCGAATGCTGGAACAACTGGGTGCCCAGCAAGGAGCCTAGCGCGCCGCCAATGAAATAACAGGTGATGTAGCCGGCATTCAGCCGGGTACGGGCTTCGGGCCGCAGCGCGATTACCGCGTTCTGATTGCTCACGTGCACCAGCTGCACGGCCAGGTCGAGCAGCAGCACGCCCAGCAGCAGCGCCAGCAACGAGCTTTGCGCGAAGCCCAGCGGTACCCAAGACAGCAGCAGTGCTACCAGCCCCACGGTGGTGCCCAGCGCGCCCTTGCCGCGGTCGGCCAGGCGCCCGGCCCAGTTGGCTGACAGCGCACCGGCCGCCCCGGCCAGCCCGAACAGGCCAATGATCGCGTCGGAATATTGGTAAGGCGGTTGTGCCAGCAGGAACGCCAGCGGTGTCCAGAACAGGGCAAACAGGCTGAACGCCAGTAACCCCAGCAGCGAGCGCAGGCGCAGCACCGGCTCTTCGATGAACAAGCGGAACACCGAGCCGATCAGTGCCGGGTACTTCAGCCCGGCATGGCTGTGGTGTTGCGGCAGGCTGCGGTACAGGGCAAAGGCGGTGATGGACATCAGCACGGCGGCCAGTACGTAGATGCTGCGCCAGCCGCCCAGCTCGGCCATGAAACCGGCAGCGGTGCGTGCCAGCAGGATGCCCAGCAGCAGGCCGCTCATCAAGGTGCCCACGGCGCGTCCGCGCTGGTGCGGTTCGCTCAGGGTCGCGGCCATCGGCACGAGGATCTGCGCCACCACCGAGAACAGGCCGGTGAGCGCGGTGCCGAGAATCAGCCACGGCAGGCTGGGGGCGCAGGCACTGATCACCAGGCCCAGGGTGGCGATCACCGACATGATCACGATCAGGCGGCGCTGCTCGAACAGGTCGCCCAGGGGCGCCAGCAACAGCAGGCCGGCGCCGTAGCTGAGCTGCGCGGCGATGACGATGCTGCCGGCGCTGGCGGTACTCAGGCCGAACTGTTCGGCGATGCTGTGCAGCAGGGGCTGGGCATAGTAATTGCTGGCCACGGCCAGGCCGGTGGCGGTGGCCATCAGCAGGATCAGCGCGCGGCTGAGGGTCGGGGAGGTCATGGGGTTCTCGTGTTCAGGAAAAAGCAGGGGGCACCTGGCCCCCAGTCTATCAGGCGGCAAAGCCACCATCGGCGGTCAGGCTGGCGCCGGTAATGTAGCCGGCCTCCGGCCCTGCCAGGTAAGCCACGAAGCTGGCGATTTCATCCACCTGGCCATAGCGCCCGATGGCCATCAGCGGGATCAGGCTGTCGGCGAACTCGCCGCTGGCCGGGTTCATGTCGGTGTCCACTGGCCCGGGCTGCACGTTGTTTACGGTAATGCCCTGCGGCCCCAGGTCACGCGCCATGCCCTTGGTCAGGCCGACCAAGGCCGATTTGCTCATGGCATAAGGCGCACCGCCGGCGAACGGCATGCGTTCGGCATTGGTGCTGCCGATGTTGATGATCCGCCCGCCCTGGCCCATGTAGCGGGCGGCGGCCTGGCTGGCGACGAACACGCTGCGTACATTGATGGCCAGCGTGCGGTCGAAATCGGCGAGGTCGAAGTCTACCAATGGCGCCACGGCCAGGACGCCGGCGTTGTTGACCAGGATATCGAGGCGGCCGAAGGCTTTTACGGCGTCGTCGACCGCCAGCTGCACGGCGGCGGCGTCGGCGCTGTCGGCGCGCAGGGCCAGGGCTTGGCCACCGGCTGCCTTGATTTCTTCTACCAGGTCGTTGGCCGGGCCTTCGGAGCTGGCGTAGGTGAAGGCAACCTGTGCGCCTTCGCGCGCCAGGCGGCGGACGATGGCGGCGCCAATGCCGCGGGAGCCGCCCTGGATCAGGGCCACTTTGCCTTCGAGGGTAAGTTGCTTGGACATGCTGATCTCCTGCTGGAAGCAAGGCCGAATGCCTTGGATGGGCGCAGTATCGACCGATGATTACCTGCTGATAAGATGGCAATCGCTATCAGCAGAGTAAACCTTTGGTTGGTAATCATGGCCATGGAATCGTTCAACGCCCTTGAGTGTTTCATCCGCAGCGCCGAGGTCGGCAGCTTTGCCGAGGCCGCCCGCCGCCTGAGCCTGACCCCGGCGGCGGTGGGCAAGCATGTCGCCCAACTGGAGGCGCGCCTCGGCGTGCGGCTGTTCCAGCGTAGTACGCGCAAGCTGACCTTGACTGAAGCTGGACAGCGTTTTCTCGGTGAAGTCAGCGACAGCTTTCGCACCATCCAGTACGCCGTGGCCAACCTGGCCAGCGCCGAAGGCCAACCGGCCGGGCTGTTGCGGGTGAGCATGGGGACCGTATTCGGGCGCTTGTACGTGCTGCCGTTGCTGGGCGATTTTTTGCACCGCTACCCGGCGATCACCCCGGACTGGCACTTCGACAACCGCCAGGTGGACCTGATCGGCCAGGGCTTCGATGCCGCAATCGGCGGCGGTTTCGAGCTGCCGTTGGGGGTGGTGGCGCGCAAGCTGACGCCGGCGCATCGAGTATTGGTGGCCGCGCCCGGGTATTTGAGCCAACACCCGGGCATCGAAGATCCGCAAACGCTGCAGAGCCATGCCGGGATCCTGATTCGCTCACCGCAGACCGGCCGCGTGCGGTCCTGGCCACTGACTAGCCGCTGGCACGCGCAACAGCCCTTGCAGTTGCGCCAGGCGATGACCATGAGTGACTCGGATGCGGCCTGCGCTGTGGCGCAGCAGGGCTTGGGCATTGCCCTGGTCAGCCTGCCGTTTGCCGTGCCATACCTGGAGGCAGGGTTGCTGCAGAGGGTGTTGCCGGACTGGTATGTGGACGATGGACATATCAGCCTGTACTACGCCGAACACAAGCTGCTGCCGGGCAAGACCCGGGCGTTCATCGAGTTTGTTCAGGAGCAGTTCGCTGAGCGCAGGTTGGCGGAGCGGTTTGATGCGCTGGGCTAGGTGCGCATGTACCGGCCTCTTCGCGGGGCAAGCCCGCTCCCACAGGAGCAACTTGCATCTGGATATTATGGGGATCCTGTGTGAGCGGGCTTGCCCCGCGAAAGGGCCCTATCAGACAACATCGATAATATAAAAGACCTGTGTCCCGAGGTTCACCTCATCATCGACCTTTTTGCCCGCCAGCAGTTGCCCCAGGGGCGAACGCGGCGTTATCACGGTTACCAGCCCATCCCCCTCGCCCATTTTCAGGCCCGCCGCTTCGGGCCCGAGAAACAGCAACCGTTTCCCGCCATCCTCATCCTCCAGTGTCACCAGGTTGCTCACCTGCACCCCCCGCGCCGGATCGTATTCGCGCAGCAGCAACTGCCGGTAGGTGAGTAGTGCCTGACGAATCTCGGCCGTGCGCCTGGCCTGGCCGGTGGCCAGGTACGACGCTTCCAGGCCAAGCGTGTCGTACTTGTTCTCGGCGATGTTTTCTTCGGCGGTGGCGGTTTCGTAGGCGGTCTGGGCAGCGCGGCGCAGCACCTCCATGTCGGTTTCCAGGGCAGCGACGATGCGCGTGAGCAGGCTAGCCTTGTCCATCAGTAACAGAACTCCAGCACGTTGGCCTGGCTCTTGTCGGTCGGCGCCGTACGGTTCTGCGACAGCCAGAACTGGCACTTGGGGCTGTTGAGGTTACGCGGGTTGCCTTGGGCGGCTTCAGCGGCTTGCTGCAGCTCCTGCTTGTGCAGGATGTCCTTGTAGCGCTGGAACATTTCGCCCTGCGCATCCAGCGGCTGTGCGGGCGGGGCTACCGGGCGGGCGGGGGAAGGGGCGACGGCCTGGGCCACCGGTTGCACCTGCTCGGGCCACCAGCGCACCGCCAGCCACAGGCTCAGGGCAATGGCCACGGCGCCGAGCCACAGGCCAAATGCCACGCACAGGACCAGTTGCAGTGGTTTGAGGGTGATCTTCAATTCACGGTGGCGGGGCATGACGGCCTCCTGGCAGGGCGGGACGAGGCGCCATTGTCGCATGGCATCGGGCGATCTTTCAGTATTAGCGCTTTTGTCGGCGACGATTTGAACGCAGAATTCGCCGATTTGCGCAGGGCGAGGGCAGGACCTATGAAAGTCGCGTGGGACATCTTCTGCAGCGTCGTCGACAACTACGGCGATATTGGGGTGACTTGGCGGTTGGCTCGGCAGCTGGTCGCCGAGCACGATCTGGCGGTGCGCCTGTGGGTGGATGACCTGAATGCCTTTGTGCCCATGTGCCCGGGAGCCGACGCCAGCGCTGCGCAGCAATGGCAGCAGGGCGTCGATGTGCGTGCCTGGCCTGCGCAGTGGCAGCCGGTGGAACCCGCCGATGTAGTGATTGGTGCCTTCGCCTGCCAGTTGCCATTGCCGTATGTCGAGGCAATGCGTGCGCGGGCCAAGCCGGTTCTGTGGCTCAACCTTGACTACCTCAGTGCCGAGGACTGGGTAGAGGGTTGCCATGGGCTACCCTCGCCGCAGCCGAACGGCCTGCGCAAAATATTTTTCTTTCCTGGCTTTACCGAAAAGACTGGCGGGCTTCTGCGCGAGGCCTCGCTGCTGCGGCAACGACAGGCCTTCGAGCAGTCCGCCGAGGCCCGCGCTGCGTTCCTGCACAGCTTGGGTATTCGAGCGCAAGCGGATGCACAGCTGATCTCACTGTTCGCCTACGAAAACCCGCAGCTGGGCGCCTGGCTCGATGCGTTATCCACTGATACCTGCACCACTCATCTGCTGGTGCCGCAAGGCCGCATTCTGGGCGATCTGGGTCGGTGGCTGGGCGAACCGGGGCTCAAGGTCGGTGATGTCTACCGGCGCGACGCGCTGACCGTGCAGATCTTGCCGTTCGTCAGCCAGCATGATTACGACCGGCTGCTGTGGGCCTGTGATTTCAACGCGGTGCGCGGCGAGGACTCGTTCGTGCGCGCGCAGTGGGCTGGCCGGCCGATGCTGTGGCACATCTACGTGCAAGAAGAAAACGCCCACTGGGAAAAGCTCGAAGCGTTCCTGCGCCTTTACCGACAGGGCCTGTCGGACGCTGCCGGCGAAGCACTGGTGGCATTGTGGCGCGCCTGGAACATGGACCACGACATGCGCCAGGCATGGCAAGAGGCCCGTAAACATTGGCCGGAGCTGCAGCAGCATGCCCGAGATTGGGCGGCCGAGCAGGCCGCTCGGCCGGACCTTGCCAAGGCGCTGGTACAGTTTTACCGAAATTGGCTATGATATGCGGCCTCGATTTTTATAAATCCATCCAGATTCGGATACTTCGTAATGAAAACTGGTAAAGAACTGAAACCCGGTACCGTACTGCGGATCGACAACGACCCGTGGCTGGTTCAGAAAGCCGAGTTCACCAAATCGGGTCGCAACAGCGCGATCATGAAGACCAAGCTGAAGAACCTGCTGACCGGCTACAAGACCGAAACCGTATTCGGTGCGGACGACAAGCTGGACGACGTGATCCTGGATCGCAAAGAAGCGACCCTGTCGTTCATCAGCGGTGACTCGTACACCTTCATGGACACCACCGACTACACCATGTACGAGCTGAACGCCGAAGACATCGAAGCCGTTCTGCCGTTCATCGAAGAAGGCATGGAAGACGTCTGTGAAGCCGTGTTCTTCGAAGGCCGCCTGGTATCGGTTGAACTGCCGACCACCATCAGCCGTCAGGTTGTCTACACCGAGAACGCTGCTCGCGGTGACACCTCCGGCAAGGTCATGAAGCCTGCCAAACTGAAGAACGGCACTGAGCTGCAGGTTGCCGACTTCATCCAGATCGACGAGTGGATCGACATCGACACTCGTGAAGGCGGCGCTTACAAAGGTCGTTCCAAGAAGTAATCCTTCTTGTGAAACAAAAAACCCGGCCTCGGCCGGGTTTTTTTGTGCCTGTGATTTACACCGTCACGTGCAACCGCACATCCACATTGCCGCGGGTGGCGTTGGAGTAAGGGCAAACCTGGTGCGCTTTCTCCACCAGCCCTTCGGCGTCGGCCTGGGCCAGGCCGGGCAGGTTGATGTGCAGGTCGATATCCAGGCCAAAACCACCTGGGATCTGGCCGATGCCGACCTTGGCGGTGATCGAGGCGTCGGCAGGCAGCGATTTTTTCTCCTGGCCGGCGACGAATTTCAGTGCACCGATGAAGCAGGCCGAGTAACCGGCGGCGAACATCTGCTCGGGGTTGGTGCCGTCACCGCCCGCGCCGCCCAATTCCTTGGGGGTGCTCAGCTTAACTTCCAGCTTGCCGTCGCTGGAGCGGGATTTGCCGTCGCGACCGCCGGTGGAGGTGGCTTCTGCGATGTACAGCGGAGTGACCTTTTGCATCTTGAGCCTCGCTAGTGTGCTGTGCGCCCCGCTTGAAGCGGGAGCGCCGGGTGGGTACGGGATTTAAATTAGCGCGCAATTAGTTTGTGCGCAATATAAATCTTCACCGCTCATCCGAACGGGCATCGCACAGCATAGCCGTCAGAGGTTTTTTTGCAGGTTCTCGCGTAATGCCAGCAGGTCGGCCTGCAGCTTTTGCAGGCTTTCCAGGCTGCGGCCGCTGGCCTTGAGGATGCACGGCGGCACCTCTTTGGCCTGCTGCTGCAGGGCGTGGCCTTTGTCCGTGAGCTGCACCAGCACCACCCGTTCGTCCTCGCGGCTGCGGGTGCGCTTGAGCAGGCCTTCGCTTTCCAGGCGTTTGAGCAAAGGAGTCAGCGAGCCGGGGTCGGTGAGCAAATGCTGGCTGATCTCGCCCACGGTCAGGCCGTCCTGTTCCCACAGCACGAGCATGGCCAGGTATTGCGGGTAGGTCAGGCCCAGCGCCTGGAGCAACGGCTTGTAGACCTTGGTCATCAGCAACGAGGTGGAGTGCAGGGCGAAGCAGACCTGGTTGTCCAGCAGCAGCTCGTCACAGGAGGCTTGGGTGTCGGCGTTCATGCAGGTCCTTGAATGTGATCAATGGTCGAATCTAGCACGCTGAAAGTTTGCGCGCTCATTGCCAGCGCAGCTCGCTTCTAAGTGCCAGGTCCCAGGGTGGAATCGGGCTGAAGCGGCTCTTGAGGAATTCGAGCAGCAAGCGGCTGCGAGAGTTCGTTTCATGTTCCAGGCGGAGCGCATAAATACCGCTGGTCTCTGCCGCAGGCAGGCCAGTGTCGCAAAACAGCGGCACCAGTTCCCCCCGCAGCAGGTAGTCGCTGATAAGCCAGGTCGGCAAATGGGCGATACCCAGGCCGGCGAGGGCGCCGAACAGTAAGGTCTCGGCATTGTTGGCGGCCATGCGCATGCGCGAGGGGCGGTATAGGCGCTGTTGCCCGTCGACAGTGAAGCGCCAGGCGAAGGGTGGCGCCAGGCCGTCCCAATCCAGCCCGTCGTGATCAGGCAGTTCGCTGGGGCACGCAGGTACGCTGCGGCTGGCCAGGTAGGCGGGGCTGGCGCAGGCGATGCGCACCATGTAGGCCAGTGGCGTGGCGACCAGGCGCGTATCGGCCAGCGGGCCCGCGCGCAGGACCAGGTCGACTTCGCCCAGGTGGCTGCCGTGCAGGTCGACGAAGCTGTCGATCAGTCGCAGATGGACATCCAGGCCCGGGTAGGCGACCAGGAAATCGGCGATGGCCGGCGCCAGGTGGCGGCGGCCGAAGGCGGCGGGGGCGTCAATGCGGATCAGGCCCTCCGGGGAATTGCTCAGCGACACGGCCTCGGCACGGGCCAGGCGCAATTCTTCGATGATGCGCCGGGCACGCTCGGCGAAGGCATTGCCTGCCGGTGTGGCGCGCACGGCATGGGTGCTGCGGGTGAACAGGCGGCTGCCAACGGCGTTTTCGAGGTTGTCGATGCGCCGCGCGACGGCGGAGGGGGTCAGCGGATGACGCCGGGCGGCAGCGGAAAAGCTACCGGTCTCCAGTACATCAAGGAACAGGCTCAACTGGTCGGTGAGGGTATCAGGGCTCATAAAAAATTCTGCTTTTGCGAGAAACGCATAGCCATTGTGCGTGGCTGTGCGTTTCCCCGCCAGCCTGCAATCGTTAGCATGCTCGCATTACAAACGCAGGCAGATGAGGCCCTGATGATCGAGTGGTTGTTGTATATCGGATTGGGCGCCGTCTTGGGCACTATGGGGGGCTTGTTCGGGATCGGTGGCGGGCTGATCGCCATCCCCGCGCTGGGTGTGCTGTTTGGCCTCGACCAGCAACTGGCCCAGGGCACGGCGCTGGTGATGGTGGTGCCGAACGTATTGCTGGCATTGTGGCGCTATCACCAGCGAAACCGCATCGAGTTGCGGCATGCCCTGCCACTGGCGGCCTGCAGCTTCCTGTTTGCCTGGTTGGGTTCCATTTGGGCGGTAGGCATCGATGCCCAATCCATGCGTTTGGGCTTCGTCGGCTTCCTGGTAGCGCTGGCGGTGTGGAACGTCGTGCGGATGTTTATCAAGGTTTCGCCGCCGAGTGCCGAAATGCGCTATGCCTGGCCGTGGCTTGGCGTGCTGGGCAGTTTCGCTGGGACCATGGGCGGCTTGTTCGGGGTTGGCGGGGCTGTGGTGGCTACGCCGATTCTGACCAGCGTGTTCGGTACCACCCAAGTGGTCGCGCAGGGCCTGTCGCTGGCGCTGGCGGCGCCGAGCACCACGGTAACCTTGCTGACCTACGGCGTGCACCACAGTGTCGACTGGGGCGTGGGTGTTCCCTTGGCGGTCGGTGGGCTACTGAGCATCAGCTGGGGCGTGCGGCTGGCCCATGCGCTGCCGGAGAAGGTGCTGCGTGCAATGTTCTGCGTCTTCCTGGTGGTCTGTGCGCTGATGCTGGGCTTCGAGCTCTAAGCCCTTACATGAACCCTTCGATGATGTAATCGGCCATGCAGTCGGTGATCGGTGATTGACTTTGGCTGTTGCGCAACAGCATCACGTTGGCCATTGGTAATTGCGGCAACCCATCCTGTTCGCCGAGGATGCGGATATTCCCGCCTATCAGGCTCTGCAACTGCGCCGTCACCGCCAGCCCCGCCGTGACGATGGCGAAAATCGCCGCCAGGCTTGGGCTGGTGTAGGCGATGCGGTAGTCGATGCCCTGGGCCTCCAGGGCATTGCAGGTCCAGGCGCGGCAGAAGCAATCGGTATTGAACAGCGCCAGCGGCATGGGCCGCTGTTCCTGCGGACAGAAGCTTTCGGCAGCGGCCCACACCAGACGCTCCTGGCGCAGCAACTGGCCGATCTCGTTGCCGGGTTCGCGGGTGACGATGGTCAGGTCCAGGTCTTGACGCAGCATCAGCTGTTTCGACGAATCGCAATGCACCTCGACCTGGATCAGCGGGTAAGCCTTGGCAAAGCTCGACAGGATGGTCGGCAGAAAACGCATGGCGTAGTCGTCCGGGGTGCCGATGCGCACCATCCCGACCATGTGCGGCATGCGCAGGGTGTTGAACACTTCGCCGTGCAGCTTGAGGATGCGCCGCGCATAGCCGAGCAGTACCTGGCCCTCGGCGGTCAGGCGAACCTGCCGGCCGTCGCGTTCGAACAGCTGGCGCTGGAGGATGTCTTCCTCCAGGCGTTTCATCTGCATGCTCACCGCCGACTGGGTGCGGTTGACCACTTCGCCGGCGCGGGTGAAGCCACCTTGCTCGGCGATGGCGACGAAGGTGCGCAGTACGTCGGCATCGAGGCTTTGATACTGGGACATTGCATCAATCTCCGAGATGCATGGCATCAGAAACATTCGTTGGATTGATCTTAGGCCTGGCGTGAGACTGAAGCCATCAACACGGAGGGCTTCACGATGAAAGGTCATGTCAGCAGCATCCAGCAACCTTCCTTTAGCCTGAACCACCTGTGGCACGCGGTCAGCGACCGTCCGCTGCGCTGGTACGAGCTGTATCGCCAGCGTCGAGAGCTGGCCCGCCTCAGTGATGCCACCTTGCACGACCTGGGGTTGAGCCGGGCGGATATCCAGCAAGAGGCCGAGCGGCATTTCTGGGATGACCCGCTGCGTAAATAGGCTACACCTGTAATGGCCTCTTCGCGGGCAAGCCCGCTCCCACAGGAATAGCGCATGACCCTGTGGGAGCGGGCTTGCCCGCGAAGAGGCCATTACAGGCATCAGAAGGAGACCAGGCTTGCCGCTCAAGTTGTCCACTCACCAGGCCCGCCGCCTGGCCCTCTCTGCGCAAGGCTTTGGCAAACAGCATCAGTCTGCGCCAGCGCTGACCGCCATCAAGCGCATGCTCCAGCGCCTGGGCGTGCTGCAGATCGATTCGGTCAACGCCGTGGTCCGTTCCCACTACTTGCCGCTTTTCTCTCGTCTGGGCAATTACGAGCCTTCGGTGCTCGACCAGCTCGCCTGGGGCCGAGGTCGCCAACGTCAGCTGTTCGAATACTGGGGGCATGAGGCGTCACTAATGCCCATGACGCTTTACCCGCTGCTGCGCTGGCGCATGGCCCACGCCGCCGATGGGCGTGGCATCTACCGCCAGCTCGCGCAATTCGGTCGCGAGCGCCAGGATGTGATCGCCCGGGTGCTGGCTGCAGTCCGCGAGCAGGGCGCATTGGGCGCCGGCAGCTTGTCTACTCGGCAGGAGCGCGCCGGCCCCTGGTGGGACTGGAGCGATGAAAAGCACGCCCTCGAATGGCTGTTCGCCGCTGGCGAAGTGACCGTGGCCAGCCGGCGTGGCTTCGAGCGTCTTTACGATGTGCCGGACAAGGTGTTGCCGCGAGCGATCCTCGACCAGCCGCTGCCGAGCGAAGCCGAAGCCCATCAGGGGCTGATGCTGCATGCCGCCAACGCCTTGGGCGTGGCGACCGAGCGCGACCTGCGCGATTATTTTCGCCTGGAGCCCAGCCAGGGTAGGGCGGCACTGCACGAGATGGTTGCCGATGGCCGCTTGCAGGCTGCGGAGGTGCAAGGCTGGAAGCAGCCTGGCTACTGCGCAGGTGTCCCGCGCATTCCCCGACGGATAGCGGCAAGCGCCTTGCTGTCGCCCTTCGACTCACTGGTCTGGGAGCGCAACCGCACCGAGCGGCTATTCGACTTCCGCTATCGTCTGGAACTCTACACCCCAGCGCACAAGCGGATATACGGCTACTACGTGCTGCCGTTTCTGTACGAAGAACGTATTGCCGCGCGCCTCGACCTGCGCGCCGAACGCGCTCAAGGGCAGCTTGCCGTGCATGCGGTGCATACCGAAGCACAGCCGCTGGACGAGGCGGGTTACCACGCCCTGGCCGTCAACCTGCTGCAGCTGGCCAGTTGGCTGGGCCTGCAGCGGGTGCAACTGAACTGCCCGCGCCAGGCGGGCAGCCAGTTGCGTCAGGCGTTGCTCAGCGTCGCACCTGCTTGAGGGTTTCGGCGATCAGGAAGGCCAGTTCCAGCGACTGATCGGCGTTCATGCGTGGGTCGCAGTGGGTGTGGTAGCGGTCAGACAGCGCATCTTCGGTGATCGGCCGCGCGCCGCCGATGCATTCGGTGACGTTCTGCCCGGTCATTTCGATATGAATGCCACCGGCGTGGCTGCCCTCAGCCTGGTGTACCTGGAAGAACTGTTTCACTTCATCGAGGATCTGCGCGAAGTCGCGGGTCTTGTAGCCGCTGCTGGCCTTGATGGTGTTGCCGTGCATCGGGTCGGAGCTCCACAGCACCTTGCGCCCTTCGCGCTCGACGGTGCGGATCAGCCCAGGCAGGTGCTCACCGACCTTGCCGGCGCCCATGCGCACGATCAGGTTGAGGCGGCCGGGGTCGTTGGCTGGGTTGAGCGTGTCGATCAGGCGGATCAGCTCTTCGGGGTTCATGCTCGGGCCGACCTTGACCCCGATCGGGTTGTGCACGCCACGCAGGAACTCCACGTGGGCACCGTCGAGCTGGCGGGTGCGGTCGCCGATCCACAGCATGTGCGCCGAGCAATCGTAGTAGTCGCCGGTCAGGCTGTCCTGGCGCACGAAGGCTTCTTCATAGTTGAGCAGCAGCGCTTCGTGGGCGGTGAAAAAGCTGGTTTCGCGCAACTGCGGGGCGCTGTCCAGGCCGCAGGCGCGCATGAAGGCGAGGGTCTCATCGATGCGATTGGCCAATTGGTGGTACTTGTCGGCCAACGCCGAATTGGCGATGAAGTCCAGGTTCCACTTGTGCACCTGGTGCAGGTCGGCAAAGCCGCCCTGGGCGAAGGCGCGCAGCAGGTTGAGGCTGGCGGTGGCCTGGTGGTAGGCCTGCAGCAGGCGGTCCGGGTCGGGGATGCGGCTTTTTTCGTCAAAGCCGATGCCGTTGACGATGTCGCCGCGGTAGGCCGGCAGGGTGATGTTGCCGATGGTTTCGTCGTTTGCCGAGCGTGGCTTGGCGAACTGCCCGGCCATGCGCCCGACCTTGACCACCGGGCAGCCGGCGGCGAAGGTCATGACGATGGCCATCTGCAGCAGCACCTTGAAGGTGTCGCGGATCTTCGCCGCCGAGAACTCGGCGAAGCTTTCGGCGCAGTCGCCGCCCTGCAGCAGGAAGGCCCGGCCTTCGGTGACTTCGGCGAACTGCCGGCGCAGCTCGCGTGCTTCCCCGGCGAACACCAGCGGCGGGTAGCTGGCCAGGGTCTGCTCGACCTTGAGCAGGTGCGCGGCATCGGGGTAGGTCGGTTGCTGCTGGATCGGCAGGGCACGCCAGCTGTCAGGGCTCCACGGTCGGTTCATCACAGGCTCGGTATGGTCGGTTATAGGCTGTTTGTCATGGTAACAGTTGGCGCTGAGCTTGTTGCATCAAGGGTGTTGACGGACAATGCGCGTTTTTGCACGGCGGATGGCAGGTAAATGGCGACGGAGCGGGAAGAAGTGCTTTTGGCCCGGGTCGAGGATGCCTTTGGCGTCATCAGCGTCTATGAAGTGGACGACTACCGCTTCCTCGAATTCGGCGATGCCATCGAGCAGAGCTGTGTGTTCACTGCCGACCCCAGCTGGCTGGAGTACGACTATACCCGTGCCATGCTGGTGGGGGCGCTGTGCCACGCTCAGCCCGAGAGTGCGCTGTTTCTCGGCCTGGGCGCCGGGACCCTGACCCAGGCGTGCATGAAGTTCCTGCCGCTTGACGACATCGAAGCCATCGAGCTGCGCCCGGATGTGCCGCGCCTGGCCATGGAGTATCTGGGGCTGGACGACGACCCGCGCTTGTACGTGCGGGTCGGCGATGCCCTGGAGTTGCTGCCGACGGCGGAGAAGGCCGACCTGCTCTTCGTCGACCTGTACACCGACCACGGCCCGGGCGTTGGTCATTTGGCCTGGACCTTCCTGGAGAACTGCCAGAAGCAGCTCAACCCTGGCGGCTGGCTGGTGATCAATCAGTGGGCCGGCGACGACGGCAGACCGCTGGGCGCGGCGCTGTTGCGCGGTTTGTACCATCGCCATTACTGGGAGCTGCCGGTGAAGGAGGGCAATGTGATCCTGCTGGTTCCGGCGGACCTGGAGCAGGTGCTGGACCTGGACGGCGTGCGAGCGCGGGCCGAGGCGCTGGCGCCGCGGTTGGGCTATAGCCTTGAAGCGCTGATCCGTGTAATCCGGCCAGCTAGCTGAAACCGCGTTGCCCTGTTCGCGGGCAAGCCCGCTCCCACAAGGTGGTGCGCAGTCCATGTGGGAGCGGGCTTGCCCGCGAAAAGCACGATTTGGTGGTCCTGAGGGAATCGATTCAGCTGGCGTTTGCTGATGGCCCGATACTGGCTTCGACGTGTAAAAATTTTCCTCACTGCAATCAGTTAATTCGGGTATAGTACGCGCCGGTCTTTTAGCGGACCTCAAAATCAGGTGGTGCAAATCCTCCGAGTCCAGCTTCGGCTGCGCGTCCGCTAGGCGGACTTTCCCAAGTTTTTCTTTTTCAATCGTTTTCGCAAATCCCCGCCGCCAAAGCTGCCTGGGTGACCTTCTGGTCTTTCAAGGCATGTGCAGCTTTGGAGCATGGGTCTTTGCGGATGCACCTAGAGGCAGACCCATGACCCAGGAAACCGGCGGATTCGCCGCTCTCGATCTCAATCCGAATATCGTTGCTGCTGTTCTGGCCACAGGCTACGAAGAGCCGTCCGCTATTCAGCATCAGTCGATCCCGATCATCCTCGCCGGTCACGACATGATCGGCCAGGCGCAGACTGGCACCGGCAAGACCGCTGCCTTCGCCCTGCCGATCCTCAACAAGATCGACGTGAGCAAGCGCGAACCGCAAGCCCTGATCCTGGCGCCAACCCGTGAGTTGGCGCTGCAAGTTGCTACCGCTTTCGAAACCTACGCCAAGCAGATGCCTGGCGTTAACGTGGTGGCTGTCTACGGTGGTGCCCCGATGGGCCCACAGCTGCGTGCCATCCGTAACGGCGCGCAAATCGTCGTCGCTACCCCGGGCCGTCTCTGCGACCACCTGCGTCGCGACGAGAAAGTCCTGTCGACCGTGCAGTATCTGGTACTGGACGAAGCCGACGAAATGCTCAAGCTGGGCTTCATGGACGACCTCGAAGTGATCTTCGATGCCATTCCGGCCAGCCGCCAGACCGTACTGTTCTCCGCAACCCTGCCGTCGTCGATCCGCTCGATCGCCGAACGTCACCTGCGTGAGCCCAAGCACGTCAAGATCCAGAGCAAGACCCAGACCGTTACCGCGATCGACCAGGCCCACCTGATGGTCCACGCCGACCAGAAGATCCCGGCTGTTCTGCGTCTGCTCGAAGTGGAAGAGTTCGACGCGCTGATCGCCTTCGTGCGCACCAAGCAAGCCACCCTGGACCTGGCCGCCGCGCTGGAAGCCAAAGGCTACAAGGCTGCTGCGCTGAACGGCGACATTGCCCAGAACCAGCGTGAGCGCGTCATCGACTCGCTCAAGGATGGCCGCCTGGACATCGTCGTCGCTACCGACGTCGCTGCCCGTGGCCTGGACGTACCGCGCATCACTCACGTGTTCAACGTCGACATGCCGTACGACCCAGAGTCTTACGTACACCGTATCGGCCGTACCGGCCGTGCCGGTCGTGAAGGCCGTGCGCTGCTGCTGGTCACCCCGCGTGAGCGCCGCATGCTGCAGGTCATCGAGCGCGTGACTGGGCAGAAGGTTGCCGAAGCCCGTCTGCCGAACGCTCAAGCCGTGCTGGATGCGCGCATCAAGAAGCTGACCAAGAGCCTGGAGCCGCTGGTTGCCGAAGCTGAGGCCAGCCATGGCGAGCTGTTCGACCGCCTGACCGAAGCCCTGGGTTGCAGCCCGCGTGCCCTGTCTGCAGCCCTGCTGCGCAAGGCCACCAACGGCCAAGCCCTGGACCTGGCAGCCGTAGAGCGCGAGCAGCCGCTGGTACCAGGCGTCGCGCCACGCGGTGACCGCCCAGAGCGTGCCGAGCGCAGCGATCGTGGTGACCGTGGTGACCGCGAGCGTCGCGCGCCACTGCCGCTGGCCGAAGGCCGTGTACGTTGCCGTACTGCCCTGGGTGCCCGTGATGGTATCGCCGCCAAGAACCTGCTGGGGGCGATCCTCAACGAAGGTGGCCTGGCCCGTGATGCAATCGGTCGCATCCAGGTGCGCGACAGCTTCAGCCTGATCGAGCTGCCGGAAGATGGCCTCGAGCGCCTGCTGTCCAAGCTCAAGGACACCCGCGTGGCTGGCAAGCAGCTGAAGCTGCGTCGCTACCGCGAGGATTGATCCTGGCGTAACGAAAAATCCCCGGCTTAGGTCGGGGATTTTTTTTGCCTGTGGGGGCCACTTCGCGGGGCAAGCCCGCTCCCACAATGGCCCAGCAGTGCCAATCATTGTGGGAGCGGGCTTGTCCCGCGAAAGGGCCCTTCAGTCGAACCGATAGATATCCATCCCCAGCGCGCCCAGGGTAAATCCCTGATGCACGATGCCAAACTTACCGCCAGCTCCCAGGGCAAAGAACAGCGGCAAGAAATGCTCATCACTGGGGTGGTTGCGTGCCGCAAAAGGCGCCTGCTGCTGGAAGTCCAGCAATGCAGCCTGGTCGTCTGCCCTCAACATTTCCACCACCCAATCACGAAATGCCAGCGCCCACGGCTTGATCACCTCCGGCCCAGCGTGCCAGTCGAGTTCACCCAGGTTGTGGGTGATACTGCCGGACCCTACCAGCAGAATGTCCTCCTCGCGCAGCGCCGCCAGTGCCTGGCCGACCTTCAACTGCAGCGCCGGCCCCATACGGCTGGGCAGCGAAAGCTGAATCACTGGAATGCTCGCGTCTGGGTACATCAGCGACAGCGGCACCCAGGCGCCGTGGTCGAATGGCCGCTGAGCATCCAGGTGCGTCGGCAGACCGGCAGCGTTGAGTAATTCACTGACCTTTGTGGCCAGCGCTGGGTTGCCCGGTGCCGGGTACTGCACTGCATACAGCGCAGGCGGGAAGCCGTGGAAGTCATGCCAGGTCTGTGGCTGCGCAGCGCTGGTTACCAGTAGCTCGCGGCTTTCCCAGTGCGCTGAGACCACCACGATCGCTTTCGGTCGGGGCAGGATATTGGCCAGCCGGGCCAGTGCCGGCCCGCTGGCGCCGGGCTGTAGGGCGAGCATGGGTGAGCCGTGGGAAATGAACAGGCTGGGCAGCATGATTAGGGTCCGGAGAATTAAGATGTCATCATGTTCAACCCATTACAGATCGAAATCCAAACCAAGTTTTCCCTTTAATCCATCTAAAAATCGGGAGTGATCATGGAACCAGCGTTTTGGCAAAGGCGATGGGCCGATAATCAGATCGGTTTTCACCGTGCAGACGTCAACCCGTTCCTGCTGGCGCATTGGCCAGCGCTGGCGCTGGCTGAAGGCAGCCGCGTGCTGGTGCCGTTGTGTGGCAAGAGCCTGGACATGGCCTGGTTGGCGGCGCGCAACCATCGGGTACTGGGGGTGGAGTTGTCGCGGCGGGCGGTGGAGGATTTTTTTCACGAGCAGGGGCTGCAGGCGCAGGTTTCGCAACAGGGTGCGTTTGAAATTTGGCGCAGTGCAGATATAGAAATCTGGTGTGGTGATTTCTTTGCCTTGCAGGCCCAGGATGTTGCCGATTGTCGGGGGCTGTACGATCGTGCTGCGTTGATCGCCTTGCCTTCAGAGATGCGCGCGCGTTACATGGCGCATTTGGCCAAGGTGCTGCCGTCGGGTTGCCAAGGCCTGCTGTTGACCATGGACTATGACCAGTCCCTGCTGGATGGCCCGCCTTTCGCGGTAGTGGACAGCGAAGTGCGGGAAGGCTACGCACCTGGTGAAGTTAGCGTGCTGGAAGAGCGAGAAGTGATTGAAGAAAGCCCGAAATTCCTTCAGGCGGGCGTTGAGAGTGTGATCGAGCGCGTGTATCGCGTGCGTTTCTAATCGCTGGACGAAAAAAGGGCGACCTCCGGGTCGCCCTTTTTCTACCTGGGCAGATCAGCCGCGACGGCGCAGGGCCTCGATGCGCTCTTCCAGCGGCGGGTGGCTCATCAGCAGGCCGGCCAGGCCGTGCTTGAGGCCGCCATTGATGCCAAAGGCCTTCATGGTGTCGGGCATGTGCACCGGCAGGCCCTGCTCCACACGCAGACGTTGCAGGGCGCCGATCATTGCGGCAGTCCCGGCCAATTGTGCACCCGCTTCGTCGGCGCGGTATTCGCGACGCCGCGAGAACCACATGACGATCATGCTGGCGAGGATACCGAGGATCAGCTCGGCGACGATGGTCGCCACGTAGTAGGCAATGCCCTGACCTTCTTCATTCTTGAAGATAACCTTGTCGACGAAGTTGCCGATGATGCGGGCGAAGAACATCACGAAGGTGTTCACCACGCCCTGCACCAGCGCCAAGGTGACCATGTCACCGTTGGCCACGTGGCCAATCTCGTGGGCCAGCACGGCGCGCACTTCATCGGGCGAGAAGCGCTCCAGCAGGCCCTGGGACACGGCGACCAGTGCGTCGTTGCGGTTCCAGCCGGTGGCAAAGGCGTTGGCCTCGTAGGCCGGGAAAATACCCACCTCGGGCATCTTGATGCCGGCCTCGCGCGACAACTCCTCTACCGTCTGCAGCAGCCATTGTTCATGGCGGGTGCGCGGTTGCGAGATGATCTGGGTGCCGGTGCTCATCTTCGCCATCCACTTGGAGATGAACAGCGAAACGAGGGAGCCGGCAAAGCCGAACACGGCGCAGAATACCAGCAGACTGCTGAGGTTGAGGTCGACCCCGTTGGCGGCCATGAACCCGTTGAAGCCGAACAGGCTCAGGGTAATGCTTGCAACCAGCACCACCGCGAGGTTGGTGGCTACAAACAACAGAATGCGCATCATGGTTGTTACGTTCTCCTGACGGATGAGTGTGTTGCGTATGCGGGGTATATAAGGGGCTGGTCGCTCGGATTCAATCAGGCGACTATTTCAAACTGTGTACGGCGGAGTATGGCAGAGGATCTAGCGGGCGCTGTGAGGTAGAGCATTGCAGGATGTAAGAAACATTCTGCTGGGTGTGTAGGAGGGCGCAATGCGCCCTCCCAGGGCAGTGGCTTACTGCGAATAACCTTTCAGGAAGTTGCCAATGCGCCCGATCGCCTGCTCCAGGTCATCCACCCGTGGCAGGGTCACCACACGGAAGTGGTCCGGCCACGGCCAGTTGAACGCCGTGCCCTGGACAATCAGCAGTTTTTCCGACAGCAGCAGGTCCAGCGCGAATTTCTCGTCGTTGAGGATTGGGCAGACTTTCGGGTCGATCCGCGGGAAAGCGTACAGCGCGCCCATCGGCTTGACGCAGCTGACGCCCGGGATGGCGTTGAGCAATTCATAGGTGCGGTTGCGCTGCTCCAGCAGGCGGCCCGGTGGCAGCACCAGGTCGTTGATGCTCTGGTAGCCGCCCAGGGCGGTCTGGATGGCATGCTGGGCCGGTACGTTGGCGCACAGGCGCATGTTGGCCAGCATGTCGATGCCTTCGATGTAGCTCTGGGCGTGGTGCTTGGGCCCCGAGATGATCAGCCAGCCGGAGCGGAAACCCGCCACCCGATACGACTTGGACAGGCCGTTGAAGGTCAGGCACAGCAGGTCCGGGGCCAGTGAAGCGGTGCTGATGTGCACGGCCTCGTCGTAGAGGATCTTGTCGTAGATCTCGTCGGAGAACACCACCAGGTTGTGCTGGCGCGCCAGCTCCAGCATGCCCAGGAGCAGCTCCCTGGAGTACACGGCGCCGGTGGGGTTGTTCGGGTTGATGATCACCAGGGCCTTGGTGTTCGGGGTGATCTTGGCCTTGATGTCTTCAAGGTCGGGGAACCAGTCGGCCTGCTCGTCGCACAGGTAATGCACCGGCTTGCCGCCGGCCAGGCTCACGGCGGCGGTCCACAGTGGATAGTCGGGGGCCGGGATCAGCACCTCGTCGCCGTTGTTGAGCAGTGCCTGCATCGACATGACGATCAGCTCGGAGACGCCATTACCGAGGTAGATGTCCTCGATGGTGACGCCTTCGATTTCCTTCTGCTGGCAGTACTGCATCACCGCCTTGCGCGCGCTGAACAGGCCTTTGGAGTCGCTGTAGCCCTGGGCGGTCGGCAGATTGCGGATCACATCCTGGAGGATTTCGTCCGGCGCTTCGAAGCCAAACGGCGCCGGGTTGCCGATGTTCAGCTTGAGGATGCGATGGCCTTCCTCTTCCAGGCGTTTGGCGTGCTTGAGCACTGGGCCGCGAATGTCATAGCAGACATTGGCGAGCTTGTTCGATTTGCTGAACTGCATGATGTGATCCCGGTTGAGAATACGCGCTGGCGCCCCCTTCGAAAGGTTCGAAAGGTTTGAAAGGGCAGCAAGCGGGTGCCAGACTTGGAGCCCGTGCACACGAAGCCAACTAATATACGTGCCACCCGCGCTACGGAAAAGACGGCGCGAGGTGAAATTCAGCCTGCCGAGGTCCCCACATGCAAAAGATCGACAAAACCCTGGAAGAATGGCGCGAAATGCTCGACCCGGCGCAGTACCAGGTGTGCCGCCTGAAGGGCACCGAGCGGCCGTTCACCGGCAAGTACAACAGTGAAAAGCGTGCGGGCATCTACAACTGCATCTGCTGCGGCTTGCCGCTGTTCGATTCAGCCACCAAGTTCGATTCCGGCTGTGGTTGGCCGAGCTTCTATGCGCCCCTTGAGGCAAGCGCGATGATCGAGATTCGCGACACTAGCCACGGCATGATCCGCACCGAGGTCACCTGCGCCCAATGTGACGCGCACCTGGGCCACGTATTCCCCGATGGCCCGCCACCCACTGGCCTGCGCTACTGCATCAATTCGGTGTGCCTGGACTTCCAACCGCGTGACGGAGCCTGAGATGGCTGGATCGATGCTGGACATCCCCTGCGTGACCCTGGGCGGCGAGCACAAAGTGCTCGGCGATTTCACCGGCAAGGCACTGCTGGTGGTCAACACCGCCAGCCAGTGTGGCTTCACCCCACAGTACAAGGGCCTGGAGCAACTGTGGCAGCACTACCGCGAGCGCGGCCTGGTGGTGCTGGGTTTTCCCTGCAACCAGTTCGGCAAGCAGGAGCCGGGTGATGCACGCGAGATTGCGCAGTTCTGCGAGCGTAACTTCGGCGTGAGCTTCCCACTGTTTCGCAAGATCGAGGTCAACGGCCCCGGCACCCACCCACTGTTCGTCGAGCTCAAGCAGCGCGCACCGGGCCTGTTGGGTTCGCAGAAGATCAAGTGGAACTTCACCAAGTTCCTGGTCGACCCGGCCAGTGGCAAGGTCGTGCGTTATGCCCCGACCACCAAGCCCCAGGCTCTGGAGGCCGACATCGAGCGCTTGCTCAGCCGCTGAGCGGCACCCAGTGGTCGATCAGTGCCAACAGCTCTTCGCGGCGGAACGGCTTGGCCAGGTAGTCGTTCATGCCCGCCGCCCGGCAGCGCTCGCGCTCTTCGGGCATGGCGTTGGCGGTCAGGGCGACGATCGGCAGCTCAGGCCAGCGGCCACTCTGGCGGATGCGGCGGCTGGCTTCGTAACCGTCCATTACTGGCATGTTGCAGTCCATCAGCACCATGTCGAACGCCTCCTGCTCCAGCCACTCCAGCGCTTCGGCGCCTTGAGTGGCGAGTTGCACCTGGCAACCGAGCTTGGCCAGCATGCCCTTGGCCACCAGCTGGTTCACCGGATTGTCCTCCACCAGCAGAATGCGTGCGCGGCCGTTGGTGGTGGTCAGGCTAGGGGTCGCCAGGGGATGTTCGGGGGCTTGCCCTTGCAGTGTGCGGCGCAACGTCTGGTACAGCGCGTTGCGTGCCAGCGGGCGGGCCAGTTGGTGCAGTGGCGCGAGCAGCGCTGACTGTTCCGTTGGCAGGAAATTGCCGTAGGCCGTCACCAGCAAGATCGGCGCTTTGAGTGCTGGGCGCAGCTGGAACAAGTGGTCGAGATCGTCGGTGATCAGCAGGTCGATCGCACGGCCATCCAGTGCGGCAGCGCTGTCGTGCGCTTGAAATTCCAGCCCCCAGCCGGGCAGCAGGTCCTGCAGCAGCTCGCACAGGCCGCTAGCCGCGTTGCTTACCGCCACGATTCGCCCCTGCAGATGTGCAGGTGGGATGGCCTCGGTGTGGGTGGTCAGCGGCAGTTCTGCGCTGAAGCGGCTGCCGAAACCGGGTTCGGAGCGGATGTGCAGGTGGCCTTGCATGGCTTTGCAGAGGTTGCGCGTCAGGGCCAGGCCCAGGCCGGTGCCGCCATACTGGCGCGTGATGCCGGCGCCTGCCTGGGTAAACGGTTGGAAGATTCGCGCCTGGGCGTCCTCGGGGATACCGATACCGGTATCGCGCACTTCCAGGCGCACGCCGCCGACGATGCGCGTCAGGCGAATGTCAACGCGGCCGAAGCGGGTGAACTTGAGGGCGTTGGACAGCAGGTTGCTGACCACCTGGCGCACTCGGGTCGGGTCGCCCAGCACCGTGCTGGGAAAGTCGCTGGCGATCAGGCAGGTCAGTTCGACGCTTTGCGCGGCGTTCTGTGACAGCAGGTTGGCAGTGTCCTCGACCATCGCGCCCATGTCGAAGGCGATACGTTCGAGCTCAAGTTGCCCGGCGTCGAACTTGGACAGGTCGAGGATATCGTTGAGCAGTTCCACCAGCACTTTGCCTGAGTCGTGGGCGATCGACAGTTGCTGGCGCTGCTCGCTGGCCAGCGGACTGTCCAGGGCCAGTGCGATCATGCCGAGCATGCCGTTGAGCGGGGTGCGGATTTCATGGCTCATGTTGGCCAGGAATGCCGCGCGCGCCTGGGCCATGTCCAGGGCGCGCTGGCGTGCTTCGACCAGTTCCTGGTTGGACTGGCTGAGGCGGCTGTTGCTGGCCTTGAGTTCCTCGGTGCGGGCCGAAACGATGTCTTCCAGCTCGTTGAGGTACTGCGTCAGGCGGTTCTCGGCGGTGCGCCGCTGCTGGATCTCGGTGGCCATGCTGACGAACTGCTGGTTGGCGACCTTGACCAGTACGCCGATTTCATCCAGCTCGTGGCCATGCGGGCACTCCAGGCGTGTCTGCCCCGGCTGGCGCGGGTCACGGCCGCTGAGCGCGCCGATCACGTCGACCAGCGGTTTGGTGAGCATCATGTAGAACAGCGCCAGGAGTATGCCGGTCAGCACCAGGCTACGGGCGAAGCCGTTGAGCAGGGTAACCCCGGCGCGGTCGAGGAAGCGGCTGCCAAAGGCATAGGTATCGACGTCCAGGTACAGCGTGCCGAGGTATTCCTCGGGCATGTGGGTGAGGAACAGGCGCTCCTTGAATTGACGCTGTTCGCCGAACAGGAAGTCGCTCAGTGGCCGATAGCGGTCTTGCAGGGGCGCGCGCTCGACATCAGCCAGCACGGTTTCGTTGTTATCGATCAGCCGTGCTCGGATGATTGCCGGCGACTGCAGCAGGCCGCGGGTCAGCTCCAGCGCCAGTTCCGAGTCGATGTTGTAGGCGATGCGCGAGGCCGGATTGTGGCTGATTTGCAGCAGCGCCTGCACTTCGCGGTTGATGGATGCGTCTTCGCTGGCATAATCGATGCCGATCTGGATGAGACTGAGCAATGTACCCAGGATGAAGCCGACCAGGACTGTCAACCGGGCTTGCTTGTATGACAGGCGATTGGTGAACTTGATATCCATGAGTCCCGAGCCGGTTTCACGTCCCTTGCGCTGCGCAAGCATAGCCGATCAGCCCCGGCTGCTGGCGGGCCTGTCACACATTCAGCGGTAAATCTCACCTGTCCTGCTAGGAGTCGTCATGGACGCTCGCTTGAATGCTTTCCTGGAACGCGCCGAATCCGTGCTGGCGCGTCTCGAACCCTTGTTGCCGGCACCACGCTCGGACATCGACTGGTCGACCACCCTGGCCGCGCGCTGGCAGCGCGATGGCCGCACCGGTTACCTGATGCCGTTGCAGGTCAGCCTGGACATTCGTCTGACCGATCTGATTGGCGTCGACAAGCAGCGTGATCAACTGGGGCGCAACACCCATCAGTTCATCAATGGCCTGCCGGCAAACCATGCCTTGTTGTGGGGCTCGCGTGGCACCGGTAAATCGTCCCTGGTTCGGGCCTTGCTGGCCGAGCACGCCGGTGCCGGGTTGCGCCTGATCGAGATCGAGCGCGATCACCTGGCCGACTTGCCGCGCGTCGTCGAGCAGCTGCAGAAGCTGCCGCAGCGCTTCATCCTGTTCTGCGACGACCTGTCGTTCGAAGCCGGGGAGGGCGATTACCGGGTGCTCAAGAGCGTGCTCGACGGCTCGCTGGAGCAGGCCCCGGACAACGTGCTGCTGTACGCCACGTCCAACCGCCGCCACCTGGTGCCGGAGAAAGAAAGCGACAACGAAAACTGGAAGCGGGTCGATGGCGAGCTGCACCCCAGCGAAGCAGTGGAAGACAAGATTGCCTTGTCCGACCGTTTTGGCCTGTGGCTGTCGTTCTACCCCTTCACCCAGGAGCACTTCCTCAGTGTGGTCGAGCACTGGATCGGCCAGCTGGCGCAACCTGCCGGGCTGACCTGGCAGCGCGACGAAGCACTCGACATCCTCGCCGTGCGCTGGGCCACCGGCCGCGGCAACCGTAATGGCCGTTGTGCCTATCAGTTCGCCCGCTACTGGGTCGGGCTGCAATTGCTGGAGCAAAAGTAAATGATCGACCTCAATGCCAGTGGCGCCGGCCTCGATGGCTATGACCTGCTGGCGGCGCAAGTGCAGGCACTGTTTGCCGACGAGCGTGACTTCATCGCCAATGCCGCGCAGTTCTCGGCGTTCCTGTACCACCAGGTGGACGACCTGAACTGGGCGGGGTTCTACCTCAACCGCAATGAAGAGCTGGTGCTCGGCCCGTTCCAGGGGCAGGTGGCCTGTGTGCGCATTCCGTTCAGCCGCGGCGTATGCGGCGCGGCGGCCGCCACCCGGCAGACCCAACGGGTCGAGGATGTGCACGCGTTCCCCGGGCACATCGCCTGTGACAGCGCGTCCAACAGCGAACTGGTGATCCCGCTGGTAAAGGGGGGCAAGTTGATCGGTGTGCTCGACCTGGACAGCCCGAAGCTGGCGCGCTTCAGTGAGGCGGACCAGCGTGGGCTGGAACGCTTGGTGGCGGTCTTCTTGGAGTTGACTGACTGCTGAAATAAAGAAGGGGCCAGTCATTGGCCCCTTTCTTTTTGCTGATCAGTCGTAGATCACGCGCTTCTTCCAGGTCTCGTCCTCGTCAGTCTTGAGCCCTTCGGTCAGTTCATTCTGATCGTTCTCGGCCGGTTCCATCTGGTCCAGCACCTGTGCATTGGCCCGCGCCAGGAGTTTCTCAAGGTAGGTCAGCTGTTCTTCATACACTTTCGGCTCGGGCTGTTTGCGCAGGTACTGCACGCCACGCTCGAACGCCAGGCGCGCCTGGCCCGGCTGTTCCTGCTGCAGGGCTTGCTGGCCAAGGTTATTGAAGAACTCGATGTGCAGCAGCACCAGCAGGTGGCGAATTTCCTTGACCCAGTACTTGCCTTCGCTGGTTTGCAGGACGTTTTCCTGGGTCGCCTTGACGATCTGGGTGTGCAGTGCCTCAAGCAGGAAACGCACATCCTTGGCCTTGGCCTCGGTTTGGATCGGGCTGGGCGGGTTATTGACCGGGATCCGTTCGCCCTGGGCGATCAACCCTTCGAGTTCTGCGATGCGTGCCTTGAGTTCGGCATTGTTCTTGTCCAGTGCCAATTGCCGCTGGTTGAGGTTGAGCTCCAGACGGGTCAGCAACAGCTTGAGGGCCGGCGTCATGAACTGCCCAGGGAAGGTCTCGGTGATTTCGCCGCAGCGGCGCAAACGGTCGGCCAGCTCGATCTTTAGCCGTGCGCGTTCCAGCTTGCTGTTCTCGACCACGTTGTTGAGGTAGCCAATCACGATCAGTAACGCGATACCCGCCACGATGAGCAGTGTGATCAGAAGTGGTGTCACCGTTAACGCCTCATTGAGTAGGTTTTGTATCAGTGTAGGAGGGGGCGTGCCCGCGAGAGGCCCTCGCAGGCTAATCTCTTTTTATATCGGCAACCTGCTCTATAACTACAATCAGCTCGGATGCTGGCACATCAATACCGAGCTTGCCGAGGTGCTGTCAGAAAATCAACGCCAATGCCAGGGCGCTCATCGGAGAGGCTCGCAAGATGGACCGAAGTCATTGATTTAAATAAATTTCTACAAAGGGGTTGACGACCCTGCGAGGCATCCCTAGAATGCGCGCCACTTGCAGCGTAAAGCACACAGCGAAACGCGGCAGGGAGTGAAAGCAGGCAGTAATGCCAGCAGCGTGTCCCCTTCGTCTAGTGGCCTAGGACACCGCCCTTTCACGGCGGTAACAGGGGTTCGAGTCCCCTAGGGGACGCCATTGCGGGAATAGCTCAGTTGGTAGAGCACGACCTTGCCAAGGTCGGGGTCGCGAGTTCGAGTCTCGTTTCCCGCTCCAGTTTCTCCGGCAACGCTTAACGGCGCGGCAGGAAAAGAAAATCCAGAGTGAATCGTGAGGTTCATATCGGGTGCACTGAAAAGTGTTGTGTGTCCCCTTCGTCTAGTGGCCTAGGACACCGCCCTTTCACGGCGGTAACAGGGGTTCGAGTCCCCTAGGGGACGCCATTTGCGGGAATAGCTCAGTTGGTAGAGCACGACCTTGCCAAGGTCGGGGTCGCGAGTTCGAGTCTCGTTTCCCGCTCCAGTTTAAATACTGTGGCGTTCGCACGGTGCAGTGGTGGTGAAGGTCCTCGTGGCGCTTCACGCCGATTAGCGGTAAAGCTTCAAATGCGGGAATAGCTCAGTTGGTAGAGCACGACCTTGCCAAGGTCGGGGTCGCGAGTTCGAGTCTCGTTTCCCGCTCCAAATCAGAAAACGCCATCTCTTCGGAGGTGGCGTTTTTTTTTGCTCTGAGAAATGAGTCCAGGGCAGAAGCTGCGCATGTTTCAGCGCAACTTCATGGTGCTAAGGCAGGTCAGTGCGTGCTGCCCTGGCGGGGCGTGCTCAGCAGTTGCTTTTCCAGGTGCCAGTCGAACGGCTCGTCATTCTGCTCGGCTTCAAAGCGGCGCTCTTCCAGCTGCTGGTACATGTCCAGTTCTTCATCGGGCATGAAATGCAGGCAGTCACCGGCGAAGAACCACAGCAGGTCACGCGGCACCAGGTGAGCGATCTGTGGGTAGCGCTGAATGACCTGGCAGATCAGGTCCTGGCCCAGGTACTGGCTTTGCAGTGGATCTTGCGGCAGCAGGGTCAGCAGCTCGTCGAAGCGGTCGAGGAACAGAGCGTGGCTTTCCTCCGGTACCTGCTCGGCTTCACCCAGTGCCACCAGGATGGTGCGCAGGTGACTCAGCAGTTGCAGGTGGTATTCCAGGTGGGGGTTGGCCATTGGGCGGGTCCTCGGTGTCGTTGAAACGGGCGCGGAGTATACGCGGGTTGGGGAAGAGGCCGCAAAGCGGCCCCCAGCGTCAGCGAACCTTGCCCGGCTCCGCCAACAACTGCTCCTTGTCGAAGGCATCCACGTCGATCACCGCACGGCGTGCCGTTTCCGCCTCATGCAGCCGTTGGCCTTCACCGGGCTGCAACACGCCGGCCTCGACCGCGGCATCGATTGCCGACTGCCCGGGCACCGGTTGCACCTTGCCCTCCTTGATTGCCTGATGCAGTGCTTTGTGCAACGGCACGGCGTCGTCGAGCAAGTCGCTCGCCCTTTGCAAGGCGGCCACCGGATCGCCTTCGGCCTGCGGCCTGTAGCAGCCGGCAAGCAACTCCTCTAGCGCTGGGTCGCCCTTGCTGCGGCCGATCAGCTCAGCTACCTCGGCATCCAGTTCATCGCTTGGCCCGGTGTGGCGACGGCCAAAGGGGAAAACCAGCACCCGAAGGGCACAGCCGATGAAGCGATTGGGGAAGTTGTCGAGCAGGCGGTCCAGGGCGCTTTCAGCCTGGCCCAGGCTTTCTTCCATGGCCCAGCGCAGTAGCGGCCGCATGTGCTCCGGCGAACCCAGGTCGTGATAGCGCTTGAGCGCGGCAGAGGACAGGTACAGGTAGCTCAGCACATCCCCCAGGCGCGCGCTCAGCCGCTCGCGGCGCTTGAGGGCGCCACCGAGCAGCATCATCGACAGGTCCGCCAGCAGGGCAAAGGCCGCTGCTTGGCGGTTGAGGGCGCGGAAGTAGCCTTGGCTCAGGGCATCACCAGGTACTTTCTCCAGATGGCCGAGCCCCAGGCCGTACGCGAACGTACTGGCGGCATTGCCGGCAGCGAACATGATGTGCTTCATCAGCAGGTCATCGAACTCCTTCAGTGCCTGGTCATGGTCCTCTCGCCCGGCCAGGGCCATTTCCTTGAGCACGAACGGGTGGCAGCGGATCGCGCCCTGGCCAAAGATCATCAGGTTGCGCGAGAGGATGTTGGCGCCCTCGACCGTAATGAAGATCGGCGCCCCTTGCCAGTTGCGCCCCAGGTAGTTGTTCGGGCCCATGATGATGCCCTTGCCGCCATGCACGTCCATGGCGTGCTGGATGCACTCGCGGCCGCGCTCGGTCAGGTGGTACTTGAGGATCGCCGACAGCACCGAAGGCTTTTCTCCCAGGTCCACGGCTTTAGCGGTCAACAGGCGGGCGCTGTCCATCAGCCAGGCGTTACCGCCAATGCGCGCCAACGATTCCTGGATGCCCTCGAAGGCGGCCAGCGGTACGTTGAACTGCTCGCGGATGTTGGCGTACTGGCCGGTGACCAGGCTGGTGTATTTGGCAGCGCCGGTGCCGACGGCGGGCAGGGAAATGGAGCGGCCCACCGACAGGCAGTTCATCAGCATCATCCAGCCCTTGCCGAGCATGGCCTGGCCGCCGATCAGGAAGTCCAGCGGCACGAACACGTCCTTGCCGCTGTTGGGGCCGTTCATGAACGCCGCGCCTAGAGGTAGATGGCGCTTGCCGATTTCCACCCCGGGGGTATCGGTGGGGATCAGCGCCAGGCTGATGCCCAATTCTTCTTCGTCACCCAGCAGATGCTCTGGGTCATAAGCCTTGAAGGCCAGGCCCAGCAGGGTAGCGACCGGACCCAGGGTGATGTAGCGCTTTTCCCAGTTCAGACGCAGGCCGATGACTTCTTCGCCGTTCCACTGGCCTTTGCAGACGACTCCGGTGTCGGGCATCGCCCCGGCGTCGGAGCCGGCCAGCGGCCCGGTCAGGGCGAAGCAGGGGATGTCATCGCCGCGGGCCAGGCGCGGCAGATAGTGGTTGCGTTGTTCGTCGGTGCCGTAGTGCAGCAACAGTTCGGCCGGGCCAAGCGAGTTGGGCACCATCACGGTGGAGGCCAGGTCGCCGCTGCGCGTAGCCAGCTTCATCGCCACCTGCGAGTGGGCGTAGGCGGAGAACCCTTTGCCGCCATATTCCTTGGGGATGATCAGGGCGAAGAAGCCGTGCGACTTGATATGCGCCCAGGCTTTGGGGGGCAGGTCCAGGTCCTGGCCGATCTGCCAGTCGCTGACCATGGCGCACAATTCTTCTGTGGGTCCGTCGATGAAGGCCTGCTCTTCGTCAGTGAGCTTGGGCGCCGGGTAGTCGAGCAGCGTGTGCCAGTCTGGGCGACCGCTGAACAGTTCGCCATCCCACCACACGGTGCCGGCATCAATCGCCTCGCGCTCGGTTTGCGACATCGGCGGCAGCGTGCGCTGGAACCATTTGAACACCGGGCCGGTGAACACTTTGCGCCGCCATTCCGGCAGCGCCACCAGGGCTACCTTGAGCGCCAGCACGACCCAGATCAGGGCCAGCAGCCAGCCGGGGGCGCTGCTGAAAATCCCCATCAGCACCACGTAACCTGCCAGCATGGCCAGTATCTGCAAAGGCGCCAGGCGCCGGTGCGTGAGGTACGCAGCAAGGATCACCAGCACCACCAACCACAACAGCAACATAATCGGTCCTCCTTGGAACCAGGGGCTTGAGCCGTCCCACACAGCGTAGACGCAACGCATTGAACAGCATTGTCAGAACAGTGACATGGTGTGGCGGCAAGAGTTTCAGGCCATTGTTTGCCTGCACCGGCCGCTTCGCGGGGCAAGCCCGCTCCCACAGGCTCACTGTTGTTCTCAGGGTACGAGGAGAACTCGTGGGAGCGGGCTTGCCCCGCGAAGAGGCCGGTACAGACGGCAAAGGTCTGGAGTAGACTGTGCTGCCTATGCATTTCATAAGGACGTTGCCATGCTGAAGATCTGGGGCCGCAAGAATTCGAGCAATGTGCGCAAGGCACTGTGGATCGCCCAAGAACTGGGCCTTGATTTCGAATCCATCGACGCCGGTGGCGCCTTCGGCGTGGTCAACGAGCCGCACTATCGCGCGCGTAATCCTAACGGGTTGGTGCCGATGCTCGAGGATGGTGACCTGACCCTGTGGGAATCCAACGCCATCGTCCGCTACCTCTGCGCAGAGTACGGCCAGGAACAAGGGTGGTACCTCGATGACCCGCGCCAGCGTGCCCTTGCCGACAAATGGATGGACTGGACCACCTCGTCCTTCGCCACCCCATTCCGCCCTTTGTTCTGGGGTTTGCTGCGCACACCTGAAGACCAGCGCGACTGGGTCGCGATCAACGCCGCGCACAAGCAGTGCGCGCAGTTGCTGGCGATCGCCGATGAAACCCTGGCGCAGCAACCGTACCTTTCCGGTGACCAGATCGGCATGGGCGACATCCCATTGGGCAGCTTCGTCTATGCCTGGTTCGAGATGCCCATCGAACGCCCGGCCATGCATCACCTGGAAGCCTGGTATGAGCGCCTCAAGGCGCGCCCGGCCTATCAGGCGGCGGTGATGACCGCACTGACCTGAGCGACGTTCTGGCTATTTTCGAACCCTCGTTAATAGCCACTATCAATACACATGACTGTACTTGTGCGGCCGGGCCTTGCACCATTGGCCGCACTCACTGCGCCAGTGACCTTGCCCTGGCGTGTCCTGCACCTTTTTCTTCGGTAAGTGACCCGCTATGAGTTCTGCCCTGTCCATTCGACAGTTGACCAAGACCTACGGCAACGGCTTCCAGGCCCTTAAAGGCATCGATCTCGATGTTGCCGAAGGCGACTTCTTTGCCTTGCTCGGCCCCAACGGCGCCGGTAAATCCACCACCATCGGCATTCTCTCGACCCTGGTCAACAAGACCAGCGGCACGGTGAATGTGTTCGGCCATGACCTCGACCGCGAACCTTCGGCGCTCAAGCGCTGCCTGGGCGTGGTGCCGCAGGAATTCAATTTCAATCAGTTCGAAAAAACCTTCGACATCGTCGTGACCCAGGCCGGCTATTACGGCATCCCGCCGAAGCTTGCCAAGGAGCGCGCCGAGCAGTACCTGACCCAGCTGGGCTTGTGGGACAAGCGTGACGTGCAGTCGCGCTCGTTGTCCGGCGGCATGAAGCGCCGGCTGATGATTGCCCGAGCGTTGATCCACGAGCCGCGTCTGCTGATTCTCGATGAGCCAACCGCCGGTGTGGACATCGAACTGCGCCGCTCGATGTGGAGTTTCCTCACCGAGCTGAACCAGAAGGGCATCACCATCATTCTCACCACGCACTACCTCGAAGAGGCCGAGCAGCTGTGCCGTAACATCGGCATCATCGACCACGGCACCATCGTCGAGAACACCAGCATGCGCAAGCTGCTGGGCAAGCTGCATGTCGAAACCTTCGTCCTTGACCTCAAGCAGGACCTGCCTGCCGCGCCGGTATTGCAGGGCTATCCTTGCCGGCTGATCACCCCGCACACCCTGGAAGTGCAGGTGGACAAGGACATTGGCATCACCGCGTTGTTCGGCCAACTGGCCCTGCAGAGCATCGAGGTGCAGAGCCTGCGCAACAAGACCAACCGACTTGAGGAGCTGTTCGTGTCTCTGGTGGAAAAGAACCTGTCGAAGGTGGCCGTATGAGTGTGGAACTGCGCACCAACTGGGTCGCCTTGAATACCATCGTCTACCGCGAAGTGCGGCGTTTCTTGCGGATCTGGCCGCAGACCCTGCTACCACCGGCCATCACCATGGTCCTGTACTTCGTCATCTTCGGTAACCTGATCGGCCGGCAGATTGGCGACATGGGTGGCTTCACCTACATGGAGTACATCGTCCCTGGGCTGATCATGATGTCGGTGATCACCAACTCTTATGGCAACGTGGTATCGAGCTTCTTTGGCAGTAAGTTCCAGCGTTCGATCGAGGAACTGATGGTGTCGCCGGTGTCGCCGCACATCATTCTCGTCGGTTATGTGCTGGGTGGCGTGCTGCGTGGCCTGGCGGTGGGTGTGATCGTGACCTTGCTGTCGCTGTTCTTCACCCACCTGCAGGTGCACCACCTGGGCGTGACGGTCATCGTCGTGCTGCTGACCGCGACCATCTTCTCGCTGTTGGGCTTCGTCAATGCCGTGTTCGCACGCAACTTCGACGATATCTCGATCATCCCGACCTTCGTGCTGACGCCACTGACCTACCTGGGAGGGGTGTTCTACTCGATCAACCTGCTGCCGCCGTTCTGGCAGACCGTGTCGCTGGCCAACCCGGTGCTGCACATGGTCAACTCGTTCCGCTACGGCATTCTAGGGGTGTCGGACATCAGCATTGGTACGGCGATCACCTTCATGCTGGTCGCCACGGCCGTCCTCTACACGCTGTGCGTTCGCCTGCTGGTCAGCGGTCGCGGCATGCGTGCCTGAAACCTTTGCTGAACATTTGAGCTTGCGCCGGCGCCATTGCCGGCCAATCCACCAGCGCCAGTACAGCAGGGTGGTGAAGTAGGCGACGATGCCCAGCACAACCCCGCACACCACCGAGCCCAGCAAAAAGGGTTGCCAGACGGTCGACAGCTGGTCGGTGATCCATTCGAACGTAAGGTTCTCGGGTAGCGTGCGGGCCGGTGTCTGCAGCAGCCAGGCGCCGGTCATGTAAGTGACGAAGAACACCGGTGGCATGGTCAGCGGGTTGGTCAGCCAAACCAGGCTGACGGCGATCGGCAGGTTGCCGCGCACCGGGATCGCCAGCGCTGCCGCCAGCAGCATCTGCATGGGGATGGGAATCAGCGCCGCGAACAGGCCCACGCCCATGGCCCGTGCCACCGAATGGCGGTTGAGGTGCCAGAGGTTCGGGTCATGCAGCAACTTGCCGAAAAAGCGCAGCGACTTGTGTTCCCGAATGCTGGTCGGGTCCGGCATGTAGCGTTTGAAAAGGCGGCGCGGCATGTAGGCTCCCGGAGCGTTGATCGAGGCAGTATGCCTTGATTCCATCGCGGTCTTGTTCAGAGTTTGTGACAATTGTTGAGCGAGCTTGGTCGGCTTTTCAGCTATGCCTCAGTAAGCGATTGTGCTTCTGGAGCTCTACCTCATGCGCACAGGGATGTTTGCGCTCGCGCTCGGGCTGTTGTGCCTGGGCCTTTTACCGCTGGTGCCATCGGTCGGATGGCTGTTGTTGCTGCTTGCCGGCGGTCTGGCTTGCCTGTTCACGCGCCTGTGGCCGGTGGGCTGCTTCGTGCTGGGGCTGTGCTGGGCCTGCTGGTCGGCGCAACAGGCCCTGGATGATCGCCTGTTACCTGACCTGGAAGGCCGCACCCTGTGGTTGGAGGGCAGGGTGGTCGGGTTGCCGACCGGCACCGGGCAGGGCGTGCGTTTCGAGCTGGGGCAGCCCCAGTCACGCCGCGCCGAGTTGCCGCAACGTTTATTGTTGAACTGGTTCGATGGCCCACCGCTCCGGGCTGGCGAGCGTTGGCGCCTGGCAGTCACTCTGCAGCGTCCAGCCGGATTGCTGAACCCGCACGGGCCGGACCGTGAGGCGCAGCTGTTGGCGCGGCGGATCGGCGCGACCGGCACGGTCAAGGCGGGCCATGTGCTGGAGGCTGATACCCCGGGTTGGCGGGACACGCTGCGCCAGCGTCTGCTAGCTGTCGATGCCAACGGCCAGGAGGCAGCACTGGTGGCCTTGGTACTCGGCGATGGCGCCGGTCTGGCGCGGGACAGCTGGCAGGTGCTGCAGGCGACCGGCACGGTGCACTTGCTGGTGATCTCGGGACAGCACATTGGCCTGGTCGCCGGCTTTTTCTACGCCTTGGTCGCAGGGCTGGCGCGCTGGGGGCTGTGGCCCCGAAGGTTGCCGTGGCTGCCATGGGCGTGCGGCCTGGCCCTGACGGCGGCATTGGCCTACGGCTGGCTGGCCGGTGCCGGCATCCCCGTGCAGCGCGCCTGCCTGATGTTGGCGGTGGTGCTGGCCTGGCGACTACGCTTTCGTCATCTGGGCGCATTCTTGCCATTGCTCATCGCACTCAATGGGGTGCTGATCGTGGAGCCCCTGGCGCCGTTGCTTCCAGGCTTCTGGCTGTCGTTCGCGGCAGTGGCGATTCTTGTCTATTGCTTCAGCGCCCGGCTCGGCAGATGGCGACCCTGGCAAGCGTGGAGCCGCGCCCAGTGGGTGATAGCCATTGGCTTGTTGCCGGTGCTGCTGGCCACTGGTTTGCCTGTCAGCCTGAGTGCGCCGGTGGCTAACCTGCTGGCCGTACCCTGGATCAGCCTTATGGTACTGCCGCTGGCCTTGCTCGGTACCCTGCTGTCGCCGGTACCCGGCGTGGGCGAGGCGTTGTTGTGGCTGGCGGGAAGTTCGCTGGATCTCCTGTTTCAGTTGCTGGCCTGGATCGCCGACTGGCGGCCAGCGTGGGTGCCGCCCGCGCTGCCGGGCTGGGCCTGGCTGCTGGTCTGTCTCGGCGCGTTGCTGGTGCTGTTGCCTGCCGGTGTGCCATTGCGGGCGCTGGGTGGGATCATGCTATTTGCCTTGTGGGTGTCCGGTGAGCCGGTTACGCAAGGTCAGGTCGAAGTCTGGCAGCTGGATGTCGGTCAAGGCTTGGCTGTATTGCTGCGCACCCCCAATCACAGCCTGCTGTACGACGCCGGCCCAGCGCGGGGCGAGAGCGACCTGGGCGAACGCGTGGTTTTGCCGACGCTGCGCAGGCTGGGCGTTCGGCAGTTGGATGTGATGCTGATCAGCCATGCCCATGCCGATCATGCGGGTGGGGCGCTTGCCGTTTTTCACGGCTTGCCGGTCGCTCGGGTGCTCAGCGGTGAGGCGCAGGAGATGCCGGCGGACCTGGACGCCCAGCCTTGTCCAAGTGGTGAAAGCTGGGAATGGGAGGGCGTGCGCTTCTCGCTCTGGCACTGGGCACAAGGGCAGGGCAGTAACGATCGCTCCTGTGTATTAATGGTCGAGGCCAATGGCGAGCGGCTGCTGCTGGCCGGGGACATTGAGGCGGGCGCCGAGCTGGCTTGGCTGTCGGCGAACGACGCACCCGCCGTCGACTGGCTGCAGGCGCCTCATCACGGCAGTCGCACTTCGTCGACCGAGGCCTTCATCCGTGCCACGGAGCCACGTGGGGTGTTGGTTTCGCGTGGGCGCAACAATGGGTTTGGCCATCCGCATGCGCAGGTCATCGAGCGTTATCGGCGCCATGGCCTGGCGATCCATGATACGGCGGTGCAGGGGGCGTTGCGGCTGGTATTGGGCAGCCACGGCGAGGCCCAAGGGCTGCGGGCGCAGCGGCGATTCTGGCGCAGCCAGGCGAATTCCCTGACCTTCGGCAGATGAGGCCTGAGCGCGTGTATGGTAGAGTGGCGACCTTTTTCAAAGGGGCGATTACTGTGTGGGAATTGGTCAAGTCCGGTGGTTGGATGATGCTGCCGATCATTCTGAGTTCCATCGCTGCCATGGCTATTGTCGTCGAGCGCCTATGGACCCTGCGCGCCAGCCGCGTTACCCCGCCGCACCTGCTGGGGCAGGTGTGGATGTGGATCAAGGACAAGCAGCTCACCAGTGACAAGCTCAAGGCTCTGCGCGCCGATTCGCCGTTGGGCGAGATCCTTGCCGCAGGCCTTGCCAATTCGCGCCATGGTCGCGAGATTATGAAAGAGTGCATCGAAGAGGCCGCCTCTCGGGTCATCCACGAACTCGAACGTTACATCAGCACCCTTGGCACCATCGCTGCCATGGCCCCGCTGCTCGGCCTGCTCGGCACCGTGTTGGGCATGATCGATATCTTCAGCGCCTTCATGGGCTCGCAGATGACCGCCAACGCCTCGGTACTGGCCGGTGGTATCTCCAAGGCCCTGGTCACCACGGCCGCCGGCCTGATGGTCGGTATCCCGGCGGTGTTCTTCCATCGCTTCCTGCTGCGCCGCATCGATGAACTGGTGGTGGGCATGGAGCAGGAGGCAATCAAGCTGGTGGAAGTGATCCAGGGCGACCGCGAAGTCGAAGTGGCCGGAGACAAGGCGTGAAGTTCCGGCGCAATCGCCAGCGGGAGAGCGTCGACATCAACCTCGCGTCGCTGATCGACGTGGTGTTCGTCCTGCTGCTGTTCTTCGTGGTCACCACCACCTTCACCCGCGAGACCCAGTTGCGTGTCGAGCTGCCCGAGGCCGCCAGCGCCGAGCAGCCGCCAGCAGACCAGGACAAGCTGGTGGAGGTCACCATCAGTGCCGAGGGTGTGTATTCGGTGAACAACCACCTGCTGCCCAAGAGCGACCTGGCCACGCTGAGCGAGGCGATCGAGCGCGAGTCAGGCGGTGACAACACGCTTCCGCTGGCAATCAGTGCCGATGGCAAGACCCCGCATCAGGCCGTGATCACTGCGATGGATGCCGCCGGCAAGCTCGGTTTCAGCCACCTGCGCATGACCACCGTCGAGGCTGCCCAGGGGACACCTTGATGGCGTTTGCCGACCGTCTGTTAGCCGCCTGGTACGCCGGGCATCCAGCCCTGGCCATGCTGCGCCCACTTGAGGCCCTGTATCGACGTGTGGTGATGCGCAAGCGCGCGCGGTTTCTCAGTGGCGAGAGCGCCAGTTACCGCGCCCCGGTGCCGGTCATCGTAGTAGGCAATATAACCATCGGCGGTACCGGCAAGACGCCGATGATCCTCTGGCTGATCGAACATTGCCGGCGCCAGGGGCTAAAGGTCGGCGTGGTCAGCCGGGGTTATGGTGCCAAGCCGCCGCAACTGCCCTGGCGGGTCGAGGCACAGCAGGGGGCCGAACAGGCCGGCGATGAACCTTTATTGATCGTCCAGCGCACCGGGGTGCCGCTGATGATTGACCCTGATCGCTCACGCGCCGTGCAGGCGTTGCTGGCCAGCGAGCCGCTGGATCTGATCCTGTGCGATGACGGCATGCAGCACTACCGCCTCGCACGTGACCTGGAGCTGGTGCTGATCGATGCCGCCCGTGGCCTGGGCAACGGCCGCTGCCTGCCCGCCGGGCCATTGCGCGAGCCGGCCGAGCGTTTGCAGGCGGCGGATGCGGTGCTGTTCAACGGGGCCGGCAGCGATCGCCCCGACGGCTTCGCTTTCAGCCTGCGGCCCAGTGCCCTGGTCAACCTGCGCAGCGGTGAGCGCCGCGCGCTCGACCATTTCCCCGCAGGCCAGCGCCTGCACGCGGTGGCCGGCATCGGCAACCCGCAACGTTTCTTCAATACGCTGCTGGGGCTAAACTGGCAGCCGGTACCGCACCCGTTCGCCGATCACGCGCAGTTCAGCGCACAAAGCCTGGCGTTCAGCCCGCCGCTGCCGCTGGTGATGACCGAGAAGGATGCGGTGAAATGCCGGGCCTTCGCTGGTGATGACTGGTGGTACCTGGCCGTCGAGGCGCAGCCCACGCCAGCTTTCGGCGACTGGTTCGATCGCCAGCTGCAACGCTTGCTGCCAGGGCATCGCACGCCCTGAGCCCGTTCTCAATTTCCGGCCACCTGGCCTCAAGGATGCTTCCATGGACACCAAACTGCTCGATATCCTCGCCTGCCCGATCACCAAGGGTCCGCTCAAGCTCAGCGCTGACAAGACCGAGCTGATCAGCAAGGGCGCGGGCCTGGCCTACCCGATCCGCGACGGCATCCCGGTGATGCTGGAAAGCGAGGCGCGTACCTTGACCGACGACGAGCGTCTGGACAAATGAGCCTGAACTTCACCGTGGTGATTCCCGCTCGGCTGCGTTCCACGCGCCTGCCAGGCAAGCCATTGCTGCCGATCGCCGGCAAGCCAATGGTGCAGCATGTCTGGGAACAGGCGCGCAAGAGCGGTGCCAGCCGCGTGGTCATCGCCACCGACGACGCCAGTATCTTCGAGGCCTGCCAGGCCTTCGGCGGCGAAGTGCTGATGACCCGTGCCGATCATGAATCTGGCACTGATCGCCTCGCCGAAGTAGCTGCGCAGCTTGGCTTGGCTGCCGATGAGATCGTGGTTAACGTCCAGGGTGACGAGCCGCTGATCCCACCGGTGATCATTGATCAGGTTGCTGCCAACCTGGCCGCGCACCCGGAAGCCGGCATCGCCACGCTGGCCGAGCCGATCCATGCCCCGGAAACCGTCTTCAACCCCAATGCGGTCAAGGTGGTCAGCGACAAGCATGGCCTGGCGTTGACCTTCAGCCGTGCACCGCTGCCATGGGCGCGTGATGTTTTTGCCAAGGATCGCCATCAACTGCCAGAGGGCGTGCCGTATCGCCGTCATATCGGCATGTACGCCTACCGCGTCGGTTTCCTGCAGGACTTCGTCAACTGGGGACCGTGCTGGCTCGAACAGACCGAAGCGCTGGAGCAGCTGCGTGCACTGTGGCATGGCGTGCGCATTCACGTCGAAGACGCCATCGAGGCGCCGGCCGTGGGTGTCGATACACCTGAAGACCTCGAGCGCGTGCGGCGCTTGCTGGAGGCCTGATGCGCGTTTTGTTCGTTTGCCTGGGCAATATCTGCCGTTCCCCGACTGCCGAGGGTGTGTTGCGCCATCAGCTGCAAGCCGATGGCCTGGCCGAGCGGGTTCACGTGGGCTCCGCCGGTACCGGTGACTGGCACGTGGGCAAGGCGCCCGACAGCCGTACCTGCAAGGCTGCGCTGGCGCGGGGTTATGACCTGTCACAGCAACGCGCCCAGCAGGTCAAGGCGGCGCATTTTGCCGAGTACGACCTGATCCTGGCCATGGATGAAAGCAACCTCGGCCACCTACGCGCCATGCGCCCGCACTCTGCAGTCGGTGAGCTTGATTTGTTCCTGCGTCGCTATGGTGCGGCGCTCGATGAGGTTCCGGACCCTTACTACGGCGGTGCAGCGGGCTTCGAGCAGGTGCTGGACCTGATCGAGGCCGCCTGCCGCGAGCTGGTCGTGGAAATCAAGGGGCGGCTATGACGGCGCAGTGGCAGGAGCAGGTATCGCTAAAACCGTTCAATACCTTCGGCATCGATGTGAAAGCCCGGTACTTCATCCAGGTGCACAGTGATGACGAGGTGCGCGAGGCGCTTGCGCAAGCGCACCGGCTTCAGGTAGAGGTGCTGGTGATCGGCGGCGGCAGTAACTTGCTGCTGACCCGTGATATCGACGCGTTGGTGCTGCACGTGGCCAGTCGTGGTTGTCGAGTACTGAGCGATGAGGCGGGGCGGGTGGTGGTCGAGGCCGAGGCGGGTGAGCCCTGGCATCCGTTCGTGCAATGGTCGCTGCAGCAAGGTTTTTGCGGATTGGAAAATCTCAGCCTGATTCCTGGCACCGTGGGTGCGGCGCCGATGCAGAATGTCGGCGCTTATGGAGTCGAGATCAAGGATGTGTTCACCGGGCTGACGGCGCTTGACCGGCAGACCGGTGAGTTGCGCGACTTCAGCCTGGAGCAATGCGCCTTCGGTTACCGCGACAGCGTGTTCAAGCGCAACCCTGGGCGCTGGCTGATCCTACGTGTGCGTTTTGCCTTGAGTCATACCTTGCAGGCCCACCTGGACTACGGCCCGGTACGCCAGCGCTTGGCGGAGCAAGGTGTGCAGCAGCCGAGCGCGCAGGCGATCAGCGATGCCATCTGCAGTATTCGCCGTGAGAAGCTGCCGGACCCGGCAGAGCTGGGCAATGCGGGGAGTTTCTTCAAGAACCCAGTGGTGCCTGCTGAGCTTGTGGCGCGGATTCGCGCGCGGTACCCAGGCGTGGTGGCATATCCCCAGGCGCATGGTCAGGCAAAGCTGGCGGCGGGTTGGTTGATCGAGCAGGCCGGGTGGAAGGGCTATCGCGAAGGCGATGCCGGCGTGCACTGTTTGCAGTCCCTGGTGTTGGTCAATTATGGCCAGGCGAGCGGGGTGCAGTTGCATGCCCTGGCGCAGCGTGTTCAGGCGGACATCCTGGAGAAGTTCGAGGTTGAGCTGGAGATGGAGCCTAACCTTTACTGATTGTCGAATCTGCCAAAACAGCCAGCCAAGAAAAAGCCCCGCCAGTTTGCACTGGCGGGGCTTTTTCATTTAGCCGTGGCTATCAACCGTGATGAGGCTTGTGCTCATCGGCGGTTTCCAGCGCTGGCTCGCCAGCAGCAGCGGCAGCTTCCTGCGCAGCTTTGGCAGCAGCTTCGGCTTCACGCTTGCGGCGACGCACTTCACGTGGGTCGTTCGGCGCGCGGCCGTTTGTCAGCACGACGGGAGCGGCCTCGACCACGGCCGGTGCTTGCACCGGGACAGGTTCGGCAACTTCTGGCGCAGCTTCGACCACGGCTGGCGCGGCTTCGGCAACTGCTTGCACCTGCGCTTCGACGACGGCAGCAGCAGGCAGCTCGGCTACAGGCGCCTGTTCGGCGACCACCGGTGCTTGCTCGGCTTCAATGGCTTCGAAGGCAGGTGCTTCGACCGGGGTATGGGCAGGCGCTTCAGCAACCACGACCGGTTCGGCCGCTGGGACCTCTTCGGCAACTGGCTGCGGCGCGACTTCAACCACAGGCTCGGCGCTGGCTTCGATCACGACGACCGGCTCGCTGACCGGCTGCTCAACTACCGGCGCGATGGCGACTTGCTCCTGGGCTGCCACTTCAACCGGTTCGGCGGCTTCGCTGTTGTCAGTCGCAGCCACTTCAGTGCTGGCGCGTTCGGCCTGCTGGTTGGCTTCGGCTTCGGCGCCGGCACTGATGTTGCTGCTGGCAACTGCAGCGGTGACGGCCAGACCGGCAGCCAGCTCTGCCCCCAGCGCGGTGGCTTGGTGCTGTTGCGGCTGCTCGTCGTTGCCTTCATCGTCGCTGCCGTCGATCAGGTCGCCATTGGCGTTGCGCTGGCGTTCACGACGGTTGCTGCGGCGGCGCTGGCCACGGGAGCGGCGGCGTGGACGTTCGTCATCGGAACCTTCCTGCTCGTCCTGCAGCAGCTCTTCGTTCGGCAGTTGCTCTTCGGCGAGCTCGGCAGCCTTCTCGATGGCCTCTTCGCTGTCACGTGGTTGGCGCTCTTCACGTGGTGGGCGTGGTTGGCGTTCTTCTCGTGGGGCGCGTTCTTCACGTGGGGCACGCTCTTCGCGAGGAGCGCGCTCCTCACGTGGGGCACGTTCTTCACGCGGTGCACGTTCTTCACGCGGTGCACGTTCTTCGCGCGGTGCACGTTCTTCACGTGGAGCGCGTTCTTCACGGGCAACAGGCGCAGCGTCCAGAGGCTCGCGCAGTTCGCGCACGCGCTCTTCCCGGTTGCCGCGACGGTCTTCACGTGGCTGGCGCGGTGCGCGTTCTTCACGCGGTGCACGCTCTTCACGAGGAGCACGTTCTTCGCGCGGTGCACGCTCTTCACGTGGTTGGCGTTCTTCACGCGGTGCACGCTCTTCACGTGGAGCACGCTCGGCACGTTCTTCGCGAGGCTTGCGCTCTTCGTCGCGGCGACCGTTGCGGTTGCGGCTCTGCTGGCGACCGTTACGGCGCTCTTCATTGCGCTGAGTGCGCTCGGCGGCTGGTTTCTCGGCAGCGACTACAGGTGCGGCGGCCGGTTCTTCCTTGCCGGCGAACAGGCTGACCAGCGACTTCACCAGGCCCTTGAACAGGCTTGGCTCCGGCACGCTTGGCGCTGGCGCTGGCGCTGCAGGGGCGGCGGGCTGTTGCTCTTCGGTCGCGCTCGGCACTGGGGCATTGGCGCGGGCCGGAGCGGTCTTGACCGCGGCTTCCTGGCGAACCAGGGTGCGAGTAGCAGTCGGCTGCGGCGCTTCTTCGGTTTCGCTGGCGGCGATCTCGTAGCTGGACTGGTTGTTCAGCACTTCCGGATTGTCGTCGCGCAGGCGCTGGACTTCGAAGTGCGGGGTTTCCAGGTGATCGTTCGGCAGGATGATGATGCGCGCACGGGTGCGCAGTTCGATCTTGGTGATCGAGTTGCGCTTCTCGTTGAGCAGGAAGGCGGCCACTGGGATCGGCACTTGGGCGCGAACCTCGGCAGTGCGGTCCTTCAGGGCTTCTTCTTCGATCAGGCGCAGGATGGCCAGCGACAGCGACTCGACGTCACGGATGATGCCGGTGCCCGAGCAGCGTGGGCAGACGATACCGCTGCTTTCGCCAAGCGACGGGCGCAGGCGCTGGCGGGACATCTCCAGCAGGCCGAAGCGCGAGATGCGGCCAACCTGGACGCGGGCGCGGTCAGCCTCCAGGCACTCGCGCACGCGCTCTTCGACGGCGCGCTGGTTCTTGGCCGGGGTCATGTCGATGAAGTCGATGACGATCAGGCCGCCGATGTCACGCAGGCGCAGTTGGCGGGCAATTTCTTCGGCCGCTTCCAGGTTGGTCTGCAGCGCGGTTTCCTCGATGTCGCTGCCCTTGGTGGCGCGCGCCGAGTTGATGTCGATGGAGACCAGTGCTTCGGTCGGGTCGATCACGATCGAGCCGCCGGACGGCAGGTCGACGACGCGCTGGAAGGCGGTCTCGATCTGGCTTTCGATCTGGAAGCGGTTGAACAGCGGCACGCTGTCTTCGTACAGCTTGACCTTGCTGGCGTACTGCGGCATTACCTGGCGGATGAAGGTCAGGGCTTCTTCCTGGGCGTCGATGCTGTCGATCAATACTTCGCCGATGTCCTGGCGCAGGTAGTCGCGGATGGCGCGGATGATGACGTTGCTTTCCTGGTAGATCAGGAACGGCGCGGCGCGGTCCAGGGACGCTTCCTTGATCGCGGTCCACAGCTGCAGCAGGTAGTCGAGGTCCCACTGCATTTCTTCGCTGCTGCGGCCAAGGCCGGCAGTGCGCACGATCAGGCCCATGTCGCCCGGTACGGTCAAGCCGTTGAGGGCTTCGCGCAACTCGTTGCGCTCTTCGCCTTCGATGCGGCGGGAGATGCCACCGGCACGCGGGTTGTTCGGCATCAGCACCAGGTAGCGGCCAGCCAGGCTGATGAAGGTGGTCAGGGCGGCGCCTTTGTTGCCGCGCTCTTCCTTCTCGACCTGGACGATGACTTCCTGGCCTTCGCTCAGGACTTCCTTGATGTTGACCCGGCCTTCAGGGGCTTTTTTGAAGTATTCGCGGGAGATTTCTTTCAGCGGCAGGAAGCCGTGACGTTCAGAGCCGAAGTCGACGAAGGCGGCTTCGAGGCTGGGCTCGATCCGGGTGATCTTGCCTTTGTAGATGTTGGCCTTTTTCTGCTCGCGCGCGCCGGACTCGATGTCCAGGTCGTAGAGACGTTGGCCGTCCACCAGGGCTACACGCAACTCTTCGGGCTGAGTTGCGTTAATCAGCATTCTTTTCATGTTGTACCGTCGGTTTCCGGGCTGCCGGAAACGGCGTTCGGCACACACGACTTCTCATGGTCGGTGCCAAGGTGCGCAAAGGGTGGCAGGGCCACCCCCGTGTCGAAGAACGTTCGGCACCAGCCGGTTGCCCAGCCTGCCGTTGTCGCGACGACGCGTCCTGTTTGCTGCGGTGCCAACCAGGCCCCGGTGGTTTCGAATTGGAATCCGAATCAACCAAGTGGGCCTCGTGCACTCAGTCAGGAGGAGGAATCAACCGTCGGCCGTGGACGCTCGATGGCATCTGCTACACGGACCGAGGGCTGTGCATCTCCACCCTGCACGTATCCCTGATAATTCGGGTGCTGCCGCGCGCTGAATCCGCAACGGGTTGCATTTTTCGCCAGTTCCGGTTCAAGAACTGACGCCATTCATGTCCAAGGCAGGAATTTCCGAAGCATTCGCCGTGCGTTGCGTGGAAGCGACGGGCGGGCAGAGGTACGGCGAAAAGAAGCGGGTAAGCAGGTGAAACACCGCACTTGTCGTTTTTTTTCGGTCTTCTCTACACAGCGCTGGTGGCGATTCCAGGCAATTCGGTAAACTGGCGAAAACCCCGTAGGACGGCCTCGCGTCCTGGAGAATTGCGTTGGTCAGGGACCGGCCAATGGCCTGGTGCCGCTGGCCTGCCGCTTATGGCGGCGTTCGCGACTATAGCAGTAATGATTAAGTGCTTCAATTCCATAAAAAATTGTTATGATCCCGCCATGACGACCAATACCCCTCCGACTTCCGGCGTTCAGCTGATCGAAGTCGCGCCGGAGCTTGCCGGCCAACGCATCGACAATTTTCTCATCACGGCGCTCAAGGGCGTGCCCAAGACCCTGGTGTATCGCATCCTGCGCAAAGGCGAGGTGCGGGTGAACAAAGGCCGCGTCAAGCCTGATTACAAGATTCAGGCCGGCGACATCGTGCGCGTGCCGCCTGTGCGCCTACCCGAGCGCGACGAGCCGGCACCGGTAGCCCAGGGGCTGCTGCAGCGCCTGGAAGCTGCCATTGTCTATGAAGACAAGGCACTGATCGTGATGAACAAACCTTCTGGTATCGCCGTGCACGGCGGCAGTGGCCTGAGTTTTGGTGTGATCGAGGCGCTGCGTCAACTGCGCCCGGACGCTAAGGAGCTTGAGCTGGTGCACCGCCTGGACCGCGACACCTCGGGCCTGCTGATGATCGCCAAGAAGCGCAGCATGCTGCGCCATCTGCATGCCGCGTTGCGCGGCGATGGCGTCGACAAGCGCTACATGGCGCTGGTGCGCGGCCACTGGCCGACCTCGAAGAAGCAAGTCAACGCGCCGCTGCTCAAAAGTAACCTGCGCTCGGGTGAGCGCATGGTCGAAGTGAACGATGAGGGCAAGGAGGCGCTGACCCTGTTCCGTGTGCTGCGCCGTTTCGGCGAATTCGCCACCATCGTCGAGGCGCGTCCGATCACCGGTCGCACCCACCAGATTCGCGTGCATACGCTGCATGCTGGCCACATGATTGCCGGTGACAGCAAGTACGGTGACGAAGACTTCAGTCGCGAGATTCGTGAGCTGGGTGGCAAGCGTTTGTTCCTGCATGCTTACGCCCTGACCGTGCCGCTGCCCGATGGCGGCGAGCTGAAGCTTGAAGCACCCGTGGATGAAGTCTGGGCCAAAACCGTGGAGCGACTCAGTGCGTCGTGACTATGAGCTACTGATTTTCGATTGGGATGGCACCTTGGCCGATTCCATTGGCCGGATCGTCGCCGCGATGAATGCCGCTGCCGAGCGGGCGGGCGAGGCGCCAAGCCCGGATGATGCCGTCAAGGGGATCATCGGCCTGGCGTTGGGCGAGGCCATCTCGACGCTTTATCCTCATCTCGATGCGTTGCAGGTAGAGCGCTTCCGGCAACACTATGCCGACATCTATACAGCTCTGGATCAGCAGCCTTCGCCCTTGTTCGAAGGCGTGGTCGAGTCGCTGGATGGCTTTCGTGCCCAGGGATATCGCCTGGCTGTGGCGACCGGCAAGGCGCGCCGTGGCCTGGATCGAGTGCTCAAGGCCAATGGCTGGGAGCAATTCTTCGACATCACCCGCGCCGCAGATGAAACCCGTGGCAAGCCGCACCCGCTGATGCTCGAAGAGATCCTCAGGCATTGCGGCACCGAACCCGGCCGGGCGCTGATGGTCGGAGATTCGGCATTCGACCTGCAAATGGCCAGTAATGCCGGCATGCATTCAGTGGCGATGGGCTATGGTGCCATGTCGCTGCAGGCACTGGCCGAATTCGGGCCGCAGGTGTGCATCAATCATTTTTCCCAGCTGCGTGAGTGGCTGGCCGGTTCCTCGCAATTCCAAGGTAGGTGAGCATGGTTGACGAGTGGAAAGCGCCCAGTAATGAAACGCCAGAGGAACGCCTCGCCCGTGAGGGTCGCGAGGAGGAAGTTCGCGTCGAGCGCAAGAGCTGGAACCTGCTCGAAAAGACGCTGCTGGCGGGTGTACAGGAGCAGCGTCGAGCCAGGCGCTGGGGGATCTTCTTCAAGCTGCTGACCTTCGTCTACCTGTTCGGCATTCTTGCTTTGTTCCTGCCGTTTACCGACATGGACAAGGCCGCTTCGCGTAGCGCCAACCATACGGCCTTGGTGGAGGTGCGCGGGGTGATCGCCGATCAGGAGGCCGCCAGTGCCGACAACCTGGTCAAGAGCCTGCGCGAAGCATTCAAGGATCCCAAGACCAAGGCGGTGGTCATGCGCATCAACAGCCCGGGCGGCAGTCCGGTGCAGGCGGGCTATGTCTATGACGAGATCCGCCGTTTGCGCGCCGAATATCCGGATATCAAGCTGTACGCGGTCATCGCTGATCTGGGGGCGTCTGGCGCCTACTACATTGCCAGTGCGGCGGACGAAATCTACGCCGACAAGGCCAGTTTGGTCGGCTCCATTGGTGTGACGGCTGCCGGCTACGGCTTCGTGGGCTCGATGGAGAAACTGGGCGTCGAGCGGCGTACCTACACTGCCGGTGAGCACAAGGCCTTCCTCGATCCGTTCTCGCCGGAAAAACCCGATGAGCGAGCGTTCTGGCAGGGGGTGTTGAACACTACGCATCAGCAGTTCATCGCCATGGTCAAGCAGGGGCGCGGTGACCGCCTGAAGGACAAGGAGCACCCTGAGCTGTTCAGTGGCCTGGTGTGGTCGGGCGAGCAGGCCAAGGCGCTGGGGCTGGTGGATGGCCTGGGTAGCGCCAGCTACGTGGCGCGCGAGATCGTTGGCGAGAAGGAGCTGGTCGACTTCACCGTTCAGGATTCGCCATTCGATCGTTTCTCCAAGCGCATCGGTGCCAGCGTGGCTGAGAAGCTGGCACTGTACATGGGGTTCCAGGGGCCTGCTCTGCGCTGATGGGTTCAGGGGATTTCAACGCCTTCTTTCGTCAGCATGTCCACCAGCCGAATCAGCGGTAACCCGATCAGGCTGGTGGCATCGCACCCGTGGGTGCTCTTGAGCAAGCTTACCCCCAGCCCTTCGGCCTTGAAGCTGCCTGCGCAATCGAGTGGCTGCTCGGCGGTCACGTAGCGCTCCACGCGTTCCCGATCCAGCTCCCGCATCGTCACCGTGAATGGCACGCAATCGACCTGGCATTGCCCGGTGGCGCTATTGAGCAGCGCCAGCCCGGTCAGGAAGGTGACCTGCTGCCCGCTCGCCTCCAGTAATTGCTCGCAGGCGCGCTCGAAGCTGTGGGGCTTGCCGAGGATCTGTTCGCCGAGCACGGCCACCTGGTCGGAGCCGATGATCAGGTGTCCCGGGTGGCTGCTCGCCAGTGCCTCGGCCTTTTGTCTGGCCAGGCGCCGCACCAGCTCGGTGGCCGGCTCCTCAGCCAGGCGCTGCTCGTCTAGGTCGGGGCTTGCCCAGGTGAAAGGCAGGCGCAGGCGAGTGAGCAGTTCGCGCCGGTATGGAGAGCTGGAAGCCAGTAACAAGGGCAGCATGGTAGACTCCTGTTCAAGTGAACCAAATTCTAACATGTGAGATGCCGCCTAATTTCCTTTGACAGGGGCGGGGGGCATCCCTAGAATGCTGCGCCTATGTTGAATGACCCGATTCCACCTCACGTTGACCCGCGCAAATTAGCCGATCGTGGCGTAACCCTTAACGGTTCGCTGCAACTCGCTGATTTGGAAAGACTCTGCGACCCGCTTTCCGACAATGTCGGTACGGTGCAGGCGAAGTTCGATTTTGAACGAGATGAGCAGCACGCTGTGGTTATCCACACCGAGCTGGATGTCGAAGTCAAAATGGTTTGCCAGCGTTGTCTTGAGCTGGTCACCCTGCCGATCCATAGCGAATGTACATACGCTGTGGTGAAGGAGGGTGCGAATACCCAGTCGTTGCCGAAAGGCTATGACGTGCTGGAACTGGGCGAAGATCCTTTGGATCTGCAGGCCTTGGTCGAGGAGGAGCTTTTGCTCGCCTTGCCTATCGTGCCTGCTCATCATCCGGAAGAATGCCAGCAGCCGGCGGGCGCAGACGAGCCCGATTCGAGCAAGGACGAGGTATCGCGGTCCAACCCGTTCAGTGTTTTGGCGCAGTTAAAGCGTGACCCAAACGTTTAGGAGTTAATCAATTATGGCTGTTCAGCAGAACAAAAAATCCCGCTCTGCCCGTGACATGCGCCGTTCGCACGACGCCCTGTCGGAAAACGCGCTGTCGGTAGAAAAAACCACCGGCGAAATGCACCTGCGCCACCACGTTTCGCCAGAAGGCGTATACCGTGGCCGTAAAGTGATCGACAAGGGCGCTGACGAGTAATCCTTGTCCGCTCAGATCATCGCGATCGACGCAATGGGCGGGGACTTCGGTCCCCGCAGCATTGTCCAGGCTAGCATTGCCTGCCTCTCGGCTACACCCTCGCTTCACCTGACCCTCGTCGGTCAACCCTCCCTTCTGGAAGATCTTGTCAGCGGCCTTGCGGCTGCGGATCGCGCGCGCCTGCAGATTGTCGCTGCCAGTGAGGTGATCGGTATGGACGAGCGGCCCTCCCAGGCGTTGCGTGGCAAGCCGGATTCGTCGATGCGCATTGCTCTTGAACTGGTGCGTGATGGCAAGGCCCAGGCCTGCGTCAGTGCCGGCAATACCGGAGCGCTGATGGCGCTGTCGCGCTTCGTGCTCAAAACCCTGCCGGGCATCGATCGGCCTGCCATGGTGGCGGCGATTCCGACTCAGACCGGCTACTGCCAGCTGCTCGATTTGGGTGCCAATGTCGATTGCAGTGCAGAAAACCTCTACCAGTTCGCCGTAATGGGGTCAGTGGCCGCGCAGGCCCTGGGTATTCATCGCCCGCGCGTGGCGCTGTTGAACATCGGCACCGAAGACATCAAGGGCAATCAACAGGTCAAGCTGGCTGCAACGCTGCTGCAGAACGCGCGCGGTCTCAATTATGTAGGCTTCGTCGAAGGTGATGGCCTGTACCGCGGTGAAGCGGACGTGGTGGTATGTGACGGCTTTGTTGGCAACATCCTGCTCAAATCCAGCGAAGGCCTGGCAACCATGATCGGTGCGCGCATCGAGAAACTGTTCAAGGGCGGTGTGCTGGCCCGTGCCGCTGGGGCCATGGCCATGCCGTTGCTCAAGCGCCTGCAGGCCGACCTGGCGCCGGCGCGGCACAATGGTGCGAGCTTCCTCGGCTTGCAGGGTATTGTCATCAAGAGCCATGGCTCGGCGGGTGTGCAGGGCTTCCAGAGCGCGATCCAGCGAGCGCTGATCGAGATCCAGGAAAACCTCCCGCAGCGGCTGCATGGCCGCCTCGAAGATTTGTTGCCTTAGGCATTTCGCCGATGAAGTGCTTAAATGTGACCGCTTGGTCTGCGTTTCCATCCAAGTTTTCAGATTCCGCGTCTAGCCTCGGGCTTGGCGCACCCTATCCGACGACAAGATCATAAGGGCTTGTTCAATGTCTGCATCCCTCGCATTCGTCTTTCCCGGTCAAGGTTCCCAGTCGCTGGGCATGCTCGCCGAACTTGGCGCTGAGAAGCCGGTAATCGTCGAAACCTTCAAGGAGGCTTCCGAGGCTCTGGGCTACGACCTGTGGGATCTGGTCCAGAATGGGCCGGAAGAGAAGCTCAATCAAACCGACAAGACCCAGCCGGCGATCCTTGCGGCCTCCATCGCGCTGTGGCGCCTGTGGCTGGAGGAGGGCGGTGCGCAGCCGGCCTTTGTTGCCGGTCACAGTCTGGGTGAATACAGCGCCCTGGTTGCCGCGGGCAGTCTGTCGCTGAAAGACGCCGTTCGCCTGGTCGAGCGTCGCGGTCAGCTGATGCAGGAAGCCGTTCCGGCCGGCCATGGTGCCATGGCCGCGATTCTCGGTCTGGATGATGCCGTCGTGGTCGAGATCTGCAGCAAGGCTGCCGAAGATGAAGTGGTCAGCGCGGTGAACTTCAACTCGCCGGGCCAGGTTGTGATTGCTGGCAACAAGGCTGCGGTGGACCGTGCCATGGCGTTGTGCAAAGAGGCTGGTGCAAAGCGCGCCCTGCCACTGGCCGTGAGCGTGCCATCGCATTGCGCGTTGATGAAGCCGGCCGCCGAGCGTTTTGCCGAGAACGTCAACGCCATCGAATGGAAGGCGCCGCAAATTCCAGTGGTGCAGAACGTGACCGCTGCCGTTGCTGCCGACCTCGATGCGCTCAAGCATGACTTGCTGGCACAGTTGCACCAGCCGGTACGCTGGGTCGAATGCGTGCAGACCCTCGCCGCCAACGGCGCGGTCAACCTGGTCGAATGCGGCCCGGGCAAGGTCCTGGCTGGCCTGAACAAGCGTTGCGCCGAGGGCGTGACCACCTACAACCTCAATACCCCTGACGCCGTCGCCGCCACCCGTGCGGCGCTGGCCTGAATTTGGAGAAGCTTGCATGAGCCTGCAAGGTAAAGTTGCACTGGTTACCGGCGCCAGCCGTGGCATCGGCCAGGCCATCGCCCTCGAACTGGGCCGCCAGGGCGCGACCGTGATCGGCACCGCCACCTCTGCCTCCGGCGCCGAGCGCATCGCCGCCACGTTGAAAGAGCACGGCATCACCGGCACCGGCATGGAGCTGAACGTGACCAGCGCCGAGTCCGTGGAAGCAGTACTGGGCGCCATTGGCGAGCAGTTCGGTGCGCCGACCATCCTGGTCAACAACGCCGGCATCACCCGTGACAACCTCATGCTGCGCATGAAGGACGACGAGTGGTTCGACGTGATCGACACCAACTTGAACAGCCTTTACCGTTTGTCCAAGGGCGTGCTGCGCGGCATGACCAAGGCGCGTTGGGGTCGTATCATCAGCATCGGCTCGGTCGTCGGTGCCATGGGCAACGCCGGCCAGGCCAACTACGCGGCCGCCAAGGCCGGCCTTGAAGGCTTCAGCCGCGCCCTGGCGCGTGAAGTAGGTTCGCGCGGTATCACCGTCAATTCTGTGACTCCAGGCTTCATCGACACCGACATGACCCGCGAGCTGCCAGAAGCGCAGCGCGAAGCCCTGCAAACTCAGATTCCGCTGGGCCGCCTGGGCCAGGCCGACGAAATCGCCAAGGTGGTTTCCTTCCTGGCATCCGACGGCGCAGCCTATGTCACCGGTGCCACCGTGCCGGTGAATGGCGGGATGTACATGTAACACCGCAACTCAATGTGACGGATTGGTTCAAAAAAGAGTCATACTCCGAGCCTAAAATCCGTTATAAAGCTGCAACCAGATTCCAGGCAGAGGGCAGGGTGGCTAATTGGGAGGTGCGTTCCGCTTGAAAAGCGAACGTCTTCCTATAAACTTGGTCACCGGCCAGCTGCCTGACATATGTCCATTAGGAGTGAAAACTAGGTATGAGCACCATCGAAGAACGCGTCAAGAAAATCGTCGCCGAGCAACTGGGCGTCAAGGAAGAGGAAGTGACCAATGAGAAGTCCTTCGTCGATGACCTGGGTGCCGATTCGCTTGACACCGTTGAGCTGGTGATGGCTCTGGAAGAGGAATTCGAGACCGAAATCCCTGACGAAGAAGCCGAGAAAATCACTACTGTCCAAGCTGCAATCGACTACGTCAACAGCCACAAGGCCTAAGACGCTGTAGTCGTCGCTTCTTGACGAGAAAAACCGCACTGCCTTTGCCGGCGTGCGGTTTTTTCTTTGCAAAGGCCCTGCGTCGATCTATGGGCTTTGAGAGCTTGTTGCCATTTCATTCCCTTGCTTGAATGCAATGGCAAGAGACTCTGGTTATTAGAAAAGGAGAGTACTGTGTCGCGTAGACGCGTCGTGGTCACTGGTATGGGTATGCTGTCGCCACTGGGTACCGATGTACCGAGCACCTGGCAGAGCATTCTGGCTGGCCGCAGTGGCATTGGTCCGATCGAACACACGGACTTGACTGCCTACTCCACCCGTTTTGGCGGCTCGGTGAAGGGCTTCGAGGTCGAGCAGTACCTGTCGGCCAAGGAAGCTCGCAAGCTCGACCTGTTCATTCAGTACGGCTTGGCGGCCGGGTTTCAGGCGGTGCGTAATGCCGGCCTGGAAGTCACCGACGCCAACCGTGAGCGCATCGGCGTGGCCATGGGCTCGGGAATAGGCGGCCTGACCAACATCGAAGAAACCAGCCGTACCCTGCATGAGCAAGGTCCGCGGCGCATTTCGCCGTTCTTCGTACCGGGCTCGATCATCAACATGATCTCCGGCTTCTTGTCGATTCACCTGGGTCTGCAGGGGCCGAACTACGCCATCGCCACTGCCTGCACCACCGGCACTCACTGTATCGGCATGGCTGCGCGCAACATCGCTTATGGCGAAGCCGATGTGATGATCGCCGGCGGCGCCGAAATGGCGGCCTGCGGCCTCGGCATGGGTGGCTTCGGAGCTTCGCGCGCGCTGTCGACTCGCAATGACGAGCCAACCCGTGCCAGCCGTCCGTGGGACAAGGGCCGTGACGGCTTCGTGCTGTCTGACGGCGCGGGTGCGCTGGTGCTTGAAGAACTCGAACATGCCCAAGCCCGCGGCGCGACCATCTACGCAGAGTTGATCGGCTTCGGCATGAGCGGCGACGCCTACCACATGACGTCGCCGCCTGACAGCGGTGAAGGCGCAGCTCGCTGCATGGCCAATGCCCTGCGTGATGCCGGCATCCAGCCGGAGGCGGTTAGCTACATCAACGCCCACGGCACCTCGACCCCGGCCGGCGACATCGCCGAAGTCGCGGCGATCAAGCGTGTGTTCGGTGAGCATGCCTACAAGCTGGCAGTCAGCTCGACCAAGTCGATGACCGGTCACCTGCTGGGCGCCGCCGGGGCGGTAGAGGCGATCTTCAGCGTGCTGGCGATCAATAGCCAGATGGCGCCGCCGACCATCAATCTGGACGAGCCGGACGAAGGTTGCGACCTCGACTTCGTACCCCATGAAGCGCGCAGCATGCCGATCGATGTGGTGCTGTCCAACTCCTTCGGCTTTGGTGGCACCAACGGCTCGCTGGTGTTCCGCCGGTTCGCCGGTTGATGCACAGCTGGATCGACGGCCAGCCTGCGACTGCGATCAACCTGCAGAACCGCGGCCTGGCCTACGGCGATGGTCTGTTCGAGACCCTCGCCGTGCGCGGTGGCCGGCCCAGCTTGCTGGATGGCCACCTGGCGCGCTTGGCATTGGGCTGTCAGCGTCTGGCTATTGATGTCGACCTGGCGCTGGTACGCGATGAAATCCTGCGTTATGCCAGCCAGCTGGGTGACGGTGTGGCCAAGCTGATCCTGACTCGGGGTGATAGCCAGCGTGGTTATGCTCCGGTTGTCGGTGCCGCACCGCGGCGCATCCTGCAGGGCAGCCCACTGCCCAACTATCCTGCTGAACATGCCGAACTCGGCGTGCGTCTTTTCCCCTGCCGGACCCGGCTGGGGGAACAACCGCTGCTGGCCGGCCTCAAACACCTCAACCGCCTGGAGCAAGTGCTGGCCCGTGCCGAATGGCAGGACAGCGAACATGCCGAAGGCCTGATGTGTGACGGGCAGGGCAGGGTGGTAGAAGGCGTGTACAGCAATCTTTTCCTGGTGCGCGACGGCGTGCTGCTTACCGCTGATCTCGGCCGCTGCGGTGTTGCCGGGGTGATGCGTGGCGCGTTGCTGGAGCAGGCGCAGGCACTGGAGGTCTCGGTGCAGGTGCGTGACTTGCCGTTCGACGAACTGGCGCAGGCGCAAGAAGTATTCGTCTGCAACAGCGTCTACGGGGTCTGGCCTGTACGGGCATTTGCCGCGCTGAACTGGTCGCCGGGCCCGCTCACCCGTAAACTGCAGGCCGTTGCCCGTACGCTACTGGATACCTGAATTCGTGAGACGCAAATTCCTGCTGCTGCTGGAAATGGGTTTGATCCTGGCCGGCCTGGCATTGGGCTGGTCGGCCTGGAAAGTCAACTCGGTGCTGGAGCAGCCCTTGGGTGTGACGCAGGAGCGCCTGCTCGACGTGCCCAATGGCACCAACCCCAACCGCATGTTCTATCGCATGCAGAGCGAGGGGTTGCTCGATGACGCTTTCTGGCTGCGCCTGTACTGGCGCTTCAATATGGCCGGTACGCCGCTGAAGACCGGTGAGTACCGCCTCACCCCTGGCATGACCGTGGAAGACCTGTTCGACGCCTGGCGCCGGGCTGACGTGGTGCAGTACAACCTGACCCTGGTCGAGGGCTGGACCTTCCGCCAGGTGCGTTCGGCGATCGCCAAGCACGAAAAAATCAAGCATACCCTCGACGGCCTGGCCGATTCGGAAGTCATGGACAAGCTAGGCCATACCGGGGTGTTCCCAGAGGGCCGCTTCTTCCCGGACACCTACCGTTTCGTGCGGGGCATGAGTGATGTGGAGTTGCTGCAGCAGGCCTACATGCGCCTGGACGAAGTGCTGGCCAAAGAATGGGCCGAGCGCACCACCGACCTGCCTTATCGCGACCCGTACCAGGCGCTGATCATGGCCTCGCTGGTCGAGAAAGAGACCGGCATCCCCCAGGAACGCGGGCAGATCGCGGGTGTGTTCGTTCGTCGCTTGCGCCTGGGCATGATGCTGCAGACCGACCCTACGGTCATCTATGGCATGGGCGAACGCTACAACGGTCGGATTACCCGCGCCGACCTGCGTGAGCCGACCCCTTACAACACCTACACCATCAGCGGCCTGCCGCCGACGCCGATTGCCATGGTCGGGCGCGAGGCGATCCACGCTGCGCTCAACCCGTCCGATGGTACCAGCCTGTACTTCGTCGCCCGTGGCGATGGCAGCCATGTGTTCTCCGACGACCTCGACGACCACAACTCGGCGGTCCGCGAGTTCCAGCTCAAGCGGCGCGCGGACTACCGGTCCAGCCCGGCACCGCAAGCGCAGCCGGATGTGCAGGACATGCCCGCCGAGGACACGCCAGCGCCGGCTGAGCCCTCCGTTCAGGATCCGGCACCTGCCAGCGACCCTGCCCCGGCCGAAACGCCGGCGCCTGTCGAACAAAATTAAGGACTGCCTGTGAGCGGCTTGTTTATTACCTTGGAAGGCCCCGAAGGCGCGGGCAAAAGCACCAACCGCGACTACCTGGCTGCACGCCTGCGCGAGCAGGGGCTGGATGTGGTGCTGACCCGCGAGCCTGGCGGCACGCCGCTGGCCGAGAAGGTCCGCGAATTGCTGTTGGCGCCAAGCGACGAAACGATGGCGGCCGACACCGAGTTGCTGTTGGTGTTCGCCGCGCGCGCCCAGCACCTGGCGCAGGTGATCCGTCCGGCGCTGGAACGTGGCGCCGTGGTGCTGTGCGATCGCTTCACGGATGCCACCTATGCCTATCAGGGCGGTGGCCGAGGCCTGTCAGTCGAGCGCATCGCCACGCTTGAGCAATTCGTTCAGGGTGACCTGCGCCCCGATCTGACCCTGGTGTTCGACCTGCCGGTGGAAGTCGGCTTGGCCCGTGCAGCCGCGCGTGGCCGCCTGGACCGTTTCGAACAGGAAGGACAAGCCTTCTTCGAGGCCGTGCGCCAGGCCTATCTGCAGCGCGCCCAGCGCGAGCCCCAGCGCTACGACCTGCTTGATGCCGCACAGCCGCTGGAAGCCGTGCAGCGCGCCATCGACGCGCTGTTGCCGAGCATTCTGGACCGTTACCGTGGCTGAGGCGTACCCCTGGCAGCAAGCACTGTGGCAGCAGTTGGCCGGGCGTGCCCAGCATGCCCATGCCTACCTGCTGCATGGGCCGCAGGGTATCGGCAAGCGCGCCCTGGCCGAACGCCTGATGGCTCGATTGCTGTGCCAGCAGCCGCAGGGGCTGGATGCTTGCGGGCAGTGCAAATCCTGCCTGCTGCTCAAGGCGGGTAGTCACCCGGACAATTTCGTGCTGGAGCCAGAAGAAGCCGACAAGCCGATCAAAGTCGACCAGGTGCGTGAGCTGGTGTCTTTCGTGGTGCAGACGGCGCAGCTGGGTGGGCGTAAAGTCATTCTGATCGAGCCGGTCGAAGCGATGAACGTCAATGCTTCCAACGCACTGCTCAAAAGCCTGGAAGAGCCTTCCGGCGATACCGTGCTGTTGTTGGTCAGCCACCAGTCCAGCCGCCTGCTGCCAACCATCAAGAGTCGCTGCCAGCAGGTTACCTGTCCGCCGCCCAGTCTGGCCCAGAGCCAGGCTTGGCTGGCCACGGCGCTTGTCGATTGCGACGAGGCCGAGCGTGACGAGCTACTGACCCTGGCCGCCGGATCGCCGCTGTTAGCGGTGAAGCTGCAAGCCCAGGGCGTGCGCGAGCAGCGAGCACTGGTCACGGATGGAGTGAAGAAGTTGCTCAAGCAACAGCAATCACCCAGTCAATTGGCCGAGGCCTGGAGCGGCGTGCCTTTATTGTTGCTGTTCGACTGGTTCTGCGACTGGTCGCACCTGACCCTGCGTTATCAATTGACCCAGGATGAGGAAGGGCTAGGCTTGGCCGATATGCGCAAGGTGGTGCAATACCTTGCGCAGAAGAGCCGGCAGGCCAAGGTGCTCGAGGTCCAGGCGTGGATACTCGAGCAGCGCCAGAGGGTGCTGGGCAAGGCCAACCTCAACCGTGTCCTGCTGCTGGAAGCCTTGCTCGCCCACTGGGTGCAGCTACCGGGTTCCCGCTGATTTTCCATTTCTTCATGTGTGCCGTATCCCATGCTCGTAGACTCCCATTGCCATCTCGATCGTCTTGACCTCAGTGCCCACCAGGGTTCCCTTGATGCTGCCTTGCAGGCGGCGCGCGAGCGCGGCGTCGGGCACTTTCTGTGCATTGGCGTGAGCGCCGAGAACGCTGGCGCAGTGAAGGCACTGAGCGAGCAGTACGCTGATGTCGACTGCTCGGTGGGCGTGCACCCTCTTGACCTGGCGCCGGGCGAAACCCCGGCACTGGAATGGCTGTTGCGTGAGTTGGCGCACCCGCACGTTGTCGCGATTGGCGAAACCGGGTTGGATTACCACTACGAGCCGGAAGCCGCCGAGCTGCAGCAGGCCTCGTTCCGCCTGCACCTGGAGGCTTCGCGCCAGACCGGCAAGCCGGTGATCGTGCATACCCGCGCGGCCAGGGCCGACACCTTGGCGCTGCTACGCGAGGCCAACCTGCCCCAGGCCGGCGTTCTGCACTGCTTTACCGAGGACTGGGACATGGCCAAGGCGGCGCTGGACCTGGGCTATTACATCTCGCTGTCCGGCATTGTTACCTTCCGCAATGCCGACGCATTACGCGAAGTAGCGCGGCAAGTGCCGGCCGACCGGCTGCTGGTGGAGACTGATTCGCCTTACCTGGCGCCGATCCCTTATCGTGGCAAGCCTAACCTTCCGCAGTATGTGCGTGAGGTGGCTGAATATGTGGCGTCATTGCGGGGCGTGAGTTATGCGCAGTTGGCCGAGCAGACCACTGCCAACTTCAAGCGCTTGTTTCCGCTCGCACGGGTGGCCTGAGCACACCCTGGCGCACAACTGCAGGCAAAAAAAACCCGGGTTCTGGGGGAGGAATCCGGGTTAAGACCATTAGGAGTAAAACAAAGGTACGCGGTCCCTGAGCACCTTTATCGGCGCGCCACTTGGGGGGGATGCGCCGCGCCAACACTTCAAGTATTGGTCAGGTTTGGCGCAGTGCCAGTGCCTATTGGTCGTTTTTTAAACAGATTTGGAATACGCCTGCTGTCACTTCCTTCCTCAATGCATCTGTACAGCCCCTGCGCCTGCTGGAACTCATCGTGAAACACAGACATGGTTGGATGATCCGTGCAATTTGCTGCAAGTTAGGCATAATAAACCGCTTCAATGTCATCCAGTCCTTCCCATGCAGAAAGAACCTCGTAAGGTCCGTGAGTTTCGCCGTCGCGAACAGGAAATCCTCGATACTGCGCTCAAGCTGTTTCTCGAACAGGGTGAAGATAGCGTCACCGTCGAGATGATCGCCGACGCGGTAGGTATCGGCAAAGGTACGATCTACAAGCACTTCAAGTCCAAGGCGGAGATCTACCTGCGCCTGATGCTCGATTACGAGCGCGACTTGAACGCGCTGTTGCATTCGGCCGATGTCGACCGCGACAAGGAGGCGCTGTCGCGCGCCTATTTCGAGTTCCGCATGCGCGACCCGCAGCGTTACCGGCTGTTTGACCGCCTGGAAGAAAAGGTGGTCAAGGGCAATCAGGTGCCGGAACTGGTCGAGGAGCTGCACAGCATTCGTGCCTCCAACTTCGATCGGCTGACCCAGCTGATCAAGGGGCGAATCAGCGAAGGCAAACTCGAAGACGTGCCGCCGTACTTCCACTACTGCGCCGCCTGGGCGCTGGTTCACGGCGCCGTGGCGCTGTACCACTCGCCGTTCTGGAGCAATGTGCTGGAGGACCAGGAAGGTTTCTTCCAATTCCTCATGGACATCGGCGTGCGCATGGGCAACAAGCGCAAGCGCGACCCGGAACCCGCGAACTGAAGCGTCTCACCGTTTTCAGCTGAAACCGGCATGAAGCCAGGGCTTGCAAAAACCTGAATTTTGAGTCAGGTTTCGCCAGCCCCGATTCATCCATGCCGGAGTCATTCATGATCGTCGATCGTCAAGGCAGGCGTTTTCGCAACCTGCGCGTCAGCCTGACGGCTGCCTGTAACTATGCCTGTAGCTATTGTGTGCCCAATGGCAAGCGGCTGGTGGCGGCCCAGGATGAACTGTCGGCAGAGGTGCTGGCACGTGGTGTGGCCTACCTGATCGAGGCCGCCGGCATTGAGCGCCTGCGCATTACCGGTGGCGAGCCCTTGGTCAGCCCCAGGCTTGATGCGTTCCTGACAGCGGTAGCCAGGCTCGACCTGCAGGACATCTCCCTTACCACCAATGGCCAGTTGCTCTCGCGCAAGCTGCCGCAGTTGCAGGCTGCCGGTATCCGTCGCCTGAACGTTTCTCTCGATACCCTCGACCCCCTGGCGTTCCGGCGCATCGCCCGGGGGGGTGACTTGGCCAGCGTGCTTTCCGGCATGCAGCAGGCGAGTGCCATGGGCATGCAGATCAAGGTGAACATGGTGCCCATGCGCGGGGAAAACCTCGATCAGGTGGTGCCCATGCTCGACTATTGCCTGGCGCAAGGGTTTGAGCTGCGTTTCATCGAATTGATGCGCATGGGCCATCTGGCCCGCGACACCAATGCGTTCCTGCAGCAGTTTGTAGGGCTTGATCAGCTGCTGGACTTGATCGGCCGTGAGCATGATTACCAGCAGGTCGATGCGCCGCTGGATGCCACTGCGCTGCGTTACCAGATTCCGGGCAGGGGCCATTTTGGCGTGATCGCCAACGAAAGTGTGCCGTTCTGCCGTACCTGCTCGCGGTTGCGCTTGTCCTCCACCGGCTGGCTGCATGGCTGCCTGTCGTCGAGCAACCGTCACTTTGTCGGCGACCTGCTCGAACAGCCCCGCCACCAGGCGCTTCCCGCATTGCAGCGATTGTTGGTCAAGGCCTTGGCCGACAAGCAGGAGCTGGCGTTTTCCGGCGATGTGATGGTGATGAAGGTGATCGGCGGCTGATCTGGCGCAAAAGCTGCATTGGCCGGCTATTCGCCGGTTTTTCGTCACCGGCCACTGGAGGGAAGATGCGTAGCCTGGTCTTGCCGCTGGCGCTGTTGGCGCTGGGCGGCTGCATGAATGTCAGCGATATGGGCGAGGGCGTCCGTTACCACATGAGCGATGCCGGCCTGCTGGATCACAGCGATACTCGCCGCACGCTGTCGATCCGCCTGCAACCCGATTCGTTCATCTTCATCGGCCAGGGCGCATTCATGCCGCCGAGCAAAGGGCCCGTGCCGAAACAGAACGTGGTGGCCGAGGAAGCCTTCAAGAGCTTCGTCGAGTATTTTCCGCTGGTGCGCCGAGCCCAAGGCCCGCTGGGCTTGGAAGAAGCCATTGCCGAGGCCCGTGCTGTCGGCGCCGACTATGTGCTGTACACCCGCTTCGCGCGCACCGATGACCGCATCTCCAATGGCGATGAATGGTATGACGAGCAGGCGGTCGACCGCCTGGGTTGGGATACCGGTGTGGTGCAGATGATGCTGATTGAAACCAATACCCGTTACCTGATCGATAGCGCACGCATCAAGAGCCGTGGCGGTTTGTTGACGTTCCACGACAATACGCCTCAAGATTTGCTCGCGGCACCGATGCGCGAGTACGCTCGTAGCCTTCTCGGCATGAGTGAGTGAGGGCAGGGTGATGACGGATTCCGGCAAGGCCAACGATCTACTGGCACAGATCCCCAAGCACAAGGGCCTGCCACCGGTGCATCTGTGGAATCCGGAATTCTGCGGTGACATCGACATGCGCATCGCCCGTGACGGCACCTGGTATTACCTGGGTACACCAATCGGGCGCAAACCGATGGTGCGGCTGTTCTCCACGATCATTCGCCGCGATGGCGATGACTACTTCCTGATCACGCCGGTGGAAAAGGTGGGTATTCGCGTCGACGATGCGCCGTTCGTTGCCGTGGCCATGGATGTGCGGGGCAGTGGCGAGCAGCAGGTGTTGACCTTTACCAGCAATGTCGAGGATCAGGTCGAGGCGTGCCCGGCGAATCCTCTGCGTGTGGAGATCGACCCGGTCACCCAGGAGCCGTCGCCTTATGTGCTGATGCGCAGCAATCTGGAGGCGTTGATCCATCGAAATGTGTTTTACCAGTTGGTCGACCTGGCAGTGCCGCGTGAGATCGACGGCGACGAATGGCTAGGCGTCTGGAGTCATGGCGTGTTCTATCCCATCGGGCGTAGCAGCTGAAATCGCGAGTTGGCCAAGCGGCTCCCTGTTTTTTCCCTGAATTGGCCGTTTGTCACGGGAGTCCATGAGCCTAACCTGCTGGCAGATGCCAATCAGGAGACCCCCAATGAAACCCTCGATTCTTTCCCTCGCCCTGCTCATCAGTGTTGGCCTGCTCACGGGACAGCCCAGCGCCTGGGCGCACGGCGATGTGGCTGACCAGGTCAAAGTCCTGCAAGAGCAGCAACCTAGCAACGCCCCCGGCAAGAAAGCCGTCATGCTCACCGTCAGCTATGCGCCCGGTGAAGCTTCGCCCGCTCACCAGCACCCTGGTGCCGTGATGGCATACGTGCTTGAAGGTGCGGTGGTCTCGAAGCTCAACGACGAACAGGAAAAGACTTACACCGCCGGTGAGTACTGGTACGAAGCGCCGGGCACCGTGCACAGTGTGTCGCGCAACGCCAGCAAGACTCAGCCTGCCAAGTTGCTGGTGTGGAGCCTGGTGGATGAGGGTAAGGAAGTGACCGAACCGTTGCAAAAGTAGTAGAACTTAGAAATAAAAAAACCTCCAATGCTTGCGCATCTGGAGGTTTTTCAGAATTTGGCTCCGCGACCTGGACTCGAACCAGGGACCCAATGATTAACAGTCATTTGCTCTACCGACTGAGCTATCGCGGAATCTGCGTGCATTTTACGGATTGCCAAGGGCAAGTCAACCCACCCCTGGCAATTCAATCAGCTAAATCAAGCAGTTACAGAACTTCGACGATGGCCTTGGTGACCACGTGGATGTTGCTCTGGTTCAGCGCGGCGACGGCGATACGGCCGGTGTCCAGCGCATAGATGCCGAACTCGTTCTTCAGGCGTGCCACTTGTTCGACGGTCAGGCCCGAGTAGGAGAACATGCCCGCCTGGCGGCCGACGAAGCTGAAGTCGCGCTTGGCGCCGTATTCGGCCAGCAGGCTGACCATTTGCTGACGCATGCCGTGGATGCGTTGGCGCATTTCACCCAGCTCGGCTTCCCACATCTGGCGCAGTTCGGCGCTGTTGAGCACGGTGGCGACGATGGTCGCGCCGTGAGTCGGCGGGTTGGAGTAGGTGGTGCGGATCACACGCTTGACCTGCGACAGCACACGGGTGCTTTCGTCTTTGTTGGCGGTGACGATCGACAGGGCGCCGACGCGCTCGCCGTACAGCGAGAACGACTTGGAGAACGAGCTGGAGACAAAGAAGTCCAGGCCCGACTCGGCGAACAGGCGGACGGCGAAGGCGTCTTCGGCGATGCCATCACCAAAGCCCTGGTAGGCCATGTCGAGGAACGGCACGTGGCCCTTGGCCTTGACTACTTCCAGGACGTTTTTCCAGTCGTCCAGACCGAGGTCGACGCCGGTCGGGTTGTGGCAGCAAGCGTGCAGCACGACGATCGAGCCGGACGGCAAGGCGTTAAGGTCTTCGAGCATGCCGGTACGGTTGACGTCGTTGCTTGGCGCGTCGTAGTAGCGGTAGTTCTGCACCGGGAAGCCGGCGGTTTCGAACAACGCGCGGTGGTTTTCCCAGCTCGGGTCGCTGATGGCGACTACGGCGTTGGGCGACAAGCGCTTGAGGAAGTCGGCGCCGATTTTCAGAGCACCGGTACCGCCAACGGCCTGCACGGTGACCACGCGGCCGGCGGCCAGCAGTGGCGACTCGGCGCCGAAGATCAGCTTTTGCACGGCCAGGTCGTAGGTGGCGATGCCGTCGATCGGCAGGTAGCCGCGCGAGGCATGCTGGGCGGCACGCTGGGTTTCGGCTTCGATCACGGCGCGCAGCAGCGGGATGCGGCCTTCCTCATTGCAGTACACGCCCACGCCCAAGTTGACCTTGTCGGTACGGGGATCGGCGTTGAAAGCTTCGTTGAGGCCCAGAATGGGGTCGCGGGGTGCCAGCTCGACAGCGGAAAACAGGCTCATTGTTACCTTGGCTCTGAATGGAGAGTGATAGGGCGTACACGCTCCAGCCGAATGCACTGAAGCGGTGCACAAACGGGGAGTCAGTATAGTGATACCGCACGGTCACTGCGACAGTGTGGCGCAGCTTTTCCGGCAATTTGCGCAAATATTTTTCGACCATTGGTCGAATTGCCGTGTCCACCGCAATAGGCGCTCACACCTCGACCTTGAATCCGGTCCCAGGCAGGCGCATTTGGGTATAGACTACTGGCTAAATTTACAGTTGCTGCGTTACCGCGAGGTCCGACATGTCCGAGTTCCAGCTCGTCACCCGTTTCCAGCCGGCCGGCGACCAGCCCGAGGCCATCCGCCAGATGGTCGAGGGCATCGAGGCGGGCCTGTCGCACCAGACCCTGCTCGGGGTGACCGGTTCGGGCAAGACCTTCAGTATCGCCAACGTCATTGCGCAGGTGCAGCGGCCCACGTTGGTGCTGGCGCCGAACAAGACCTTGGCCGCGCAGCTGTATGGCGAGTTCAAGGCGTTCTTCCCGAATAATGCGGTGGAGTATTTCGTTTCCTACTACGACTACTACCAGCCCGAAGCTTATGTGCCGTCGTCGGATACCTTCATCGAGAAGGATGCCTCGATCAACGACCACATCGAACAGATGCGCCTGTCAGCGACCAAGGCGCTGCTGGAGCGGCGTGATGCGATCATCGTCACCACCGTGTCGTGCATCTATGGTCTGGGTAGCCCCGAGACCTATTTGAAAATGGTCCTGCACGTCGACCGTGGCGACAAGCTCGACCAGCGCGCGCTGCTGCGGCGCCTGGCCGACCTGCAGTACACCCGCAACGAGATGGACTTTGCCCGCGCCACGTTCCGCGTGCGTGGTGATGTGATCGATGTATTCCCCGCCGAATCGGATCTGGAAGCCATCCGCATCGAGCTGTTCGACGATGAGGTTGAGAACATTGCTGCATTCGACCCGCTGACCGGCGAAGTCTTCCGCAAATTGCCGCGCTTTACCTTTTATCCCAAGAGTCACTACGTCACCCCGCGGGAAACCCTGCTGGGGGCCGTGGAAGGCATCAAGGAAGAACTCAAGGACCGCTTGGAGTACCTGCACAAGGCCAACAAGCTGGTGGAGGCCCAGCGCCTGGAGCAGCGCACCCGGTTCGATCTGGAGATGATCCTTGAACTGGGTTACTGCAACGGCATCGAAAACTACTCGCGCTACTTGTCCGGACGCCCGGCCGGTGCACCGCCGCCCACGCTCTACGACTACCTGCCAGACGATGCGCTGCTGGTGATCGACGAGTCCCATGTCAGCGTTCCGCAGGTCGGCGCGATGTACAAGGGCGACCGCTCGCGCAAGGAAACCCTGGTCGAGTACGGTTTTCGCATGCCCTCTGCCCTGGACAACCGGCCGATGCGTTTCGATGAATGGGAGTCGGTCAGCCCGCAGACCATCTTCGTCTCCGCCACCCCTGGGCCATACGAAGCAGAGCACGCCGGACGTGTGGTCGAGCAGGTGGTGCGCCCGACCGGCCTGGTCGACCCTCAGGTTGAAATACGTCCGGCGCTTACCCAGGTCGACGATCTGCTCTCGGAGATTCGCAAGCGCGTCGATCAGGGCGAGCGGGTACTGGCCACCACGCTGACCAAGCGCATGGCCGAGGACCTTTCCGATTACCTGGCCGACCATGATGTGCGGGTGCGCTACTTGCACTCGGATATCGACACGGTGGAGCGGGTGGAAATCATCCGAGACCTGCGCCTGGGTACCTTCGACGTGCTAGTGGGCATCAACCTGCTGCGTGAGGGGCTGGATATGCCTGAAGTGTCGCTGGTGGCGATCCTCGATGCCGACAAGGAAGGTTTCCTTCGTTCCGAGCGCTCGCTCATCCAGACCATCGGTCGCGCTGCGCGTAACCTCAATGGCCGGGCCATTCTCTATGCCGACCAGATCACCGGCTCGATGCAGCGGGCGATCGACGAAACCGAGCGCCGCCGAGAGAAGCAGATCGCCTTCAACGAGGCCAATGGCATCGTGCCCAAGGGCGTGGTCAAGGACATTACCGACATTCTGGAAGGCGCCACTGTGCCCGGGTCGCGCAGTAAGAAGCGCAAGGGCATGGCCAAGGCCGCAGAGGAAAGCGCCCGCTACGAGGCCGAACTGCGCACGCCGGGTGAGATCACCAAGCGCATCAAGCAGCTGGAAGAGAAAATGATGCAGTTTGCGCGCGATCTGGAGTTTGAAGCGGCGGCGCAGCTGCGGGATGAGATTACTCAGCTTAGGGAGCGGTTGATTACCAGTTGATTCTTGGTTGCCTGTCCTGGCCTCTTCGCGGGCAAGCCCGCTCCCACAGGCTCACCACTGTTCTCAAGGGCAGTGGAAATCCTGTGGGAGCGGGCTTGCCCGCGAAGAGGGCGGGACAGGCACCGCCAATATTAATGAGCCTCCCCAGCCTTGAGCCCCTCCGGCAGTTTGCGAGTCAGTAGCACCGCCACCATGCTCACCGCCAACCCAATCCCTACAAAATGGAAGGCATCGTTGTAAGCCATGATCAGCGCCTGCTGGTGCACAATCTCACTCAACTTGCCCAGTGCCGCATTGTCAGTGCCCAACCGTTCCGCCAGTTGCGTCAGCCGCTCGGCCACCTGCGGGTTGCTCGGCACCACCGCCTCACGCAGGTAGTCGAAATACACTTTGGTTCGCGCATCGAGCAAGGTGGCGAGTAAGGCGATGCCAATGGCACCTCCGAGGTTCCGCAGAATATTGAACAGGCTCGACGCCGATCCGGCATCCTGCTGCTGAATATAGGCCGTAGCGATCAACGAAATGGTCACCATGATCATTGGTTGGCCAAGGGCGCGGATGATCTGGATGTGGTTGAACTGCGGTCCTGCAAAGTCGGGGTTGAGTACGCCGGAACCGAAGCTGGCGGCGCCGAACAGGCAGAAACCGAGCGCACACAGTACTTTCGGCGACACCACCTTCATCAACTGCGGCACTAACGGGATGAGGAACAGCTGCGGCACCCCCATCCACATGATCACTTCGCCGATTTGCAGGGCGTTGTAGCCCTGAATTTGCGCCAGGTACAGCGGCAGCAGGTAGATCGACCCATACAGCCCGACCCCCATGCCCAGGCTGGCGATGCTCGATAAGCCGAAATTGCGGTTGCCGAGGATACGCAGGTTGATCAGCGGGTGTGGTTTGGAAAACTGCAGGATGACAAAGGTGATCAGGCTGACCAGGGCAATGCTGCCGAGGGCGACGATCAGGTTCGATTCCAGCCAATCCTTGCGGTGGCCTTCTTCAAGGAACACCTGCAGGCAACCCAGGCCCACGCCCAGCGTAACGATGCCAGCGTAATCGGTGCTTTTCAGCAGCTCCCAGTGCGCTTCCTTCTTCTCAAGTCCATACATCAGGCCGGCGATCATCACCAGGCCAGGGGGAATGTTGATGTAGAAGATGTACTCCCAGCCCCAGTTCTCGGTCAGCCAGCCGCCCAGGGTCGGGCCGATGGAAGGGGCGAAGGTGGCGGTCATGGCGAACATGGCCATGCCTTTGGCGCGGTGGTGTTCGGGCAGCTTGATCAAGGTCAGGGTAAAGGCCAGCGGGATCAGCGCGCCGCCGGTGAAGCCCTGCAGTGCGCGGAACAGGATCATGCTCTCCAGGTTCCAGGCCATCGAGCACAACAGCGACGAAAACAGGAACCCGGCCGACACCCACACCGCTAGGCGCCGGGCGGACAGCAACTGCACCAACCAGGCGGTCAGCGGGATCATGATGATCTCCGCCACCAGGTAAGAAGTGGAAATCCACGAACCTTCCTCCAGGGTCGCCGACAGCGCGCCTTGGATGTCCTTGAGCGAAGAGTTGGTGATCTGGATGTCCAGCACCGCCATGAAGGCGCCGAGCATCACGCTCATCACCGCAATCCAGTCGCGCCGGGTAGGTTCCGCAGTTGGCCGCAGCAGTTGATCACCGGCCATCGTGGCCTTCATCCTCTGTGCGCAAATCAACGGTAGCGGTCACCGACATGCCCGGGCGGATGCGGCCATGCAGCGGGTTGTCGGTGGCGAAGGTCAGCTTCACCGGGATGCGCTGCACCACTTTGGTGAAGTTGCCGGTGGCGTTGTCCGGTGGCAGCAGGCTGAACTGTGCGCCGGAGGCGGCGAACAGGCTGTCGACGCGGCCTTCGATCGGCGTATCGGGGTAGCTGTCGAACAGCAGTTCGGCACGCTGGCCGGGCTGCATGTGGCCGATCTGGGTTTCCTTGAAGTTGGCTTGCACCCAAATGTCCTGGTCGGGCACGATCGACAGCAGATAAGCGCCGGCCTGCACCACCTGGCCATTGCGGGCATTGCGCTGGCCGATGATGCCGCTGATTGGAGCGCGGATCTCGCAGCGGGTCAGGTTAAGCTCGGCCTGGGCCAGATCTGCGCGGGCGTTGGCAATCTGCGCATCCAGGCGCTTGAGGTCGGCGCTGAGGGCGTTGACCTGCTGGCGCTGGCTTTGCAGGTCGGCACGGGCCTTGTCGACCTGGGAGCCGGCGACGTGGCTTTCCGCTGAAAGGGTGGTGACCTGCTGTTCGGACACGAAGCCCGGCTTGCGCAGTTTTTCCACGCGGTTCAGGTCCAGGCGCGAGCGGTCGAACGTGGCCTGGTTGGCGGCGACCTGGGCCTGACCGGCGGCAATCAGGCTGCCCTGCTGGGTCAGCCGGCTTTCTGCCTGCACATGTTCGGCCTCGCGGGTGGCCAGGGCGGCACGGGCACGTTCAACGGCCAGTTCGAAATCGGCGACTTCCAAGCGCACCAGCAGGTCACCCTTGTTGACATGCTGGTTGTCTTCCACAGGCACCTCGTCGATCCGTGCGCCAAGCTGGCTGGAAATGCGCGTGATCTCGCCCTGTACGTAGGCGTTGTCGGTGCTCTCGTAGAAGCGACCCTTGAAGAACCAGTGGGCGAGGAAGGCGAGGGCGATGATCTCCACCAGGGTGAAGAAGATCAGCAGGCGGCGTTTGAGTTGAGCGGGCATGGGGACTATCGTTCCAGAAATGTAAGCAAATTTAACAGGTACACACCGCCCGTCCACAAGTGACGTTCGCGCCATTGCTGGAGCCCGGTGCCTGCTCCCTGCTAACATCCCGCCTTTGTTTCATCTTTCGTTCGAGACTCTCCATGACCACCGTACGCACGCGTATCGCGCCATCGCCCACTGGCGACCCCCATGTCGGCACCGCCTACATCGCCCTGTTCAACTACTGCTTTGCCAAGCAGCATGGCGGTGAGTTCATCCTGCGCATCGAAGACACCGACCAGTTGCGCTCGACCCGCGAGTCGGAGCAGCAGATCTTCGATGCCCTGCGCTGGCTCGGCATCGAATGGAACGAAGGCCCGGATGTCGGCGGCCCACACGGCCCTTACCGGCAGAGCGAGCGTGGCGAGATCTACGCCCAGTACGCCAAGCAGCTGGTCGATGCCGGTCATGCCTTCTATTGCTTCTGCACGGCCGAAGAGCTTGAGCAGATGCGCGCCGAGCAAATGGCCCGCGGCGAAACCCCGCGCTATGACGGCCGTGCACTGTTGCTGAGCGATGAGGAAGTGCAGCGCCGCCTGGCTGCCGGCGAGCCGCACGTGATCCGCATGAAGGTGCCGAGCGAAGGCATCTGCGTGGTACCGGACATGCTCCGTGGCGACGTCGAAATTCCGTGGGACCGCATGGACATGCAGGTGCTGATGAAGAACGACGGCCTGCCGACGTACTTCCTGGCCAACGTGGTCGACGACCACCTGATGGGCATCACCCACGTGCTACGCGGCGAAGAGTGGCTGCCGTCCGCACCGAAGCTGATCAAGCTTTACGAATACTTTGGCTGGGAGCAGCCCAAGCTTTGCTACATGCCGCTGCTGCGTAACCCGGACAAGTCCAAGCTGTCCAAGCGCAAGAACCCCACTTCGGTGACCTTCTACGAGCGCATGGGCTTCATGCCCGAGGCGATGCTCAACTACCTCGGCCGAATGGGCTGGTCGATGCCGGACGAGCGCGAGAAGTTCTCCCTGGCGGAAATGGTCGAGCATTTCGACCTGTCGCGTATCTCGCTGGGTGGCCCGATCTTCGACATCGAGAAGCTGTCCTGGCTCAACGGCCAATGGCTGCGTGAGCTGCCGGTCGAGGAATTCGCCGCGCGCTTGCAGAAGTGGGCGTTCAACAGCGACTACATGATGAAGATCGCCCCGCACGTGCAGGGCCGGGTCGAAACCTTCAGCCAGGTCGCCCCGCTGGGCGGATTCTTCTTCGAAGGCGCGCTGAAGCTCGACGCCAAGCTGTTCGAAAGCAAGAAGCTGTCCGCCGATCAGGTGCGCCAGGTCATCCAGCTGATCCTGTGGAAGCTGGAAAGCCTGCGCCAGTGGGAAAAAGAGCGTATCACCGGTTGCATCCAGGCCGTGGTAGAAGCGCTTGAACTGAAACTGCGTGATGCCATGCCGCTGATGTTCGCCGCCGTCACTGGCCAGGCCAGCTCGGTATCGGTGCTCGACGCCATGGAAATCCTTGGCCCGGACCTGACCCGCTACCGCCTGCGCCAGGCTCTGGACCTGCTGGGTGGCGTGTCGAAGAAAGAAAACAAAGAGTGGGAAAAGCTGCTGGCGAACATTGCCTGACAGCTTTATGGGTTATCTTGCAGGGGCGGGCATGCCTGCTCCTGCACGGTAAAAGCTGAGAATCATTGGGGCAGGGCGGTAAGTGATTGTTATCTGTGAAAAAACTTTTGAATATTTTCAAAATTTCGTTTGACAGCCCTGAAATCCGATCTTAATATGCGCCCCGTCCACAGCGATGAACGAAAACGAAGCGCCAGGCACCCAGCCGGTGGTTCGGTTCAAAGCGACATTGTGGGGCTATAGCTCAGCTGGGAGAGCGCCTGCATGGCATGCAGGAGGTCAGCGGTTCGATCCCGCTTAGCTCCACCAAATTCCGCTTAACAGCCAAGGCTGGTAAGCAAGACCGGGTCCAGCAACCGGGTCTTGAAGGTAAGAAGGTTCGTCCCCTTCGTCTAGTGGCCTAGGACACCGCCCTTTCACGGCGGTAACAGGGGTTCGAGTCCCCTAGGGGACGCCAGTTTTACACAAGCGATGTTTCATTATGTCGCTGGGCCGCGAGGCTAGAAATCCGGGGCTATAGCTCAGCTGGGAGAGCGCCTGCATGGCATGCAGGAGGTCAGCGGTTCGATCCCGCTTAGCTCCACCAATTTAGCCAGGGTTCGCATTAGCGAATCTTCGCGAAGGTTACGTCCCCTTCGTCTAGTGGCCTAGGACACCGCCCTTTCACGGCGGTAACAGGGGTTCGAGTCCCCTAGGGGACGCCACGTTTACCCGCGCTTTGCGGGGCTTAAAGAGGCTCATTCGCCTATTGGATGAGCCTTTTGTTTTCGGGGCTATAGCTCAGCTGGGAGAGCGCCTGCATGGCATGCAGGAGGTCAGCGGTTCGATCCCGCTTAGCTCCACCAATTTAGCCAGGGTTCGCAATAGCGAATCTTCGCGAAGGTTACGTCCCCTTCGTCTAGTGGCCTAGGACACCGCCCTTTCACGGCGGTAACAGGGGTTCGAGTCCCCTAGGGGACGCCACGTTTACCCGCGTTTTGCGGGACTTTAAAGGCTCATTCGCTTATTGAATGGGCCTTTTGTTTTTCTCCCTTCCCCAAAGTTGCGGCGTCGATGAGCGGCGGCAAATTCTGCTTGCTAAAAAATATGATGAGAATAATATTTCGATCATCATATTTTGCCCGGTGCACGTTCATGAGCGACAAGAAGACCAGGACGCGCGAGCGCATTCTCGAAGCTGCCCGTAGCGCCTTGATCCAGCACGGACCGGCTGAACCGAGTGTCAGTCAGGTCATGGGCGCTGCCGGCCTGACTGTCGGGGGCTTCTACGCCCACTTCGACAGCAAGGACGAACTCATGCTCGAGGCGTTCCGCCAATTGCTCAGCGAGCGCCGGGCGCTGCTGTCTCAGGTGGACCCGAGCCTGGACGGGGCAGGGCGGCGAGCGCTGGTGAGCGCCTTCTACCTGTCGCGCAAGCACCGTGACGCCGAGGTGCACGCCTGCCCGCTGCCCAACTCGATTGGCGAGATGCAGCGCCTGCCGGAGGAGTTTCGCGAGGTGCTGGCCGAGCATATCGAGCTGATGACTGCGGCGATGGTCGATCGCCCAGAAGATGCCGACAAGGCCCTGGCCGACCTGGCCCTGATGATTGGTGGTCTGGCGCTGGCCCGTGCCCTGGGCACCGGCGAGATGTCCGACCGTATCCTGCGTGCCGCCAAATCGGCGGTCGTCTGAAACCTGGAGCAAGGCGATGACTACACTCAGCTGGATTCGTGGTGTCAATGGCACCCTCGGCCACCTGGCCCCCGAGCACGTCGCCGGCAAGATGCGCCGGGCGTTCATGACGCCGCGCAACCTGCCGCCAAGGGAATGGGAGCTGCCCCTGTTGGCCAGCGCAGAGCGCGTTACCCTGCGCTTTGGGCTGTCTGCCTTGCGCTGGGGGCAAGGCCCAACGGTGCTGTTGATGCACGGTTGGGAAGGGAGGCCGACCCAATTTGCCGCGTTGATCGAAACCCTGGTAAAGGGCGGGCATACCGTGGTCTCGCTGGAGGGGCCTGGCCATGGTCGTTCGCCGGGGGAGCAAGCGAATGTCGTGTTGTTTGCCCGGGCGCTGCTGGAGGCGGCCGCTGAGCTGCCACCGCTGCGTGCGGTGATCGGCCATTCCATGGGCGGTGCCAGTGTGATGCTGGCCTTGCAGATGGGGCTACGTGCCGACGCCGCAGTGAGCATCGCTGCGCCGGCCCAGTTGCTCGGTGTGTTGCGTGGTTTCGCTCGCCACCTTGGCCTGCCGGCACGCGCCAGGGCGGCGTTCATTCGCCAAGTCGAGCGGGACGTCGGCATGCAGATCAATCGCCTCGATGTCAGTGGTTATCAGCTGGAGCTGCCAGGATTGGTCGTGCATGCCGCCGATGACACGCTGGTCCCTGTTGGCGAGGCCGAGGTTATCCACAAAGCCTGGTTCGACAGCCGTCTGCTGCGGCTGGAGGTAGGTGGCCACCAGCGCGTGCTGGCCGACCCGCGCGTAAGCGAGGCGGTGCTCGAATTGCTTGAACGTGCCAGCGCACCCGCGCGGCAAAGCGCCTGAACATCCGATACACTCTGCCCGTTCACTGACATTGGGAGCGGGCATGAGCTGGGACCTGGCAACGCCATTCATCATCGACCTGCGCGTCGGCAGCGAGGACATCGACGGCCTCGGCCACGCCAACAACGCGGTCTACGTCACCTGGCTGGAGCGTTGCGCCTGGCGCCACTCCCAGCGCCTGGGCCTGGATCTGGCCGAATACCGGCGCCTGGACCGGGCCATGGCAGTGGTCCGCCACGAAATCGATTACCTTGCCGCTGCCTACGAGGAAGACGAGCTGCAGCTGGCGACCTGGATCATCAATTGGGATCAGCGCCTGCGCATGACCCGACGCTTCCAGCTCAAGCGCCCGCGTGACGGCGTGACCCTGCTGCGTGCGCAGACCACCTTCGCCTGCATCGAGCTCTCCAGCGGCAAACCCAAGCGCATGCCGGCGGAATTCGTCGACGGTTACGGCCCGGCGCTGATCGGCGCCTGAACTGCCGGCGTTTTTTGTTAGACTGCCGCCTTTTCTCGCCGAGACCGCAACATGCAAATTGCCCTGGCCCCGATGGAGGGGCTGGTCGACAACATCCTGCGCGACGTCCTGACCCGCGTGGGCGGCATCGATTGGTGCGTCACCGAGTTCATCCGCGTGTGTGACCGCCTGCTGCCGGCTTCCTCCTTCGACAAGCTCGCGCCTGAACTGCGTCAGGGCGCGCGCACGGCTGCCGGCGTGCCCATGCGCGTGCAGTTGCTGGGGTCCGACCCGGTCTGCCTGGCCGAAAACGCGGCGTTGGCCTGCGAGTTGGGTGCACCGGTGATCGACCTGAATTTCGGCTGCCCAGCCAAGACCGTGAACAAATCCCGGGGTGGCGCGGTACTGCTCAAGGAGCCGGAGCTACTGCATGCCATCGTGCGTGAGGTGCGCCGCGCCGTGCCGGCGCACATCCCGGTCACCTCGAAGATGCGCCTGGGCTTTGACAGCCCTGATGGTGCGCTGGATTGCGCCACGGCCCTGGCCGAGGGTGGGTCGGCGCACCTGGTGGTGCATGCGCGCACCAAGGTCGAGGGTTACAAGCCGCCGGCGCACTGGGAGTGGGTGGCGCGGGTGCAGGATGTGGTCAAGGTCCCGGTGTTCGCCAATGGCGAGATCTGGACCGTGGACGATTGGCGGCGTTGCCGGGAAGTCAGCGGCGCGGAAGACATCATGCTAGGGCGCGGCCTGGTGTCACGGCCTGATCTGGCCTTGCAGATCGCCGCCGCGCGTGACGGGCGGGACTACCAGCCGATGAGCTGGGAGGCGCTGTTGCCGCTGCTGCGTGAATTCTGGCGCCAGGCCCAGGCCAAGCTGTCACCGCGTTATGCGCCAGGGCGGATGAAGCAGTGGCTGGCGATGCTGACGCGTAGCTATCCGGAAGCGGTGGTGCTGTTTGCCGAGTTGCGGCGCGAAGAGAGTTGCCAGCGGATCAGCCAGTTGCTTGGGATAGAAGTGCAAGAATTCGAAGAATCTGTTGCCTGAAATGGCCCATTCGCGGGCAAGCCCGCTTCCACAGGTTGTGCGTATGTCAGCGGGCGATGCGGTCATTGTGGGAGCGGGCTTGCCCGCGAAAGGGCCGTTACTGTTGTCGCAAATTTTTTGCTTGCCACCCTTGAAAGCGCTCTCCTGAACCCTATCTATTCAGTACGCGATGCCGAAGTCGGGTCGCGTAGTGACTTACTTGCTGAATTTCAGGAGTTCATGACCATGACCAGCGCTTTCTCTCTCGCCCCACTGTTCCGCCATTCCGTAGGCTTCGACCGTTTCAACGACCTCTTCGAGTCTGCGGCACGTAACGAGGCGGGTAGCAGCTACCCTCCGTACAACGTCGAAAAACATGGCGATGACCACTACCGCATCGTGGTTGCCGCAGCCGGATTCCAGGAGCAGGACCTCGACCTCCAGGTCGAAAAAGGTGTCCTGACCGTCATCGGCGGCAAACGCGAAAACAGCGCTGCAGAAGTGACCTATCTGCATCAAGGCATCGCCCAGCGCGCCTTCAAGCTGTCCTTCCGCCTGGCTGACCATATCGAGGTCAAATCCGCCGGCCTGGCCAACGGCCTGCTCAGCATCGACCTGCTGCGCATCGTGCCGGAAGAAGCCAAGGCCAAGCGCATCCCGATCAATGGCGAAAATCCAGCGCTGAACTAAGTTCGGTGGGATGAACAAAAGGGCACCTTCGGGTGCCCTTTTGCGTTGCTTAATAATCCGCCGGCGCCTCCAGCAGCATCTGCCTGAACTCGGGCAGCGGTAGCGGCCGACTGTGCAGGTAACCCTGATACAGGTGGCAACCCAGGCGTTCAAGAAACTCCAATTGCTCGGTCAGCTCCACTCCTTCGGCGATCACCGCCAGGTCCAGGCTGCGCGCCATGGCGACGATTGCGCGGACGATCTCCGCATCGTTAGGGTCCACCGGTGCGTCGCGGACGAAGGTCTGATCGATCTTCAGCGCGTCCACCGGCAAGCGCTTGAGGTAGGTCAGCGAAGAATAGCCGGTGCCGAAGTCGTCCATGGCGAAACTCACCCCGTAGCGTTTGAGCTCGCGCATCTTGCTGATGGTGTCTTCCAGGTTCTGAATGACGATGCCTTCGGTGATCTCCAGCTTTAGCATCTGCCGTGGCAGCCGGTAATCGTCCAAGCTGCGCAGGACCCGCTCGACGAAGTCGTTCTGGCGAAATTGCCGCGGGCTGATGTTTACGCACAGGCTGAAATTATCGGCATCGATCAGCCCATCTTCAAGCATGCGCGCGCAGGCATCGCAGGCTTCGTCGAGAATCCAGCTGCCAACTTCGAGGATCAAGCCACTTTCTTCCAATACTTGAATGAACTGCGCCGGGGGTTGCTGGCCCAGTTGTGGATGATGCCAGCGCAATAGTACCTCGGCGCCGACGATGCGGTTGTCACGGGCGTCCACCTGGGGCTGGAAGTGCAGAGCCAGCTCTCCGCGCGCGAGGGCCATGCGCAAGTCGTTTTCCATGCGCAGACGCTCGCTGGCGGCTTTTTGCATGGTGGTATGGAACAGTTGGGTGGTGTTGCGGCCCGAATCCTTGGCCCGATACAGGGCGATGTCGGCGCGCTTGAGCAGGTCGGCCGGGGTGGCGCCATGGTCGGGGATCAATGCAACGCCGATACTCGGTGTCACTTGCAGGCGCTGGCCATCCAGCGACATGGGCTCGGCCAGCAGCTCGCGCAGGGTGTCGGCCAGTTCGCGAACCTTGTTCTCAACCGTCTCGCGGCTGCCTTCCAGGCCGCTAAGCAGCACAACGAACTCATCGCCGCCCAGGCGTGCCACCGTGTCTTCCAGGCGCACACTGGCTTCGAGTCGTGCGGTAATGATCTTCAGCACGGTGTCGCCCACCGGGTGGCCGAGCGAGTCGTTGATGTGCTTGAAGTGGTCGAGGTCGAGAAACAGCAGGGCGCCGCGCAGGTTGTGCCGACGCAGCAGGGCGATCTGTTGGCTCAGGCGGTCCATCAGCAGGGCGCGGTTGGGCAGGTTGGTCAGCGGGTCGTGGTAGGCCAGGTGGCGGATTTGCGCCTGGGCGTTTTTCAATTGGCTGACATCGCGGGCGGTGAGCAGGAGGCAATCGACCTCATTGAGGCTGATCGGCTCTACCGACACTTCCACGGTCAGGATGTCACCCCGTTTGTTGCGCCCGAGCATCTCCCGGTGGTGTACCCGGCCGCGCTCTTTTAGCTCGGTGAGCAGGGCATTGCGCTGTTTGTCGTCAGCCCAGATGCCCAGGTCATAGACGCTGCGGCCAATCACGTCGTCGTTGCTGTAGCCGGTCAGCCGGCAGAAACCGTCGTTGACCTCGACGTAACGGCCGCTGCGGCGTTCGGTGATGGTGATGGCGTCGGGGCTGGAGTGAAACGCCTTGGCGAACTTCTCTTCGCTGGACTTCAATGCCGCCTCGGAGCGCTGCTGCTGAGTGATGTCGCGCAGGGTGGTGACGCTGCAGGGTTGATTGTCGACGGTGATCAGCCGGCTGGCGATCACGCAGGTCAGCGGTGAGCCGTTGCGGTGGTTGACCACCACGGCTACGTTGCTCAGGGCCTGCTCGCGGATCACCCGCTCGATGCGCTGGGCGCGCTCGATCGACTCGGCCCACAGGCCGATCGCTTCAGCGGTACGGCCGATCACCTGCTCGGCGCTCCAGCCAAAAGACTGGGTGAACGCGGGGTTGATCTCGATGAACTGGCCGGTGTCCTGGCGGGTCACGCAGATCGGGTCGGGGCTGACCTGGAACAGGCTGGCGAACTTCTCTTCCGAGGCGCTCAGGCGCAGTTCGCGCTCTACCTGCTCGGTGATATCGAGCAGGGTGCCGGCCATGCGCAGCGGTTTGCCTTGATCATCGCGATACAGCCTTGCGCGGCTCTCGATGTAGCGTGAGGCGCCGTTATCCAGTTGCACGCGGTAGGTGATCTGGTAGTTGCCTGCGGGGCCCTCGCGCAGGCTGCGGTAGGCGTGACGCATGACATCGCGCTCTTCTTCGGGCACGCCTTCGAAAAACGCGTCGAATGATTCATGAAAGGGGATGGGCTCCAGCCCGTGCAGTTGCGCCGCTCGGGCCGAACCGTAGAGCATGCCGCTGGGGATGTGCCAGTCCCAGGTGCCCAGCTGCGCCGAGTCCAGGGCCAGGTCAAGGCGCTCCTGGCTGTCCTTGAGCGCCTGCTCGGCGCGTTTGCGCTCAGAGGTATCGACGAAGGTGCTGAGCAAGAAGGTCACGCCTTCCAGTTCGATGCCCTGGGTGCACAGTATGCCGTCGTGGAGTTTGCCGCTGCTGGCGCGGAACTGCACTTCCAGGCTCGCCGGTCCGCCGCTGGCGCGGATCGCTTCGAGCACTTGGTGGCGTTGCTCGGGGTTCACCCACAGGCCTAATTCTAGGCTGGTCTTGCCGATCACCTGGTCGCCGGGCCAGCCGAACATGTCTTCGAAGTGCTGGTTGACCTCGAAAATCATGCCGTCGTTGCGGCGGGTGAGCAGGATCGCGTTGGGGCTCAGGTGAAACAGTGTGGCAAAGCGCTTTTCCGAATTGATCAGCGCGGTTTCCCGTTCGCGCTGGCGAGTGATCTCGCGGATCACCCCGATCATCTGCGGTCGACCCTGGCGATCGTGGGTCAGGCTGCCGTTGATTTCCAGCCAGTGCAGGCTGCCGTCCGGCCACCGGATGCGATGGCGCATGGCTTTTTCGGCGGGCTCGCCGTTGACCACTGCCTGGAACAGTTGGCGGGTACGGGCGCGGTCTTCTTCCGGCAGCAGGTCGAGGTAGTCAATGTCCTTGGGCAGTGGGCGCTGCGGATCGAAGCCGAACAGCGCCTGGGTGCCGCGCGACCAGCTCACCCGGCCACTGTCGATGTCCCACAGCCAGGCGCCCAGGCGCGCGCCGTTGAGTGCGGCCAACAGCTGCGGGGCGTTCTGCCAGGCCTGTTCCGACTCCTGAGGGTCAGCCGCAGGGATACGCGGCAGGCGCGGAAAGCGGTTTGCGGATTTGGGCATTGGTACCAGACCTTTGGCGTTTACGCGTCCATGAGTTGGAAGTGCCGGGCTGACGACCGGTCAGGCGGACCCTGCGTGGCTGTCGAGCAGGGCCATGAAGGCCCGGGCGGCGTTCGACAGCGTTCGCTCGGTATGCAGTATGTAGCCTAGCTGGCGTGACAGCTGTATGCCGGGCAAGGCGATGGGTGCAACCTGATCATCCAGCATAGTCCGGGGCAGCACGCTCCAGGCCAGGCCGATCGAGACCATCATCTTGATGGTTTCCAGGTAGTTGGTGCTCATGGCGATGTTCGGCGTCAGGCCCTGGCTTTCGAACAGACGTTGCACGATGTGGTGGGTAAAGGTGTTGCCGCCGGGGAAGACCGCTGGATGGCGGGCGACGTCGGCAAGGCTGACCTGGGTATTGCTGGCCAGTGGATGTTCGGGCGCGGCGACAAAATCCAGGGCGTCATCCCACACCGGGACCGCCTTGACCAGATGATGGGGATCGGGGGCCAGGGTGATCACCGCGATTTCGGCGCGACCATGCAGAATCTCGTCGTAGGCCGCTTCTGAATCGAGGAACTGAATATCCAGCGCCACCGCCGGGTACTGACGGGTAAACGCCCGCAACAGCGGGGGCAGACGGTGCAGGCCTATATGGTGGCTGGTGGCGAGGGTCAGGCGACCACTCACCTCCCCAGTCAAATTGGTCAGTGCCCGTCGAGTATCATCAAGGACATTGAGAATCTGGTAAGCCCGTGGCAGCAGGGCCCGGCCGGCTTCGGTCAGGGTCACTTCACGGCCCAGGCGGTCGAACAGGCGCACATCCAGCTGTTGCTCGAGCCCGGCGATGCGTTTGCTGATCGCCGGCTGGGTCAGATGCAGGCGTTCGCCGGCCCCGGAAAAGCTGCCGGTCTCGGCAATGGCGATGAAGGCACTCAGGTTGGCCATGTCCATCGTTTGAATTCCTGATGGTTATGCAAAGCATGAAAATTATGAATTTGAGTTATTCAATCTATCGCCATAGCATCGTCCGTACAAGCCAAGGGGTCTTTGGCATAGAAAGACGCTGATGAGGAACAGTCTGATGGCTGGCAAAACGCTCTACGACAAACTCTGGGAAGCCCATGAGGTCAAGCGCCGTGATGACGGCTCGTCCTTGATCTACATCGACCGCCATATCATTCATGAAGTGACGTCGCCCCAGGCCTTCGAAGGCCTGCGCCTGGCCAACCGCAAGCCATGGCGCATCGATGCCAACATCGCCACCCCCGACCACAACGTGCCGACCACGCCGGAGCGCAAAGGCGGTATCGACGCCATCGTTGACCAGGTGTCGCGCCTTCAAGTGCAGACCCTCGATGAGAACTGTGACGAATACGGCATCGTCGAATTCAAGATGAATGACGTGCGCCAGGGCATCGTCCACGTCATCAGCCCGGAGCAGGGCGCTACCTTGCCTGGCATGACCGTGGTCTGCGGCGACTCGCACACCTCCACCCACGGCGCCTTCGGTGCTTTGGCCCACGGCATCGGCACCTCCGAGGTCGAGCACGTGCTCGCTACGCAGTGCCTGGTCGCCAAGAAGATGAAGAACATGCTGGTGCGCGTCGAAGGCACATTGCCTGCCGGCGTCACCGCCAAGGACATCGTGCTGGCCGTGATCGGCAAGATCGGCACCGCCGGTGGCAACGGTCACGCCATGGAATTCGCAGGCAGTGCCATCCGCGAACTGTCCATGGAAGGCCGCATGACCATCTGCAACATGTCCATCGAAGCCGGTGCCCGGGTGGGCCTGGTTGCGACCGATGCCACCACCATCGCCTATGTCGAAGGCCGCCCTTACGCGCCGAAAGGCGAGCAGTGGGAGCGTGCGGTCGAGTCGTGGAAAGACCTGGTTTCCGATGCCGATGCGGTGTTCGACACCGTGGTCGAGCTCGACGCGGCTGACATCAAGCCGCAGGTTAGCTGGGGCACCTCGCCGGAGATGGTCCTGGCGGTCGACCAACGTGTGCCGGATCCGGCCGCCGAGGCCGACTTGGTCAAGCGTGGTTCCATCGAGCGCGCCTTGAAGTACATGGGCCTGAGCGCCAACCAGGCGATCACCGACATCCACCTGGACCGCGTGTTCATCGGTTCCTGCACCAACTCGCGGATCGAAGACCTGCGCGCTGCGGCAGCAATCGCCAAGGGTCGCAAGGTTGCCGCTACCGTCAAGCAGGCCATCGTCGTGCCGGGCTCCGGCCTGGTCAAGGCGCAGGCCGAGCGTGAAGGACTGGACAAGATCTTCCTCGAAGCCGGTTTCGAATGGCGTGAGCCGGGCTGCTCGATGTGCCTGGCGATGAACCCGGACCGCCTGGAAAGCGGCGAGCACTGTGCGTCCACTTCCAACCGCAACTTCGAAGGCCGTCAGGGCGCCGGTGGCCGTACCCACCTGGTCAGCCCGGCCATGGCCGCCGCTGCCGCGGTGACCGGCCACTTCATCGATGTCCGCGAGTTGATCCAAGGGAGCGCAGCATGAAAGCCTTTACCCAGCACACCGGCCTCGTTGCGCCGTTGGACCGTGCCAACGTCGACACCGACCAGATCATTCCCAAGCAGTTTCTCAAGTCGATCAAGCGCACCGGCTTCGGCCCCAACCTGTTCGACGAGTGGCGTTACCTGGATGTGGGTCAGCCCTATCAGGACAACAGCAAGCGCCCCCTGAACGAGGAGTTCGTGCTCAACCACGCGCGTTATCAGGGTGCCAGCGTGCTGTTGGCGCGGGAAAACTTCGGTTGTGGTTCGAGCCGTGAACACGCCCCATGGGCGCTGGACGAATATGGCTTCCGCAGCGTGATCGCGCCGAGCTTCGCCGACATCTTCTTCAACAACAGCTTCAAGAACGGCCTGCTGCCGATCATCTTGAGCGACGAAGAAGTCGATGAGCTGTTCAAGCAGGTTGAAGCCAATCCCGGCTACCAGCTGACCATCGACCTGCAGGCGCAGGCGGTGACTCGCCCGGACGGCAAGGTGCTGCACTTCGAGATCGATGCGTTCCGCAAACACTGCCTGATCAACGGCTTCGACGACATCGGCCTGACTTTGCAGGATGATGAGGCCATCAAGGCATTCGAAGGCAAGCACCGTGCGGCGCAGCCTTGGCTGTTCCGTGATGCCTGAAGTTTGTAGATGACAGGGCCGGCCTCTTCGCGGGGCAAGCCCGCTCCCACAAAGGCCTCCTTTGAGTCTGTGGGAGCGGGCTTGCCCCGCGAAGAGGCCGGAACAGGCAATAATAAATCTGAAGGATCGAACCATGACCAGCACCACCCACACCGACGTGGTCCAACGCCAGTTCGGCGAACAGGCCAGCGCCTACCTCAGCAGCGCCGTGCACGCCCAAGGCAGCGAATTCGCCCTGCTGCAGGCCGAGCTGGCGGGGCAGGGCGCGGCGCGCGTGCTGGACCTGGGGTGTGGCGCCGGTCATGTCAGCTTCCACGTTGCGCCCCTTGTGGCGCAAGTGGTCGCCTACGACCTGTCGCAGTCGATGCTCGACGTGGTCGCCAGCGCCGCCGCCGAGCGCGGCCTGGGCAATATCACCACCGAACGCGGCGCCGCCGAGCGCCTGCCGTTCGCCGATGCCTCGTTCGACTACGTTTTCAGCCGCTATTCGGCGCACCACTGGAGCGATCTGGGCTTGGCGCTGCGTGAAGTGCGTCGGGTGCTGAAGCCAGGCGGCGTGGCGGCGTTCATCGACGTGATGTCGCCGGGCAGCCCTTTGTTCGATACCTATTTGCAAACGGTCGAAGTGCTGCGCGACACCAGTCATGTGCGCGATTATTCTGCCGCCGAGTGGCAGCGTCAGGTCAGCGAGGCCGGCCTGCATGCCCGCAGCCATACGCGTCAGCGCCTGCGCCTTGAGTGGAATTCGTGGGTCGAGCGCATGCGCACGCCTGAGCCGTTGCGGGTGGCCATCCGCCAATTGCAGCAAGCGATGGGTGAAGAAGTGCGGCAGTATTACCAGGTCGAAACCGATGGCTCCTTCAGCACCGATGTCATCGTGCTGTGGGCCGAGCGCTGAGTTTTTTTCGATGCGGCCGAATGGGTCGCATCGCTTGAATGGATAGAGGAACGCATGAGCAAGCAGATTCTGATTCTCCCAGGTGATGGCATTGGTCCGGAAATCATGGCCGAGGCGGTCAAGGTGCTGGCGCTGGCCAACGACAAGTTCCAGCTCGATTTGAACCTTGAGCACGACGTGATCGGTGGCGCGGCCATCGACAAGCACGGCGTGCCGCTGGCCGACGAGACCCTGGAGCGTGCACGCAAGGCCGATGCCGTGCTGCTGGGCGCCGTGGGCGGCCCGAAGTGGGACAAGATCGAGCGTGACATCCGCCCGGAGCGCGGCCTGCTGAAAATCCGTTCACAACTGGGCCTGTTCGCCAACTTGCGCCCGGCCATCCTCTATCCGCAACTGGCCGATGCCTCCTCGCTGAAGCCGGAAATCGTCTCTGGCCTGGACATCCTCATCGTCCGTGAGCTGACCGGTGGCATCTACTTCGGTGCGCCGCGCGGCCAGCGTGAGCTGGAAGGCGGCGAGCGCCAGGCCTACGACACCCTGCCGTACAGCGAAAGCGAAGTGCGCCGCATTGCCCGTGTCGGCTTCGACATGGCCCGCGTGCGCGGCAAGAAGCTGTGCTCGGTGGACAAAGCCAACGTCCTGGCCTCCAGCCAGCTGTGGCGTGAAGTGGTCGAAGAAGTGGCCAAGGGCTACCCAGACGTCGAACTGAGCCACATGTACGTCGATAACGCGGCCATGCAGCTGGTGCGCGCACCCAAGCAATTTGACGTGGTGGTCACCGACAACATGTTCGGTGACATTCTGTCGGATGAAGCTTCCATGCTCACCGGTTCCATCGGCATGCTGCCTTCAGCGTCGCTGGATGCCGACAACAAGGGCATGTACGAGCCTTGCCACGGCTCGGCGCCGGACATCGCGGGCCAGGGCATCGCCAACCCGCTGGCGACCATTTTGTCGGTGTCGATGATGTTGCGTTACAGCTTCAACCAGACGGCCGCCGCCGAGGCGATCGAGCAGGCGGTAAGCGTGGTGCTGGACCAGGGCTTGCGCACCGGCGACATCTTCTCGGAAGGTTGCACCAAAGTAGGCACGCAGGAAATGGGCGACGCAGTAGTCGCAGCGCTGCGGAATCTGTAATCTCTCTGGCCCGTCACCGTTTTTGGTCGGTGGCGGCCCACTTTTAGCAAGGGTGTAGTTGCGATGAAACGTGTAGGTCTGATCGGTTGGCGCGGCATGGTCGGTTCCGTGCTCATGCAGCGGATGCTGGAAGAGCAGGACTTTGACCTTATCGAGCCGGTGTTCTTCACCACCTCCAATGTCGGTGGCCAGGGCCCGAACGTGGGCAAGGATATTGCTCCGCTCAAGGACGCTTATTCGATTGAAGAGCTGAAGACCCTCGACGTGATCCTGACCTGTCAGGGCGGCGACTACACCAACGAGGTCTTCCCTAAGCTGCGTGAAGCCGGCTGGCAGGGTTACTGGATCGATGCGGCCTCGTCGCTGCGCATGCAGGACGATGCGGTAATCGTGCTCGACCCGGTCAACCGCAAGGTAATTGACCAGCAGCTCGATGCCGGTACCAAGAATTACATCGGCGGCAACTGCACCGTCAGCCTGATGCTGATGGGCTTGGGCGGCCTGTTCGAAGCTGGCCTGGTCGAGTGGATGAGCGCCATGACCTACCAGGCGGCCTCCGGTGCCGGCGCGCAGAACATGCGCGAGCTGATCAAGCAGATGGGCGCAACCCATGCGGCCGTGGCCGAAGACCTGGCCAACCCGGCTGCCGCCATCCTCGACATCGACCGCAAGGTTGCCGAGGCCATGCGCAGCGAAGCCTACCCGACCGAGAATTTCGGCGTGCCGCTGGCCGGCAGCCTGATCCCGTGGATCGACAAGGAATTGCCGAACGGTCAGAGCCGCGAAGAGTGGAAGGCCCAGGCCGAAACCAACAAGATCCTCGGTCGCTTCAAGAGCCCGATCCCGGTCGATGGCATCTGCGTGCGCATCGGCGCCATGCGCTGCCACAGCCAGGCACTGACCATCAAGCTGAACAAGGACGTACCGCTGGCCGATATTGAAGGCATGATCAGCCAGCACAATCCGTGGGTGAAGCTGGTGCCCAACCAGCGTGAGATCAGCATGCAGGAGCTGAGCCCGACCAACGTCACCGGTACGCTGAACATTCCGGTAGGCCGTCTGCGCAAGCTGAACATGGGTTCCCAGTACCTGGGCGCGTTCACCGTCGGCGACCAACTACTGTGGGGTGCTGCCGAGCCGCTGCGGCGCATGCTGCGGATCCTGCTGGAGCGTTGATCGCTGCGGCTTGTCTGAAAACCCGTGCTGGTGACAGTGCGGGTTTTTTTATGCCTGTGCTGGCCTCTTCGCGGCTAAAACCGCTCCCACTGAATGACTACTTTCCAGTGGGAGCGGTTTTAGCCGCGAAGAGGCCAGCACAGACAAACACCTACAATCCAAGTAAAGTGCCGCCCCCGCCGTATCAGCAAAAAGGACCCCCGCCATGACCCAACTTCTGGATATCGCCGTCGTAGGCGCCACCGGTAGCGTCGGTGAAACCCTCGTACAGATTCTCGAAGAGCTGAGTTTCCCGGTCGGCACCCTGCACCTGTTGGCCAGCATGGAGTCGGCGGGCAGCAGCGTGATGTTCGCGGGCAAGAAGATCAAAGTGCGTGAAGTCGACAGCTTTGACTTCGCCCAGGTAAAACTGGCCTTCTTCGCCGCCAGCCCTGCCGTCAGCCGCAGTTTCGCGAACAAGGCGCAGCAGGCCGGTTGTACCGTCATCGACCTGTCCGGCGGCCTCGATGATGCGCTTGCCGTGGTGCCGGAAGCCAATGCCGACAGTATTGCCAAACTCAAATTGCCGGCGCTTCTGGCCAGCCCAAGCTCTGCAGCAGTGGCGCTGGCAGTAGCGCTGGCCCCCCTCAAAGGGCTGCTGGACATCGAGCGGGTGCAAGTGATGGCCGCCCTCGCAGTGTCTGCACAGGGGCGCGAAGCGGTCGGCGAACTGGCCCGGCAAACCGCCGAACTGCTCAATGCCCGCCCAATGGAGCCGCGCTTCTTCGACCGCCAGGTGGCGTTCAATGTGCTGGGCCAGGTCGGTGCCGTCGACGAGCAAGGCCACACAGGTGTTGAGCAACGTCTTGTCAGCGAGCTGCGTGTGCTGCTGGAACAGCCCGAACTGAAGATTTCCGTGAGTTGCATTCAAGTCCCGGTGTTTTTCGGCGATAGCTTCAGTGTGGCGGTGCAGAGCCGTAACTCGGTCGATCTGGGGGCGGTGAATGCTGCGCTGGAGAGCGCTGACAGCGTCGAGCTGGTCGAGCGCGATGATTATCCAACGCCGGTAGGTGACGCAGTTGGCCAAGACGTGGTCTATGTTGGTCGTGTACGTCATGGTGTCGATGAAGACCAGCAGCTCAACCTGTGGCTGACCACCGACAACCTGCGCAAGGGCGCCGCGCTCAACGCCGTGCAGGTGGCGCAATTGTTGATTAAACGCATGGCGTAAAAGATACTGGCGAGCACTTTTGTCCTACATCGCACGCGGTTTTGGGACGATTCATACAAGGGAAGAGGTCATGCTTCGAATTCGCAAACTGGTTCTGGCCATGGCGGCAGCGACTGCGCTGACGTCTGGCGTGGCGAATGCCTTGGGGTTGGGTGAGCTGACGCTCAAGTCGGCGCAGAACCAGCCGCTGGACGCCGAAATCGAATTGCTCGATGTGCGCGACCTCACCGCTGCCGAAGTGGCGCCGAGCCTGGCGCCGCCGGAAGAGTTCAGCAAGGCCGGGGTGGCGTATCCTACCTACCTCGAGGACCTCACCTTCACCCCGGTGATCAACCCCAACGGCAAGAGTGTACTGCGGGTTACTTCCAGCCAGCCGCTGCCTGGCACGGTGGTCAAGTTCCTGGTCCAGGTGATGTGGCCCCAGGGCCGCCTGCTGCGCGATTACAGCGTCCTGCTCGACCAGGCCCAGGCCCAGGGCGAGCAGCCTGCTGCGGCCAACGTCACCCCGGCCACCAGTAGCGCTGGCAGCTACACCACCAAGCGCCGCGACACCTTGTGGCAGATCGCCGCGCGCAACACCCAGGGTGGCGGCTCGGTACAGCAGACCATGATTGCCATCCAGGCGCTGAACCCGGATGCTTTCATTGGCAATAACATCAACCAGCTGAAAGTCGGCCAAGTGTTGCGCTTGCCCGATCAGCAGCAGGTGCAGAGCGTTCCCCAGGGCGAAGCGAACCGTGAAGTGGCCGAGCAATACGCGGCCTGGCGGGAAGGCCGGCGCTTGGGCCCGCGTGCCCGGCAGCTGGACGCCACCCGTCGTGGTGCCGCCGATGCGGCGCCGGAGCGTATAGCCCAGGGTGACAACCTGCGCCTGGTCAGCCCTGGCAGCCAGGCTGGCGCTGGCGCCAAGGCGATCAACGACAAGCTGGCCGTGGCCCAGGAAAGCCTCGATACCAGCCGTCGTGACAATGACGAACTGAAAAGCCGGATGACCGACCTGCAGAGCCAGCTGGACAAGCTGCAGAAGTTGATCCAGCTGAAGAACGACCAATTGGCCCGTCTGGAAGCACAGGGTGGCGCTGCTGAGGTCGCACCTGTCGCCACCTTGCCTGGCGAGCCGGCCCCGGAGCAGCCTACGGATAACGCTCAGGTGCCACCCGCCGAGCCTATCGTGGCGCCAGCACCCGCTGCGGTCGACACCGCACCTGAAGTTTCCCCGGCAGCCGAGCCTGCACCGGCCGCCGAGCAGCCGAGTGTGCTGGACGAGCTGCTGGCCAATCCCATCATGCTGGGCCTGATTGCAGGCTCTGCATTCCTGGTGCTGTTACTCCTGCTGTTGCTGTTGGCACGCAAGCGCAAAGCTCAGCAAGAGGCCGAAAAGCATCTGCGCATGGCGCGTGCGCTGTCCGAAGAGGGTGAGCGTAATCCTGACCTCGACCTGCCTTCGAGCAGCTTCGATGAGCTGGAGGTTTCTGCGCCGAGCGTAACCCTGTCGCCAGCTGTGGTTGCGGCGTCGGCCGCAGCGGCCGTGGCGGCGGAGAAACTGGACGCGCCAGCCCCGGTTGCAGAGCCGGTGGTTGCCGAGGATCCGAACGCCGAGTTGTTGGCCGAAGTCGAGCAGAGCCTGGCCCGTGGGCGCCTGAACCATGCTGCCGACCTGTTGGAAACGGCAGTCGCAGCGCAGCCGGAGCATGACGGCCTGCGCCTGAAGTTGATGGAAGTCTACGCTCGCCAGGGTGATCACAGCGCCTTCGTGGAGCAAGAGCGCAAGCTGCCGGGCAGCGACGAAAACGTTGCCCAGGTGAGCGGGCTCAAAGAGCGTTACCCGGCCATGCTCGGCGCCGCTGCGGTGGGCCTGGGGGCTGCGGCATTGGCTGCGGAGCTGGATGAGCAATATGTGCAGGACCTGCTGCAAGATCAGCCGGACACACCGACAGCGGTCGATCCCGAGCCTGAAGCTGAGTCAGCGCCGCAAGCGGTTGCAGAGGTTGATCCGGAGCCGCTCGTGGCGGCTGAGCCTGAGCCTGCTACGGAGGCCTTCACGGAAACGCCGGCTGTCGACGACAACGACCTTGACAGCGCCTTTGACCTAAGCCTCGATGATGACCTGCCGCTGAACGACCTCGAATCGCCGATGCTGGATGACGCAGCGCTGACGCAGTTGCAGGACGAGGCCGAACCGGTCGTACCTGATGCCGAGCTGCAAACCGATGCCGATGCCGATTTCGAAGCGTTGCTGGCGCAGGCTCAGGCTGAGCCGCAGAGTGTCGACGACCTCGCCGACTTCGACCTGGATATCGGTGAACCGAGCATGCCTGAGGTGGCCGATGAAGCACCGGTGGACGTTGCTGCGGAGCTCGCGGCGTTCGACTCCATCCCGGAATTCGATCCGATTTCCGAACTGGAGCTGCCGGACGACTTCGACCTGTCGCTGTCGCTGGACGACCAGTCGCCAGCCGCCAAGAACTTTGCCTCAGAGTTGAGTGACGTCAACGCCGAGCTCGACAAGCTGTCGCAGAACCTGGAGTCGCCCTCGCTGGAGCCGCATTTCACCGCAGCAGATGCCGCACTGGATCCGGAGCCACTGGACGACCTGGACTTCGACTTCTTCTCCGGCAGCGACGAAGTGGCCACCAAGCTCGATCTGGCACGTGCTTACATCGACATGGGTGACCACCAAGGCGCACGCGACATCCTCGACGAAGTGGTCAAGGATGGCGACGACACCCAACGCTCCGAAGCCGAGGAGATGCTCTCGCGCCTGGTCTGATTCAGTCGCGGTAAAACCAACGGCAGCCCAACAAGGCTGCCGTTGTCGTTATACTCCCCGCCATTCCGTATTACCCCACAGGTTTCATGCGCTTGGACATCATCGACACCGAATCGGCCGCTACAGGCTTCACCCGAATTGCCCTGGGCGTGGAATACAAAGGTTCGCGCTACCGCGGCTGGCAGCGCCAGGCCAGCGGTGTGCCCAGCGTCCAGCAGGCGCTGGAGCAAGCCCTGTCGAAAGTCGCCAACGAGCCGATCAGCGTGGTCTGCGCCGGGCGCACCGATGCTGGCGTGCACGGCTGCGGGCAGGTCGTGCATTTCGATACCCAGGCCATCCGCGACGAGCGCGCCTGGACCCTCGGCACCAACTTCAACCTGCCCCACGATATCAGCGTGGTCTGGTCGCGGCCGATGCCGGCGGACTTCCATGCCCGCTTCAAGGCCACTGCCCGGCGCTATCGCTACGTGATCTACAACGACCCCATTCGCCCGGCGCACCTGGCTGAGGAAGTGACCTGGAACCACCGCCCGCTGGATGTCGAGCGTATGGCCGAGGCTGCGCAGTACCTGCTCGGCACCCACGACTTCAGCGCCTTTCGCGCCAGCCAGTGCCAGGCCAAGTCGCCGATCAAGCATATCCATCACCTGCGTGTGACCCGGCATGGCCAGATGATCGTGCTGGACGTGCGCGCCACCGCGTTTCTGCACCACATGGTGCGTAACATCGCCGGGGTGCTGATGACCATAGGTGCCGGCGAGCGGCCGGCGAGTTGGGCCCGTGAGGTCCTGGAAGGGCGCAACCGCCGCGAAGGCGGAGTCACGGCGCATCCCTATGGTCTGTACCTGGTGCAGGTGGAGTACCCGGAAGCCTTTCAGCTGCCACAACGTTACATTGGCCCACACTTTCTGAGCGGCTACGAAGCGTTGGCCGACTGACGGGTGAAAAGGCTTTTGCTACCATCGGGCCTTTCAGTGATCTCTCAGGGTTTGCAGTCCATGAGTAACGTTCGCAGCAAGATCTGCGGGATTACCCGCATCGAAGACGCACTGGTCGCCGCCGAGGCGGGGGCCGATGCCATCGGCTTCGTGTTCTACGCCAAGAGCCCGCGCGCCGTTGACGTGCGCCAGGCGCGAGCGATCATCGCCGAGCTGCCGCCGTTCGTGACCACGGTAGGCCTGTTCGTCAACGCCTCGCGCTGCGAACTCAACGAGATCCTCGAGGTGGTGCCGCTGGACCTGCTACAGTTCCACGGCGACGAAACCCCGGCCGAGTGCGAGGGCTATCACCGGCCCTGGATCAAGGCGCTGCGGGTGCGTCCGGGGGACGATCTCGAGGCGGCGTGCCAGCTTTATTCTGGCGCCCGTGGCATCCTCCTCGATACCTATGTTGCTGGCGTCCCGGGGGGGACCGGCGAAGCGTTCGACTGGTCGCTGGTGCCAGCACGGCTGAGCAAGCCGATCATTCTCGCGGGTGGGTTGTCTGCTGATAACGTTGGCCAGGCCATTGCACAGGTTAAGCCTTATGCGGTGGATGTCAGTGGTGGCGTCGAGCAGGCAAAAGGCATCAAGGACGCCGCGAAAATCGAAGCGTTCATGCGCGCGGTCAATCAGGCGTGATGCCAGATGTGACGGCTGGCTGCGCGCCATCGTCCATAGCTTTCGCAGCCCTGCGGGGTGGCTGCCGGCATGCCGGGCGGCCGAAGCACATATTGAAGGCGGCGTGGCGCACAGGCAGCCCCTGTGGCCGAGCCGCCATCGTTTCATAGAAGACATTGAGCTCAAAGGGCAGGGCATGGCCGGCCAGACCGGTCCCCGCCCGCCAATACTGGAGAAATAAAGCATGAGCAACTGGTTAGTCGACAAACTGATCCCTTCGATCATGCGTTCCGAGGTGAAGAAGAGCTCGGTGCCAGAAGGCCTGTGGCACAAGTGCCCAGCCTGCGAGGCCGTGCTGTATCGTCCGGAGCTGGAAAAAACCCTGGATGTCTGCCCCAAGTGCAACCATCACATGCGCATCGGCGCCCGTGCGCGCATCGACATCTTCCTCGACGCCGAAGGCCGTGCCGAACTGGGCGCCGAGCTGGAGCCGGTCGACCGCCTGAAGTTCCGTGACGGCAAGAAGTACAAGGACCGCCTGACCGGTGCGCAGAAGCAGACCGGCGAGAAAGACGCGCTGATCTCCATGAGTGGCACCCTGATGGGCATGCCGATCGTGGTCAGCGCCTTCGAATTCTCGTTCATGGGTGGCTCGATGGGTGCCATCGTTGGCGAGCGTTTCGTTCGCGCTGCCAACTATGCCCTGGAAAACCGCTGCCCGATGATCTGCTTCTCGGCCTCGGGTGGCGCTCGCATGCAGGAAGCGCTGATCTCGCTGATGCAGATGGCCAAGACTTCGGCCGTGCTGGCGCGCCTGCGTGAAGAAGGCATTCCGTTCATCTCGGTGCTGACCGACCCGGTCTACGGCGGTGTTTCCGCCAGCCTGGCAATGCTTGGCGACGTCATCGTCGGTGAGCCGAAGGCGCTGATCGGCTTTGCCGGCCCGCGCGTGATCGAGCAGACCGTGCGCGAGAAACTGCCGGAAGGCTTCCAGCGCAGCGAGTTCCTGCTGGAGCACGGTGCCATCGACTTGATCATTTCGCGTGGCGATCTGCGACCGCGTCTGGCCCGCCTGCTGGCGCAGATGACCGGTCAGGAAACCCCTGCGCAGGCTCGTGAGGTCGACGCGGTCGCGTGATGAAAGAAAGAACCCTGGGCGAATGGCTCGCCTACCTCGAACACCTGCACCCGTCGGCGATCGACATGGGGCTGGAACGTTCGCAGCAGGTGCTTGCCCGGCTGGCGCTGGGCAAGCTGGCGCCCCGTGTGGTGACGGTCACCGGCACAAACGGCAAAGGCTCGACCTGCGCGTTCGTGGCGTCGCTGCTGCGTGCCCAGGGGCTCAAGGTTGGCGTTTACAGCTCGCCACACCTGCTGCGCTACAACGAACGGGTGTTGATCGACGGCCATGAGGCCAGCGATCAGCGCTTGTGCGAAGCCTTCGCTGCCGTCGAAGCGGCGCGGGGCGAGACTTCCCTGACCTACTTCGAAATGGGTACCTTGGCGGCGTTCTGGCTGTTCTATCAGTCTGAACTCGATGCCGTGGTGCTCGAAGTAGGGCTTGGTGGCCGCTTGGATACCGTGAACGTGGTCGATGCCGATTTGGCGCTGGTCACCAGTATCGGAGTCGATCATGTCGATTACCTGGGCGATACCCGTGAGTTGGTGGCCTTCGAGAAAGCCGGCATCTTCCGCCAAGGCAAGCCGGCACTGTGCGGTGACCAGGATCCACCTCAGCCGTTGCTGGACAAGGCTCGTGAATTGGCGGCGCCGTTGTTCCTGCGAGGCCATGATTTTGATTTGACCAGCGACGAGGGTGCCTGGCATTGGCGTGGCACCACGGCGGACGGCGCGCGTGTAGACCTGCACGACTTGCCGTTGCTCGACCTGCCGATGGAGAACGCCACCCTGGCTCTGCAGGCCTACCTGCTGATGGGCCTGCCCTGGGATGCCGGGCGGATCCGCAAGGCGCTGCTCGATACCCGTATCACCGGGCGCCTGGACCGGCGCACACTCAATTGGCACGGCAAGCGTGTGGAGCTGCTGCTGGATGTGGGGCACAACCCCCATGCGGCAGAATACCTGGCGCGTCGCCTATCAGCGCGACCGCTCAAAGGCCGGCGCTTGGCTGTCTTCGGATTGCTTGCCGACAAAGACCTGGAAGGCGTTCTCGAGCCCTTGCAGGGCCTGGTCGACGCGTGGGCGGTCACGCCGTTGCAATCGCCACGCAGCCGTCCGGCTGCCGACCTTGCCGGTGCCTTGACGAACCGCGGTGTTGCGGTGAAGTCTTATGCCAGTGTCGACGCCGCCCTCGAAGGGCAATGCGCGCAGGCGACGGCGGATGACCAGGTCCTGTTGTTCGGTTCGTTTTTCTGTGTCGCCGAGGCCCTGGAATGGCTGGGGCGCCAAGCCCTGGAGGGGTGAGTAGATGGCAGTGCTGGACAAAGGGATGAAGCAGCGCATGGTGGGTGCGTTGGTGCTGGTGGCGCTGGCGGTGATCTTCCTGCCGATGCTGTTCACCCGCGAGGACGAGATGCGTCAGGTGCGTGTCGAGGCTCCGCAGGCCCCAGCGATGCCGACGCTGCCTGAAGTCAAAGTGGAGCCGGTTGCGGTGCCAGAGCCGCAACCGTTGCCGGAAGAGCCGCAGCAGCCGCCAGTGGTGGTCAATGAATCCACCGCGCCGGCGACCACGCCGACCCAGCCGATTACGCCATCGCCGCAGACCCAGGCGCAACCCAAGGCCCAGACGCCGGTGCCAACGCCAGCGCCCAAGGCTGCAACGCCAGCGCCTGCGGTCACTGCGACCGCGCCGTCGAAAATCGACGCCAACGGCCTGCCGGTGAGCTGGTCGATCCAATTGGCCAGCCTTTCCAATCGCGCGGGTGCCGAGAGCTTGCAGAATACGCTGCGTAGCCAGGGCTACAACGCCTACATCCGCTCTGCTGGTGGCATGAATCGGGTTTATGTCGGGCCGTTGATCGAGCGTGCCGAGGCCGAGCGCGTGCGTGATGCAATCAATCGCAAGCAGAATCTGAAGGGTTTCGTGGTGCGTTTCCAGCCGGAGCGCGGCTAACGCTTGAGGCGCATCGCTGCCACTGGCTTTTCTTGACTTGAGAGTCCACGAAAAGCCTGTGGGAGCGGGCTCGCGCGGTAATCAAGGCGCTACCAAACGACCTGACATTCTGCTTACCCACAGCCCGCCGCTCTGGTAAAATGCGCCGCCTCAAACGTCTGCAGGCAGCATCGTGGCATTTACCTGGGTTGATTGGGCGATCATCGCGATCATCGCCGTTTCCACACTGATCAGTCTCAAGCGCGGCTTCGTCAAGGAAGCCCTGTCCCTGCTCATCTGGATCATTGCCGGTGCAGTCGCCTGGATGTTCGGCGGGTCGCTCTCGGTGTACCTTGAAAGTTATATCCAGACCCCGTCGATGCGCATCATCGCCGGCTGCGCGATTCTGTTCGTCGCCACCTTGCTGGTGGGGGCGATGGTCAACTTCCTCGTCGGCGAGCTGATCCGCGTCACCGGGCTGTCCGGCACCGATCGTTTTCTCGGCATGGCCTTCGGCGCTGCGCGCGGGGGCTTGCTTGTGGTGGTGGCCATCGGCTTGCTCAGCCTTGGGCCGGTGCAGCAAGATCCCTGGTGGCAGGAATCTCGCCTGATACCACAATTTCTATTGGTCGCTGACTGGTCCAAAAACCTGATTCTGGGTTTTTCCAGTCAGTGGATGTCCAGTGGGATGATCAGCACTCCGGCTGATCTTCCGTTCAAGGAACAGCTGCTCGGGCCTGCAAGGCCTTGAGCGCTATTCACTCAAGTTTCATCAAAGTAGGGGTTGCGTCGCATGTGTGGCATCGTCGGTATCGTCGGTAAGTCGAACGTCAATCAGGCGCTGTATGACGCGCTTACGGTCCTCCAGCACCGCGGCCAGGACGCTGCCGGTATCGTGACCAGCCACGACGGCCGGTTGTTCCTGCGCAAGGATAATGGCCTGGTGCGCGATGTCTTCCAGCAGCGCCACATGCAGCGCCTGGTAGGCCACATGGGTATCGGCCACGTCCGCTACCCGACTGCGGGCAGCTCGACTTCGGCCGAGGCCCAGCCGTTCTACGTCAACTCGCCGTACGGCATCACCCTGGCGCACAACGGTAACTTGACCAACGTCGAGCAGTTGGCCAAGGAGATTTACGAGTCCGACCTGCGCCACGTCAACACCAACTCCGATTCGGAAGTGCTGCTGAACGTGTTCGCCCACGAGCTGGCCGTGCGCGGCAAGCTGCAGCCGACCGAAGAAGACGTATTCGCTGCTGTTTCCCACGTGCACAGCCGCTGTGTTGGCGGTTATGCGGTGGTGGCGATGGTCACCGGCTACGGTATCGTCGGTTTCCGTGATCCGAACGGCATCCGCCCGGTGGTGTTCGGCCAACGTCACACCGACGAAGGCGTGGAATACATGATCGCCTCGGAAAGCGTGGCCCTGGACGTGCTTGGCTTCACCCTGATCCGCGACCTGGCGCCGGGCGAAGCGGTGTACATCACCGAAGAAGGCCAGTTGTACACCAAGCAGTGCGCGCAAAGCCCGAAGCTGCAGCCGTGCATCTTCGAGCACGTCTACCTGGCCCGTCCGGACTCGATCATCGACGGTATCTCGGTGTACAAGGCGCGTCTGCGCATGGGCGAAAAGCTCGCCGACAAGATCATGCGCGAGCGCCCCGAGCACGACATCGATGTGGTCATCCCGATTCCGGATACCAGCCGTACTGCCGCGCTTGAGCTGGCCAACCGCCTGGGCGTCAAGTTCCGCGAAGGTTTCGTCAAGAACCGTTACATCGGCCGCACCTTCATCATGCCCGGCCAGGCCGCGCGCAAGAAGTCGGTACGCCAGAAGCTCAACGCCATCGAATTGGAATTCCGCGGCAAGAACGTGATGCTGGTCGACGACTCGATCGTACGTGGCACCACCTGCAAGCAGATCATCCAGATGGCCCGCGAAGCCGGCGCGAAAAACGTCTACTTCTGCTCCGCCGCACCTGCAGTACGCTACCCCAACGTCTACGGCATCGACATGCCGAGCGCTCACGAATTGATCGCCCACAACCGTACCACCGAGCAGGTGGCCGAGTTGATCGGCGCCGATTGGCTGATCTATCAGGACCTGCCGGACCTGATCGATTCTGTCGGTGGCGGCAAGATCAAGATCGAGCACTTCGATTGCGCGGTGTTCAACGGTGAATACGTTACCGGTGACATCGATGAAGCCTACCTCGATCGCATCGAGCAGGCCCGTAATGACCTGGCCAAGGTGAAAACCCAGGCGGTCAGCGCGATCATCGACCTCTACAACAATTGATTCAGGGAGCGACGGCATGACGGATCAATGGGATGCCGGGCGACTGGACAGCGACCTCGAGGGTGTCGGTTTCGACACCCTGGCGGTGCGCGCCGGTCAGAACCGGACACCGGAGGCGGAGCACAGCGAAGCGCTGTTCCTGACCTCCAGCTATGTCTTCCGCACGGCTGCCGATGCGGCCGCGCGCTTCGCCGGTGATACCCCGGGCAACGTCTACTCACGCTACACCAACCCGACTGTGCGTGCCTTCGAGGAACGCCTGGCGGCCATGGAAGGCGCCGAGCAGGCCGTGGCCACCTCCACCGGCATGGCGGCGATCCTCGCCGTGGTCATGTCGCTGTGCAGTGCCGGTGATCATGTGCTGGTGTCGCAGAGCGTGTTCGGCTCGACCATCAGCCTGTTCGAGAAGTACTTCAAGCGCTTTGGCGTCGAGGTGGACTATGTGCCGCTGGTCGACCTGTCGGGTTGGGCGAAGGCCATCAAGGCCAACACCAAACTGCTGATCGTCGAGTCGCCGTCCAACCCGCTGGCTGAACTGGTCGATATCGCCGCCCTCAGCGAAGTCGCCCATGCCCGTGGCGCCATGCTGGTGGTGGACAACTGCTTCAGCACCCCGGCGCTGCAGCAGCCGCTCAAGCTCGGTGCCGACATCGTGTTCCACTCGGCAACCAAGTTTATCGACGGCCAAGGCCGTTGCATGGGCGGCGTGGTGGCCGGGCGCAGCGAGCAGATGAAAGAAGTGGTGGGTTTCCTGCGTACCGCCGGCCCGACCCTCAGCCCGTTCAACGCCTGGATCTTCACCAAGGGCCTGGAAACCCTCAAGCTGCGTATGCGTGCGCACTGCGAGAGCGCTCAGCAGCTGGCCGAATGGCTGGAGCAGCAGGACGGCATCGAGAAGGTGCACTACGCCGGCCTGCCCAGCCACCCGCAGCACGAACTGGCCAAACGCCAGATGAGTGGCTTCGGTGCGGTGGTCAGCTTCGAAGTCAAAGGTGGCAAGGAAGGTGCCTGGCGCTTCATCGATGCCACCCGGGTGATTTCGATCACCACCAACCTGGGTGACAGCAAGACCACCATTGCGCATCCGGCTACTACGTCCCACGGCCGTTTGTCGCCGCAGGAGCGTGAGGCGGCAGGTATTCGTGACAGCCTGGTTCGCGTTGCGGTCGGTTTGGAAGATGTGGCCGACCTGCAGGCGGACCTTGCACGTGGGCTGGCAGCACTGTGATCGAAATCAGCGGCGGTGCACCCGGTCATAACGGCCGGGTAGCCTTGGTCACGGGTGCCGCACGCGGCATCGGCCTGGGCATTGCCGCCTGGTTGATCTGTGAAGGCTGGCAGGTGGTGCTCAGCGACCTCGACCGTCCGCGCGGCGCCAAAGTCGCCAAGGCCCTGGGTGAGAACGCCTGGTTCATCACCATGGACGTTGCTGACGAAGCCCAGGTCAGTGCCGGGGTTTCCGAGGTGCTGGGGCAGTTCGGCCGATTGGACGCGTTGGTGTGCAACGCAGCCATCGCCAACCCGCACAACCAGACCTTGGAAAGCCTGAGCCTGGCGCAATGGAATCGGGTGCTGGCGGTCAACCTCAATGGCCCTATGCTGTTGGCCAAGCACTGCGCGCCGTACCTGCGTGCGCACAATGGCGCGATCGTCAACCTGACCTCGACGCGTGCCCGGCAATCCGAGCCGGACACCGAGGCCTATGCGGCAAGCAAGGGGGGGCTGGTGGCGTTGACCCATGCCCTGGCCATGAGCTTGGGCCCGGAGATCCGCGTCAATGCGGTAAGCCCGGGCTGGATCGATGCACGTGACCCGTCCCAGCGCCGTGCCGAACCGCTGACCGAAGCCGATCATGTCCAGCACCCGACGGGCAGGGTAGGGACGGTGGAGGACGTTGCGGCCATGGTGTCCTGGTTGCTGTCACGCCAGGCGGCGTTCGTCACCGGCCAGGAGTTCGTGGTCGATGGCGGCATGACCCGCAAGATGATCTACACCTGAGCATGACGCTGTCAGGGAAGGGGCCGAAAGGTCTCCTTTCCGTTTTTGCCTTTTTTGAAAAAAATTCAACGGGGCTATTGACTTAGCTTCGCCATCTGCGTAAATTTCGCGGCCTCAGCGAAGCAAACGCAACAAGCAACATCGCGGGGGTGATTAGCTCAGCCGGGAGAGCATCTGCCTTACAAGCAGAGGGTCGGCGGTTCGATCCCGTCATCACCCACCACTTCCTGAGCGTTCCTGGTGCAGGAAGCTTCGAAAGAAGCCATCGCCAGAGAGGAACAAGGCCTGATAAGCCATTCTGCGCAGCGGTAGTTCAGTCGGTTAGAATACCGGCCTGTCACGCCGGGGGTCGCGGGTTCGAGTCCCGTCCGCTGCGCCATTTTTCAGTAACAGATGGGTGCCTGGCACCGGTCTGAAGTCAAAGGCAGACATGCCGGAGACTGATCCCAGTTTCAATCGGGCGCAAGCCTGAGCGATACGCAGCGGTAGTTCAGTCGGTTAGAATACCGGCCTGTCACGCCGGGGGTCGCGGGTTCGAGTCCCGTCCGCTGCGCCATCTTCGTTTCGAGGCCCCTTGAACGCCTCGAAGCAACAAAAGGAGCGATCATCGTGTTGCTTTTTTTGTGTCTGCTCTGAGGTTTTCGTACCGGAAGGGCAGGCTCCAGTTTCAAACGGGCGCAAGCCCGAGCGATACGCAGCGGTAGTTCAGTCGGTTAGAATACCGGCCTGTCACGCCGGGGGTCGCGGGTTCGAGTCCCGTCCGCTGCGCCATCTTCGCCTTGAGGCCCCTTGAACGCCTCGAAGCAAAACGAGAAAGCGACCTTAGGGTCGCTTTTTTCGTTTCTGCGCCTGCACATTCGACATTTACACGAAGCTGACAGACTCTTCACAGATGAACGGTTTCAGTACAAGGGCGCTGTGAGGCACAATAGGCACCTCTCGACTTACCCGGAATTGGCAATGACCAGATCATCCGTCTTTGGTGCGCTCGGGCTGGCCCTGGTGCTGGCGGGGGTGTCCGGTTGCTCCTCGAAAAAAGCCGCCATCTACGAGCACGAAAACTTCGATGACTCGGGCACCTACTCGCGTAGCTTCCCGGTCAGCGAGGCAGGCACGTGCGAGGCTGCGCGGCGTGCGCTGCTGAGCCAGGGCTACATCATCACCAGCAGTGGCGCCAATCAGGTCGCTGGCAACAAGAGCTTCCAGCAGAACAGCGATAACCACCTGCAGATCAGCTTCAGCGTCACCTGCGCGCCCGACAGCAGCGACGAGCAGCGCTCGACCATGTTCGCCAACGCGCTGCAGGACCGTTATGCGCTGAAGAAGTCCAACACCTCTGCCAGCCTCGGTGTCGGCATATTGGGCTCGGTATCGATGCCGATTGGCTCGAGTGACGACTCCATGGTCAAGGTCGCGAGCGAGACGGTGACCGCGCCGCAGTTCTACGAACGTTACTTTGCCTTGGTCGAAAGCTACCTGCCCAAGCCCAAGCCGAAGAAGGTCAGCAAGACCAAGGTTGAGGCGCCTGCACCACAGGTAGATAAACCAACGCCTGCCCTTGGGCTACCTGAGCAGGTCTCTGCAGCCCCTGTTGCCACTCCCGAAGCGCCAGCGCCAGCAGCAATAGCGCCGGCGAGTGAAGCAGCAGCGGCACCGGCAGTGGATGACAGCAAGGGCTCACAGCCTGTCGCGCCGCCAACGGAATCTGCACCGATCCAGGTGCAGCAGGATGCGCAGCCCGCAGAGGCGGCACCCGCTGCGCTTTAAAGCGTGATCCGCTCGGTACAGACACTGTTACAGATGAGCGGCGATAAGTTCCAGAACACCTGCTACGTTTACCACTCATAAGCTTGTCATCAATACTTCATCCCAATTGCTTAGGTTGAAGGCATGACTAACGAAGATAAATGAGTGGAGAGGACGCAGGGCTATGGGCGATTATCAGGAAGAGCTGCTCGAGTTTCAGGCCTATGAGCTGGACCCTCCGGAACCCGCTGACGACGCCACCGAGCTTTAACCGGCCTGTCGCTGGCTGCGACGGAACTCCCCCGGCGTAAGGCCCGTCCAGCGCTTGAATGCGCGCTGGAAGGCCTCTGCCGATGCAAATCCCAACAAATAGGCAATCTCGCCGAAGGCCAGTTCCGTATCGCGGATATAGGTCTCGGCCAGATCGCGCCTGGTGTCATTGAGAAGATCGCGAAAGCGCGTACCTTCTTCTGCCAGTTTGCGGCGCAAGGTCCAGGTGGGCAGTTGCAGGCGCAGCGCCACTTCTTCCAGGTCCGGTTCCCGGCCGCCATTAAGCAGTGGGCCCAGAAGGTGGGTGATGCGCTCACCCAGGCTGCGTACTCGCGTGCGTTGCAGCATTTCGGTTTCACACAGCTGCAGCAGGTGCTGCCAGGTGCTCGGGCAATGCTGCGGGTTGGCCAGCTCCAGCGTGGCGCGGCCCAGACGTAGTTGGTTGCCGTTGGCGCCGAATTGCACGGCACCGCTACACAAGGGCTGGTACTGCGCAGCATAGGCGGGAGCATCGAACTCGATCTCCAGGCGCTCGGCCTGCACGGGTGTATCGACCAGGGCCGCGAGTTGGGCCAGCCAGCCGGTCAGCAACGAGTCAACGACGAAACGGTTGTAGGCGTTGTAGGGGCTGATCGAGTAGAAGCGCAGCCATGCCCCTTGGGCGTCTTCCTGGTAGCTCGAATGGCCGCGGTAGTTGGCGGCATACACTGGCTCGAAGCGCAGCAGTGTGCGGGCGGCATCGCCCAGCGTCGGCGCTTGGGCCGCCGTGACCCCCGCCAAGCCGGCTTGCGCCAACCGGCTGAGGCGGCCCATGTGCAGGCCCAGGCCCGGCTCGCCACACAGCGCAATGGCAGCATGCCCCAGGTGCATATAGCGCGGGATCGACAAACGCGCGCCGGCTTCGGCCAAGCGCGTGGGGTCTAGACCGTAGCGGCGCAGCAGGGGTTGTGGATCGTGACCAAGCTCTTGCAAGGCCTCGGCCAGCGGCTGGACGAAACCTACCGACAGGTCGCCCAGGCGCACACGTGGGCGGGCCATGCACCTACAACCACAAGTTCAGCAGGCGGGCGCCGTGGCTGGGTGGGCCCGCCAGCAACTCGCCCGCCTGGTGGGCAAAGCCTTGGCCGTCACTGCCTTGTTCCCAGAACTGCCCACGCATGAATACGCTCATGCTGATAGCCCCATTGCCGGCGGTCTGGGTCAGGCGTTGCCAGGCGGTCTGCTCACTGACTTCGCCACGCTGCAGCGCCAGTTCGGCTGCGGCGTCCTGATGCCGATTGCCGCGCCAAGGTGCCTCCCAGCTGCCTTTGCCGCTGAGGAAAACCGGGTTGGCGATCAGCTGTACCTGCTGTTGTTCCAGCTGGCGTTGGTTTTCCGGATACCAGCTGTCACTGCCAATGAGTACGCCGAGTCGCCCGGCCGGGGTCTGCAAGACCTGTAGCGGGAAATGCCGACCATGATGGATGTACCTGCGCACTTCGCTGTCGGGGTATTGCTGGCGCTGTGGCTGGCCAAGCAGGGAGCCATCGCTGGCAAACACCACGCTGCTGTTGAACAGCGGCCCGCTGCCTGCATGTAGCACGCCTTGTTCCACATAGGGAGCTGGCAGCACGATCGAGCCGGCAACCAGTGTCACGCCGAATTCTTTAGCCAGGCCGCCGAACAGTTGCTGGTAGTCGCTGGCCATCTGCTGGGCTTTCATGCGCAGGTGGGCGTCGGCCCTACGGTCGTCGCCGCTGGCCCGCAACATCGCCAGGCCATAGCGCAGCGGATTGCTCAGCTCCAACCACTGCTCGGCCTCGTGGTTGCGGGTAACCTGATACAGCTCGTTCTTTTCGCCGCGGGCCCACAGCCAGGTGCCGATGTGTTCGGGCAGCACCACCACCGTGCGCGAGCCGACCAGGCCCTGGGCGCGGGCTTGTTGCAGGTAGGCAGAGAGCTTGCGATGCAGGCGCTGCAGGTTTTGGTAGTCGCTGGGGTAGAGGAGGGGTTCGACGCCCAACAAGTTGCCCTGTGCGCCGGGCACACCATGGTTGAGCGCCAGTTCGATGCGCAAGTCGGAGAGGTAGTGACCTTCCGGACGTTGTTGGGTCCAGAAGCCATAGCCGCAAAGGGCGGCGATCATCACCAGCGCCAGGGCGCTTGCCAGAAGATTTCGCATGCAGCGTTACAGCGCCTTGGGGTACGGAGCTTCCTAGGGTAGTCCTGCTGTGCGGGAGGATCAATAAGTTGTCAGTTTCGATCATTGAGCGCGTTCAAACGGTTGTTTAATGTCACTGACAGATAAACGACGGGGCCCGTTGAGGCACCCGCATTCCGTGATCACGCCACCTGGGGAATTTATCCATGGCTGCCGACCGCTACCCGCATTTGCTGGCCCCGCTCGACCTGGGCTTCACCACCCTGCGCAACCGCACCCTGATGGGCTCGATGCATACCGGCCTGGAGGAGCGCCCCGGCGGCTTCGAGCGCATGGCGGCCTATTTTGCCGAGCGCGCCCGTGGCGGTGTCGGCCTGATGGTCACCGGTGGTATTGCGCCCAACGATGAAGGCGGGGTGTATTCCGGTGCGGCCAAGCTGAGCACCGATGAAGAGGCCGACAAGCACCGCATCGTCACCGACGCCGTGCATGCCGCTGGCGGCAAGATCTGCCTGCAGATCCTGCATGCCGGGCGCTACGCCTACAGTCCGCGTCAGGTGGCGCCCAGCGCGATCCAGGCACCTATCAACCCGTTCAAGCCCAAGGAGCTGGACGAGGCGGGCATCGAAAAGCAGATTGCCGACTTCGTCAATTGCGCCGTGCTGGCCCAGCGCGCCGGCTATGACGGCGTCGAGATCATGGGTTCGGAAGGCTACTTCATCAACCAGTTCCTCGCCGCCCACACCAACCACCGCACCGACCGTTGGGGTGGCAGCTACGAGAACCGCATGCGCCTGGCGGTGGACATCGTCAGCCGGGTGCGCGACGCCGTAGGCCCGAACTTCATCATCATCTTCCGCCTGTCGATGCTCGACCTGGTCGAGGGCGGCAGCACCTGGGACGAGATCGAGCTGCTGGCCAAGGCCATCGAATTGGCCGGTGCCACGATCATCAATACCGGCATCGGCTGGCACGAAGCGCGCATTCCTACCATCGCCACCAAGGTGCCGCGCGCGGCGTTCAGCAAGGTCACCGCCAAGTTGCGGGGCGCCGTGAAGATCCCGCTGATCACCACCAACCGCATCAACACCCCGGAGGTGGCCGAGGCGGTGCTGGCCGAGGGTGATGCCGACATGGTCTCGATGGCCCGGCCGTTCCTGGCCGATCCGGATTTCGTCAACAAGGCGGCTGAAGGGCGCAGCAACGAGATCAACACCTGCATCGGCTGCAATCAGGCCTGCCTTGACCACACCTTTGGCGGCAAGCTGACCAGCTGCCTGGTCAACCCGCGCGCCTGTCACGAGACCGAGCTCAACTACCTGCCCGTGCGCACGGTGAAACGCATTGCCGTGGTCGGTGCCGGCCCCGCCGGTCTGGCAGCCGCCACCGTGGCGGCCGAGCGTGGCCATGAAGTGACCCTGTTCGACAGCGCCAGCGAGATCGGCGGGCAGTTCAATGTCGCCAAGCGGGTGCCGGGCAAGGAGGAGTTCTTCGAGACCCTGCGCTACTTCCGCAACAAGGTGAACAGCACCGGCGTCGATCTGCGCCTGAACACCCGCGTCGACGTGCCGCAGCTGCTGGCGGGTGGTTACGACGAGATCATCCTGGCCACTGGCATCGCGCCACGTACCCCGGCGATTCCGGGTGTCGAGCATGCCAAGGTGCTCAGCTACCTGGACGTGCTGCTGCAGCGCAAGCCGGTTGGTGAGGCGGTGGCGGTGATCGGCGCGGGCGGGATCGGCTTCGATGTCTCCGAATACCTGGTGCATCAGGGCGTGGCCAGCAGCCAGGACCGCGAGGCGTTCTGGAAGGAGTGGGGCATCGATACCCGTCTTGAAGCGCGGGGCGGTGTGGCCGGGATCAAGGCCGAGCCGCATGCGCCAGCGCGGCAGGTGTACTTGCTGCAGCGCAAGAAGTCCAAGGTCGGCGACGGCCTGGGCAAGACCACCGGCTGGATCCACCGCACGGGGCTCAAGAACAAGCAGGTGCAGATGCTCAACAGCGTCGAGTACCTGGGTATCGATGATGCGGGCTTGCACATCCGTATTGGCGAAGGCGAGCCGCAGGTGCTGGCGGTGGACAACGTGGTGATCTGCGCTGGGCAGGATCCGCTGCGTGAGCTGCACGAAGGCCTGGTAGCGGCAGGACAGTCGGTGCACCTGATCGGCGGTGCGGATGTGGCGGCGGAGCTGGATGCCAAGCGCGCGATCAACCAGGGTTCGCGGTTGGCTGCCGAGCTCTGACAGGGCAGGGGGCCGCTGTGCGGCCCTTTCGCTGTAAACTGACGCGCATGACGCTCTCTTTTTCAGACCTTCCCAATGCCCCTCTGCAACCTCTCAACCTTCCCTGGCTGGCAACTGCTGGGATCGAAGTCGGTATCCTGCGCCTGGACCTGATCGACCCGCTGATCAGTGGCAACAAGTGGTTCAAACTGCGCCACCACCTGCTGCATGCCCATGAGGCAAGCGCCCCTGGACTGATCAGCCTGGGTGGCAACCATTCCAACCACCTCCACGCGCTGGCGGCTGCTGGCAAGCGTTTCGGCTTCGCCACTTCGGGCCTGTTGCGTGGCCACGTCCAGGACACGCCCACGGTGCGTGATCTGCAGGCGCTGGGCATGCAGCTGCACTGGCTTGGCTATGGGGGTTACCGCAGTCGTAACGAAGCGGGCTTCTGGGAACCCTGGCAGGCACGCTACCCCGGCTGGCATTGCATCCCAGAGGGCGGTGGTGGCCTGGCGGGAGCCCAGGGGTGCAGGTTGATCGTCGAGCAGGCCCGGGCTCAGCTGGCCTCCGTGGGATGGTCGGATTATGACGCTTGGTGGCTGCCCGCCGGTAGCGGTACGACCCTGGCAGGCCTGGTGCTCGCAGAGGCGGGGGCGCATGCGGTGCATGGTGCTTTGGCGGTGCCAATGAATCATGGCGTGCCGCAAGCCGTCGCGGAGCTGGCTGGCACGCGTGGCTACCAGTTGCACGGGGCCTGTCGGGGTGGTTTCGCCAAGTTGGATGATGAACTGCTGGCGTTCATTGATGAAGCCGAACGCCATACGGGCATTCCCCTGGAGGCCCTCTACACCGGCAAGGCGCTGCTGGCTCTGCGTGAGCAGGTCGAGGCCGGGCTGTTCGCGCCCGGCACTCGGCTGATCTTTCTCCACACCGGTGGCCTGCAGGGCCGGCGCGGTTACTTGTAGGGCAGCATGCGCAGCAGCGTGTTGTCGCGCTGCACGTAGTGATGATACAGCCCGGCCAGTGCATGCAGGCCGATCAGCCAGTAACCCCAGGTGGCCACGCGCTCATGCCAGCCCTTGATGAACTTGGCCTGGTCGGGATCCGCGCCGATCAGGTGCGGCAACTCCAGGCCATAAAACGGCACCGGCTTGTCGGCGGCGCTGAGGATCAGCCAACCGGCCAACGGCAGGCCGATCATCAGCAGGTACAGCGCCAGGTGCATCAGGTGGGCCAGGCCGGTCTGCCAGGCCGGCGGCTTGGGCACGATGGGCGGAGCAGGGCGGCTCAGGCGTACGGCCAGGCGCAGCCAGACCAACAGGAAAACCGTGAGACCGAGCATGAAATGCAGGTCCTTCATCAGATTGCGCTCGGCGCTGTCCTTGGGGAACAGGCCGCGCAACTCGATGCAGGCGTAGACGGCGGCCAGCAGCACCAGCATCAGCCAGTGCAGAGCGATGGACAGGCGCGCGTAGTGGGTCGCGGGGGTGGATGAAACCATGGTGGATCCTCGTCATCAGGTCGATGGTGGCGCTCTTGTCGGCGCTCAGGGGTAACTGTAATCGTTGCTGTGACTAGATCTTTGCGCTGGGTCGGTGAAAGTTGTGTTATCAATGCCGGCCCTTTCGCGGGCAAGCCCGCTCCCACAGCTTCCCCGCTGGATTCAAAGGCAGCGGGGAAGCTGTGGGAGCGGGCTTGCCCGCGAAGAGGCCGGTACAGACAGCCTCACACAGTGGGCACGTGTGGCCATCTATCAGCCACGAGAAACAATCGCTCCACTTCTTGCCAGGCACCATCCGAACCTAACTCGAGCCTCACCAGCATCTGCGCGGGTGCCTGCGGCTCCAACGCTCGCAACCATTGCGCGAACTGCTGCGGTGTCCAACAGGCATCCGCCTCGACCCGGGCCGGTGCCAGCCAGGCCTGGCGGGGCAAGGGCTGCCAGCGTTCATCTGCGCTCACTGGCCAATCCCAACGGCGTAGCCAGCGCCCACGCAGGTGCAGTGGGTTGGCCCCTGCGGGCGATTCGGCATGCCCTGGCCATGGGTAGAACAGATAACCCGCCAGCCACAGATGCGCCTGCACCTGCCGGGCACCAAGCGCGGCCAATGCTTCTTGGCTCTGCGCATCACTCGACATGCGCAGCTGATGCCCTGCCAGGTGCGCCAGCTTGGTGCCCAGACGATCATGGCAACCGGGCCCGAGCCACTGCATCGGATCAACGCCTGCAGGGTCGCTAGGCCCAAGATAAAGTTTGATCGCCAGTTCCAGATGATGCGTGCCGTCGCCATCGCGCAACAGGATGTCCAGTTCGCCCAAGGTTCGCCCACCTGAGCGGATCGCCAGGTTGGCCGCCAGCAGCTCGATACCTGGCGCCTGGCGCAAAGCGAACTGCCACAGGCCTTCGTAGTACAGCCCCAGGCGCCGACTGGTAAGGGTCGCCAGCCATTCGCGCAAGGGCTGGTCATCGTTATCCAGTTGCTGCAACCACGCGTTCAGCCGCTGCGGATCGGCCGCCCAGGCGCTGCCCGCCAGCGGATGGCGCTGGGGGCAGGGCGGGGTGCTGAGCAGGGGTGGCGACAGCAGGGTCCAGGCCAGGTCGCGCACGGCGGGGCGGCGCAACTGGCGGGGCAGGTCATGGAGTTCGGCGAAGGGCGTCATGCTGCGAGCATAGCCGGTTTGCCGCTGCCCGGTCGTTTCGCCCATAATCGGCGCATAGTCACCCGCCGCAGAGCCTCGCAGGAGCCCCATGGAGCAATTTCGCAATATCGGTATCATCGGACGCCTCGGCAGCTCGCAGGTGCTCGACACCATTCGTCGACTGAAAAAATTCCTCCTCGAGCGCCACCTGCACGTGATCCTCGAGGACACCATTGCCGAAGTGCTGCCCGGCCACGGCCTGCAGACCTCCACGCGCAAGCTGCTGGGCGAAGTCTGCGACCTGGTCATCGTCGTTGGCGGTGACGGCAGCCTGCTTGGCGCCGCCCGTGCGCTGGCCCGGCACAACATCCCGGTGCTGGGGATCAACCGCGGCAACCTGGGTTTCCTCACCGATATCCGCCCCGACGAACTGGAAGAGAAGGTCGCCGAAGTGCTCGACGGCCACTACCTGGTGGAAAACCGCTTCCTGCTGCAGGCCGAGGTGCGCCGTCACCACGAGGCCATCGGCCAGGGCGATGCGCTCAACGACGTGGTCCTGCACCCGGGCAAATCGACGCGGATGATCGAGTTCGAGATCTACATCGACGGCCAGTTCGTCTGCAGCCAGAAGGCCGACGGCCTCATTGTCGCTACCCCGACCGGCTCGACCGCCTACGCGCTGTCGGCCGGAGGCCCGATCATGCACCCCAAGCTCGACGCCATCGTCATCGTGCCAATGTATCCGCACACCCTGTCCGGGCGGCCGATCGTGGTGGACGGCAACAGCGAGCTGAAAATCGTGGTGTCCAAGGACCTGCAGATCTATCCGCAAGTGTCCTGTGACGGCCAGAACCACTTCACTTGCGCCCCCGGCGATACCATTACGGTCAGCAAGAAACCGCAGAAACTGCGCCTGATCCACCCACTGGACCACAATTACTACGAGGTGTGCCGCACCAAACTCGGCTGGGGCAGCCGCCTGGGAGGCAGGGACGACTGATGCTCGATCCGGCGCGAAGTTTCGACATCATCGGTGACGTGCACGGCTGTGCACTGACCCTCGAACGCCTGCTCGACGCCCTCGGCTACACGCGTATCGGCGGCGTCTGGCGTCACCCACGACGCCAGGCATTGTTCCTTGGCGATATCGTCGACCGAGGCCCGCGCATCCGCGAGGCGCTGCACATCGTCCACGACATGGTCGAAGCCGGCCAGGCGTTCTGCATCATGGGCAACCACGAATACAACGCCCTGGGTTGGGTAACCCCGGCACTGCCTGGCAGCGGCAAGGCCTACGTGCGCGAGCACACGCCGCGGCATGCCCGCCTGATCGATGAGACGCTGACCCAGTTCGCCCACCACCCCGGCGACTGGCATGATTTCCTGCAGTGGTTCCAGGACATGCCGCTGTTCGTCGACGCCGGGCGTTTCCGCCTGGTGCATGCCTGCTGGGACCCGAGGCTGATCGAGCCGTTGCGCCAGCAATACCCCGACGGGCGCATCGATGAGCATTTCATCCAGGCCTCGGCCGTTTCCGGCAGCTTTGCTTCCACCGTCTGCAACCGCCTGCTGCGCGGCACCGACATGCGCCTGCCGGACGGCCTGACGCTAACCGGTGGCGATGGCCTTACCCGCGCCTTCTTCCGCACCAAGTTCTGGGAAGAAGACCCGCAGACCTACGGTGACATCGTCTTCCAGCCCGACGCGCTGCCCGACCAGGTGGCCCGCACGCCGCTCAGCCACACTGACAAGAACGCCTTGCTACGCTATGCCGAAGAGGAGCCGCTGCTGTTCGTCGGCCATTATTGGCGCAGTGGCCGCCCGGCGCCGATCCGCGGCAACCTGGCCTGTCTGGACTACAGCGCGGTGCTGTATGGCAAGCTGGCGGCCTATCGCCTGGATGATGAAACCCGGATCGACCCACACAAGTTCGTCTGGGTCGACGTTGACCGACCGCAGGCCAATCAATGAATATCGTCGAAGTGATGCGCCTGCCGCTGTCGGTCGACCTCAGCGGATTCGTGCACTTGCTGCAGCGCCTGCAGGTGCCGCACCGGGTCAGCGAAGAGGGCGAGGTTCAGGTTCTCTGGGCCCCGCAAAGCATGGCCGCCGATGTCCTCCAGCTCTACCAGCGCTACCCCGACGGCAACGCCGAAATCGACTCCACCCTGGACCCTGTGGGAGCGGCTTCAGCCGCGAATGCTTCACCACAGCCCTCCCTGGCCGACCAGGCCAAAGCCTGCAAGGTCACCGCCTTCGTCCTCTTCCTCTGCCTCATCGTCGCCGGCCTCACCCGCCTGGGCGACAACCTCACCACCATCAGCTGGTTCACCTTCCTCGACTACCGCGTCCAGGGCGAATACCTGCACTTCACCCCGCTGGCTCGGGGCCTCGCCGAAGGCCAGTGGTGGCGCCTGGTGTCGCCGATGCTGCTGCATTTTGGCGTACTGCACCTGGCCATGAATGGCATGTGGTACTGGGAATTGGGTAAACGCATCGAACTGCGCCAGGGCCCGTGGCTGCTGGCCGGCCTGACCCTGCTGTTCAGCCTGGTGTCCAACCTGGCCCAGCATTACACCAGCGGCCCGAGCCTGTTCGGCGGCCTGTCCGGTGTGCTGTACGGCCTGCTCGGCCACGTGTGGTTGTACCAATGGCTGGCGCCCAACCCCCACTTCAGTCTGCCCAAGGGCGTGCTGGTAATGATGCTCATCTGGCTGGTCATCTGCCTGACCGGTGTGGTCGGCCAGCTCGGTTTCGGCCAGATCGCCAACGCCGCCCACGTCGGCGGGCTGCTCATCGGATGCCTGACGGGCCTCTTGGGTGGAATGATGGCCCGGCGTAAACTGTCCGCTTGATTTAGGAGACGCTATGTCCACGTTCGCGCAAATGATCGAAAACATCACCCCGGAAATCTACGAAAGCCTGAAGACGGCCGTGGAAATTGGCAAATGGTCGGACGGGCGCAAGCTCACCGCCGAGCAGAAGGAGCTGTCGCTGCAGGCCGTGATCGCCTGGGAAATGCAGAACCTGCCCGAAGACCAGCGCACCGGCTACATGGGCCCGCAGGAATGCGCGTCGAAGTCCGCGCCGATCGCCAATATTCTGTTCAAGTCGGACTCGGTACATTGATCGAACTCGCTCGTGGCTCTTTGAGCAAAATGGCGGTAAGCCTGCAAGCACCGCTGGTGCAATACAGCTTTCGCCTGGATGACACGCAGGTGCCGGTCAACCCAATGATCGGCCAGCGCCTGCGCCTGGAATACCTCGGTGCAATTCACTGCAGTCATTGCGGCAAGCGCACCAAGACCAGTTTCAGCCAGGGTTACTGCTACCCGTGCATGACCAAACTGGCCCAGTGCGATATCTGCATCATGGCTCCGGAACGCTGCCATTACGACGCTGGCACCTGTCGGGAGCCATCCTGGGGCGAGCAGTTCTGCATGACCGACCACGTGGTGTACCTGGCCAACTCGTCGGGCGTCAAAGTCGGCATCACTCGCGCCACCCAGCTGCCCACTCGCTGGCTCGACCAGGGTGCGAGCCAGGCGCTGCCGATCATGCGCGTGGCTACCCGCCAGCAATCAGGCCTGGTCGAAGACGTATTGCGCAGCCAGGTGCCGGACCGCACCAACTGGCGCGCGCTGCTCAAGGGCGACGCTGAAGCGCTCGACCTGGTGGCCATTCGAGAACAGATTTTCGACGCCTGCGCCGACGGCCTGCGCGAGCTGCAGGCACGTTTCGGCTTGCAGGCGATCCAGCCGCTGCCCGACGCTGAAGTGGTGCAGATGAACTACCCGGTCGAGGCGTACCCGAAAAAGATCGTCAGCTTCAACCTCGACAAGGATCCGGTGGTGGAAGGCACGCTGCTGGGCATCAAGGGCCAGTACCTGATCTTCGACACCGGCGTGATCAACATTCGCAAGTACACGGCCTACCAGTTGGCCGTGCTCCAGTAAAAAGGACCTGCACATGCGTACCGAACAACCGCAAGTGATCTACCTCAAGGACTACCAGGCGCCCGAGTACCTGATCGACGAGACGCACCTGACCTTCGAGCTGTTCGAGGACCACACGCTGGTCCATGCGCAACTGGTCATGCGCCGCAACCCGGCACGCGGTGCCGGTCTGCCGCCCCTGGTACTCGACGGCCAGCAGCTGGAGCTGCTACGCGCCTCGCTGGATGATCAGGAACTGCAGGCGAGCGACTACCAGCTCGAAACCGACAGCCTGACTGTCTACCCCAAGGCCGAGCGCTTCATCCTCGACACCAGCGTCAAGATCCACCCCGAGAGCAACACCGCGCTGGAAGGCCTGTACAAGTCCGGCAAGATGTTCTGCACCCAGTGCGAGGCCGAGGGTTTCCGCAAGATCACCTATTACCTCGACCGCCCGGACGTGATGAGCACCTTCACCACCACGGTGATCGCCGAGCAGCATCGCTACCCGGTGCTGTTGTCCAACGGCAACCCGATCGGCAGCGGGCCGGCAGAAGATGGCCGGCACTGGGCCACCTGGGAAGACCCGTTCATGAAGCCGGCCTACCTGTTCGCGCTGGTGGCGGGTGACTTGTGGTGCGTCGAAGACAGCTTCACGCGCCAGTCGGGCCGCGATGTGATGCTGCGCATCTACGTCGAACCCGAGAACCTCGACAAGTGCGACCACGCCATGGTCAGCCTGAAGAAGTCCATGCGCTGGGACGAAGAAGTCTACGGCCGTGAATACGACCTGGACATCTTCATGATCGTCGCGGTCAACGACTTCAACATGGGCGCCATGGAAAACAAGGGCCTGAACATCTTCAACTCAAGCTGCGTGCTGGCGCGTGCAGAGACCGCCACCGACGCCGCCCACCAGCGCGTCGAAGGGGTGGTCGCCCACGAATACTTCCACAACTGGTCGGGCAACCGCGTGACTTGCCGCGACTGGTTCCAGCTGTCGCTCAAGGAGGGCTTCACGGTATTCCGCGACGCCGAGTTCAGCGCCGACATGAACTCGCGCACGGTCAAGCGCATCGAGGACGTGGCCTACCTGCGTACCCACCAGTTCGCCGAAGACGCCGGCCCCATGGCCCACCCAGTGCGCCCGGACAGCTTCATCGAGATCTCCAACTTCTATACCCTGACCGTGTACGAAAAGGGTGCCGAAGTGGTGCGCATGGTGCGTACCCTGCTAGGTGCCGAGGGCTTCCGCAAGGGCAGCGACCTGTACTTCGAGCGTCACGATGGCCAGGCGGTGACCACCGACGACTTCATCAAGGCCATGGAAGACGCCAACGGCGCCGACCTGACCCAGTTCAAACGCTGGTACAGCCAGGCGGGCACGCCGCGCCTGGAGGTCAGCGAGGCCTATGATGCTGGCGCTCAGACCTACAGCCTGACCTTCCGCCAGAGCTGCCCGCCGACCCCGGACAAGGCCGAGAAGCTGCCGTTCGTGATTCCGGTGGAGCTGGGCCTGCTGGATACCGAAGGCAATGACTTGCCACTGCGCCTGGCCGGTGAAGCCGCTGCGGGCGGCACCAGCCGCGTGCTGTCGGTGACCGAGGCCGAGCAGACCTTCACCTTCGAAGGCATCCAGGCCAAGCCGCTGCCCTCGCTGCTGCGTGGTTTCAGCGCGCCAGTGAAGCTGAGCTTCCCGTACGACCGCGATCAACTGATGTTCCTCATGCAGCACGACAGCGACGGCTTCAACCGCTGGGAAGCGGGCCAGCAACTGTCGGTGCAAGTGCTGCAGGAACTGATTGGCCAGCATCAGCGTGGCGAAGCCCTGAAGCTCGATCAGCGCCTGATCACCGCCCTGGGTACCGTGCTGGGCAACGAGTCGCTGGACGCCGCCATGGTGGCCGAGATGCTGTCGTTGCCAGGTGAGGCGTACCTGACCGAGATCAGCCAGGTGGCCGACGTCGATGCCATCCACGCGGCCCGCGAGTTCGCCCGCCAGCAGATCGCCGAGCAGCTGTTCGACGGCCTGTGGGCACGCTACCAGGCGCACCGCGAGGTATCGCGCAACACCGCCTACGTCGCCGCGGCCGAGCATTTCGCCCGGCGCAGCCTGCAGAACATCGCCCTGTCGTACTTGATGCAGAGCGGCAAGCCGCAGGTGCTGGAGGCGACCCTGGAGCAGTTCGAGCACTGCGACAACATGACCGAACGCCTGACTGCGCTGGCGGTGCTGGTCAACTCGCCGTTCGAGGCCGAGCGGGCCAAGGCCCTGGAAGCTTTCGCCGAGCACTTCAAGGACAACCCACTGGTCATGGACCAGTGGTTCAGCGTGCAGGCGGCCAGCGCCTTGCCGGGCGGGTTGGCGCGGGTCAAGGCGTTGATGCAGCATCCGGCGTTCACCCTGAAGAACCCGAACAAGGTGCGGGCGCTGGTCGGTGCTTTTGCCGGGCAGAACCTGGTCAACTTCCATGCGGCGGATGGCTCCGGGTATCGCTTCCTGGCGGACCTGGTGATCGAGCTGAATGCGTTGAACCCGCAGATCGCTTCGCGTCAATTGGCGCCGCTGACACGCTGGCGCAAATATGACGCTGCTCGGCAGGGATTGATGAAAGGTGAGCTGGAGCGGATTCTCGCGTCTGGGGCGCTTTCCAGTGATGTGTATGAGGTGGTGAGCAAGAGCCTGGCTTGAGTTCTCTATGACCTGAGCGGGCCTCTTCGCGGGCAAGCCCGCTCCCACAGGTTCTCTGCAGCTCTCTAGGGCGGTGGGGTTTCTGGGGGAGCGGGCTTGCCCGCGAAGCTTTTGGGCGGTTAACAAAACATAACGTCCCGCTCGTTGTAATCTCTCGATCTCCACCGATACGATCCCCCAAAGCACAGACCCACTAAAAAGAACACAACAGGGGACGGTCATGAGGGAACGGTTGATGATGCAGGCCAGGCGTGGTGCCTGGCCGTTGGCAGCTGGCGCGCTGTTGGCGCTGGCACTGGGGATGTGGGCCGACAACGCGCACGCGGCGGCGGCCGACGAGTACTCCACCGAATCGGCCAAGGCCAGTCAGAGCCTGCTGATCGATGCCGCTCATGCCGGCAAGCGCCTGGTGGTGGTCGGCGACCGCGGCCACATTCTGTTCTCCGATGACCAGGGTACGACCTGGACGCAAGCCCGGGTGCCCACTCGGCAACTGCTCACTGCCGTTTTCTTCCTCGACGACAAGCGCGGTTGGGCAGTCGGCCACGACGCGCAGATCCTCGCCAGCAGCGATGGCGGCGCAACCTGGACCAAGCAGTTCGAAGACCTTTCCCGCGAAGCACCCTTGCTCGACGTCACCTTCCTCGATGCCCAGCACGGGTTTGCCGTGGGTGCCTACGGCGCCTTGCTGGAAACCCTCGACGGTGGTCAGCACTGGCAGGACGTTGCCGAACGCCTGGACAACGCCGACCAGCTGCACCTCAACGGTATTGCCGTAGTAAGGGATGCCGGCCTGTTCATCGTCGGCGAGCAGGGCAGCATGTTCCGCTCCGCTGACAACGGCCAGACCTGGGCCAAGGTCGATGGCCCCTACGAGGGCTCGCTGTTCGGCGTGATCGGCACCACCCAGCCACACACGCTGTTGGCCTATGGCCTGCGCGGCAACCTGTTCCGCTCCACCGACTTCGGTGACAGCTGGCAGCCGATCGAGCTCAAGGCCGCACGCGGCAACCTCGAATTCGGCCTGGCAAGCGCTACGCTTCTCGATGATGGCAGCCTGGTATTGGTCGGCAATGGCGGCAGCGTGCTGCGCAGCGTCGACGACGGGCAGACCTTCAGCGTCTACAACCGCGCCGACCGCATTGCCCTGGCCGGCGTCAGTGGCCTGGCCAATGGTGGCTTGCTGCTGGTCGGGCAAGGGGGCGTGCACCTGGCTACCGCCGAAGGTGCCGACAGCACTGCCGAGGGGGCGCGTCCATGACCAGCCGAGAGAGCATCACCATGCACCCGCACCACCAGGACAAGGCCACGCTGCTGGAACGCTTGATTTTCAACAACCGCCCCGTGGTCATCGCCCTGTGCGTGCTGGTGAGCATTTTCCTGTTTTGGCAAGCCACGCAGATCCGTCCCTCGACCAGTTTCGAGAAGATGATTCCGCTCGAGCACCCCTTCATCGAACAGATGATGGAGCACCGTAACGACCTGGCCAACCTCGGCAACACCGTGCGCATCTCGGTCGAGGCGGTCAACGGCGACATCTTCGACAAGGACTACATGGAGACCCTGCGCCAGGTCCATGACGAGGTGTTCTACATCCCCGGTGTCGACCGCGCGGGCCTCAAGTCGCTGTGGAGCCCTAGCGTGCGCTGGAGCGAAGTGACCGAAGAAGGCTTCTCCGGCGGCGAGGTGATCCCCAATACCTACAACGGCTCGCAAGACAGCCTCGACACGCTGCGCGACAACGTGCTCAAGTCCGGCCAGGTCGGGCGCCTGGTGGGCAACAATTTCAAGTCCAGCATCATCGATGTACCACTGCTGGAGAGTTACCCCGACCCGAACGACCCCGGCAAGCAGGTCAAGCTTGATTACCAGCAGTTCTCGCACCTGCTGGAGGAAAAGATCCGCGACAAGTTCCAGGCGCAGAACCCCAACGTCAAGGTGCATATCGTCGGCTTCGCCAAGAAGGTCGGTGACCTGATCGATGGCCTGGTAATGGTGGCGATGTTCTTCGGTGTGGCGCTGGTGATCACCTGGATCCTGCTGTACTGGTTCACCTGGTGCATCCGCAGCACCATCGCCGTGCTCATCACCACCCTGGTGGCGGTGGTCTGGCAGTTGGGCCTGATGCACGCGGTGGGCTTCGGCCTGGACCCGTACTCGATGCTGGTGCCGTTCCTGATCTTCGCCATCGGCATTTCCCACGGGGTGCAGAAGATCAACGGCATCGCCCTGCAGTCGAGTGACGCCGATAACGCCCTGACCGCTGCCCGGCGCACGTTCCGCCAGCTGTTCCTGCCGGGGATGATCGCCATCCTCGCTGACGCGGTGGGTTTCATCACCCTGCTGATCATCGACATCGGCGTGATCCGTGAGCTGGCCATCGGTGCATCGATCGGCGTGGCGGTGATCGTGTTCACCAACCTGATCCTGTTGCCGGTGGCGATTTCCTACGTCGGCATCAGCAAGAAGGCCATTGAGCGCAGCAAGAAAGACGCGACCCGCGAGCACCCGTTCTGGCGCTTGCTGTCGAACTTCGCCAGCGCCAAGGTGGCACCGGTGTCGATTGCCCTGGCCCTGGTCGCCTTCGCTGGCGGCCTGTGGTACAGCCAGAACCTGAAGATCGGCGACCTCGACCAGGGCGCCCCGGAGCTGCGCCCTGACTCGCGCTACAACCAGGACAACAACTTCATCATCAGCAACTATTCGACCAGCTCGGACGTGCTGGTGATCATGGTCAAGACTCCGGCGGAGAGCTGTTCGATCCACTCGACCATGGCGCCGATCGATGAGCTGATGTGGACCATGCAGAATACCCCCGGCGTGCAGTCGGCGATCTCCCTGGTGACCGTGTCCAAGCAGGTGATCAAGGGCATGAACGAGGGCAGCCTGAAATGGGAGACCCTGTCGCGCAACCCGGACATCCTCAACAACTCCATCGCCCGCGCCGACGGCCTGTACAACGGCGACTGCTCACTGGCACCGGTGCTGGTGTTCCTCAACGACCACAAGGCAGAAACCCTGGAGCGCGTCACCGCTGCCGCCAAGGCCTTTGCCGACAGCCACAACAAGGAGGGCCTGCAGTTCCTGCTGGCGGCAGGCAATGCCGGCATCGAGGCGGCCACCAACGAGGTGATCAAGTCGGCCGAGCTGACCATCCTGATACTGGTGTACCTCTGCGTGGCGGTGATGTGCATGATCACCTTCCGCTCGTTTGCCGCGACCCTGTGCATCGTCCTGCCGTTGGTGCTGACCTCGGTGCTGGGCAATGCGCTGATGGCATTCATGGGGATTGGCGTCAAGGTGGCCACCTTGCCGGTGGTGGCGCTGGGCGTGGGCATCGGCGTGGACTACGGCATCTACATCTACAGTCGCCTGGAAAGCTTCCTGCGTGCCGGCCTGCCGCTGCAGGAGGCCTACTACCAGACCCTGCGCTCCACTGGCAAGGCGGTGTTGTTCACCGGCCTGTGCCTGGCCATCGGCGTCTGTACCTGGATCTTTTCGGCCATCAAGTTCCAGGCCGACATGGGCCTGATGCTGACCTTCATGCTGCTGTGGAACATGTTTGGTGCATTGTGGCTGCTGCCGGCGCTGGCCAGGTTCCTGATCAAGCCTGAGAAGATGGTGGGCAAGGAGGGCGGCTCGATCTTCGCCCATTGAGGTATCCCGAGGGCCGCCATGCGGCCCTCGGGTTATACTGCCGGCTCTTTTTTCATCGGTATTCCCATGTCCCCCCTCGCCACCGCCCTCGCATCCTGCGACATGCTGCTGATCGACGGCCTGCACGCCTTCGATTTCACCTCCGACGAAACCGGCCTCACGGTCGAATGCATGGACGGCCGTCAACTGCGCCGCTGGACTTTCACTACTGACCAGGTCGCCGCCGCCATTGCCGTGGGTGAGGAGTGGCAACTCAGCGATGCCCAGGGCGAGCATCGTCTAGTCTGTATGAGTGCCTTTCGCGCCCCGGATGAAGACGACGATGAACCGCAAATGGACGAGCCTGCTGACCGCTAGCCTCATGACCCTGACCTTCAATACCCAGGCTGCCACGCTGCTGGTGGGCAGTTACACCGATGGCGCCAGCCAAGGTATCTACCGCTACGCATTCGACAGCAAGACCGGCCATATCGACCCCACGCCGCAGCAGGTGGTCAAGAGCGTCAGCCCCTCGTGGCTGGTGCTCTCGGCCGATCAGCGGCAACTGTTCGTGGTCAACGAAACGCCGCAGGGCCATGCCAGCAGTTTCAGCGTGAGCAGCAAAGGCGAGATCAAACCGCTCAACCAGGTGGCCACCCGTGGCGACGAGCCGACCCACGCCAGCCTCAGCCGCGACCAGCGCTACCTGTTCGTCGCCAACTACGCCGTCGCTCCCGACCCTGGCGGCAGCCTGGTGGTGATCCCGGTGGCCAAGGACGGCAAGCTCAAGGCGGTGGTCCAGCAGGTACGGCACAAGCCCAGTGGCGTGAACCCCGAGCGCCAGGCCGGTGCCCATGTGCATTCGCTGATACTGTCGCCCGATGGCAGCCACCTGTATGCCAGTGACCTGGGTGCCGACAAGGTGTTCATCTACCGCTACGACGGTGCCAGCCCTGACAAACCACTGACCCCGGCGATCCCTGCGTCGGTCACGTTGCCGCCTGGCAGCGGCCCGCGTCATCTGCTGTTCGATGCCAAGGGGCGGCACGCCTACCTGACGCTGGAGATGAGCGCCGAAGTGGTCATGTTCGATGTCAAGGATGCAGCCTTGCAGGAACGCCAGCGCCTGCCGTTGACGGAGCAGAAAGATGCCGCGGCCAGGGCCGCTGGCGGCCTGCATTTGTCGGCGGATGGGCGCTTTCTCTATGTCAGCAACCGTGGCACGGCCAACGAGATCGTGGTGTTCAGCGTGGGCAAGGATGACGGGCAGCTGGCGTTCCTGCAGCGTCGCTCGGTGGAGGGCGACCACCCACGGGAGTTTGTCCTGGACCCAAGCGACAACTTCTTGCTGGTGGCCAACCAGAAGAGCAGCCAGATCGTAGTCATGCGCCGCGACCCGCGCACGGGCAAGCTGGGTGAAACCGTGCAGACCTTGCCGCAGGACGCGCCTTCGGATCTGAAATTCATCGAGTGACTATCGATACGCGTGATAGTCCCTACCACCGCAATGAATTTCTGTGGCTGACCTCATCGGCGTAAGTTTGACCCAAGGCCCAACGGGTCAACTCAAACCACCGCAGTCGAGGTCAGCCCAGATGAACTTCAATCTCTTCCCGGTCATCGCCGCCTCCGCCATTTCCGCATCGGTCGTGCTGCCCACGCATGCCCATGCCGACTCCAGCGCCAAGGCATCCGCCACCCACAGCTACACCGAGCAGTACCTGCGCCAGAGTGCGCACTTCCATGCGGCCTTGAGTGGCAAGAATAATCACTGACGTAAGCCTGCATGAGTACCCTGTGGGAGCGGGCTTGCCCGCGAACACCGGCAACGCCGGTGCCATGCACCGCGGTGGCAGCTTCGCGGGCAAGCATGCTCCCACATGGATTCGTGCGTAGCTGAGAGCTTTAGCGAGCCATCACTGATTTGAACAGCGCCGACCCCAACCACCCCTCCAGCCAGCTCCGCGCCCGCGGATAAGCCGCCTCGGCGAACCACTGCGGTTCGACCCCGGCAAACTGGCGCATCAGGGGCAACAAGGCGGCGTCGACCAGGCTCGGGTGCTCGGCCAGCAGGTAGGACCGGCCCTCGAGCAACTGTTCAAGTTCTGCCAGCCAGGTTTCAGCCTGCTGGCGGTAATGCTCCCGTGAATACTCGGGATAGCGCTCGGCGTACTTGTACAAGTTCACCTGCGCCTTGAACTCGCTGTCGTTGCGGGCAATCAGCCGGTCGGCCAGCTGCGCAGCAGCGGGATCAGCCTGCAGCCGCCAATCCTGCGGGTCGTTGCGCTCAAGTGCCCAGCGCATGATGTCCAGACTCTCTTCCAGCACCCCCTCACCGGTATCCAGCACCGGCACCGTGCCCTTGGGTGACAGCGCCAGCAGCTCGGCCGGCTTGTGCTTCATCGCCACCTCGACGATCTCGACTTCGCACCCGGCATAGCGCAGGGCCAGTCGCGCGCGCATGGCCCAGGGGCAACGGCGGAACGAGTAGAGGATCACCCGCACACCTCGACATCACTCAGGCCATTGCCCTGGCGCCGTACCTGGATCTGCACCGGGATGCGCTCGTGCATCTCCTGCACGTGGGAAATCACCGCCACCTTGCGGCCCTGTGCCTGCAGGCCGTCGAGGGCATCCATGGCCAATTGCAGCGACTCGGGGTCGAGGCTGCCGAAGCCTTCGTCGATGAACAGCGATTCGATGCGCAAGGTGCTGGAGGCCATCGAGGCCAGACCCAGAGCCAGTGCCAGCGACACCAGGAAGGTTTCACCGCCGGACAACGAGTGCACCGAGCGCAGTTCATCGCCCATCTCGGTGTCCAGCACCAGCAGGCCCAGCGCGCTGCCACCGCGTTTCAGGCGGTAACGCCGCGCCAGTTGGCGCAGTTGGGCGTTGGCGTGGTGCAGCAGCAGGTCGAGGTTGTAGCCCTGGGCGATCTTGCGGAACACATCGCCAGAGGCTGAGCCGATCAACGCGTTCAGGCGAGCCCAGCGCTGCCACTGCTGGTAGGCCTGGTCAATTTCGCCGGCCAGCGCTTGGTGTGCATGCTGGCGGCGCTGGTCATCGGCCTGTTGCGCACGCAGCTCGGCGCAGTGCTGTTCCTGAACGTTCAGTTGCTGCACAAGCTCGGCCAGTGTCTGCTCCAGTTCTTCGGCAGGCATCTCTTCCTGCGCCTGGGCGGCATGCTGCTGCAGCCGCTGCTCGCGCTCCTGCAGCAGCACGCGACCTTGTTCGATGGCTTTTTCTGCATTTTGCAGGTGTTGGCGAAGTTCACCCAGCTGGCCGTCGTCTATGGCCAGCAGACGGTCGAGACCGCTGTCGTCCAGCTCGGGATGTTCGCTGCGCCACTGGGCGATCTCGCCTTGCAGCTGCTGGCATTCGTGTTCCAACGCCTGCTGCCGCTGAGTATTGGCCTTGAGCTCGGCGGCCAATTGCACGCCCTGGGTACGCAGGTCCTGCAGGCGCTGAGCGGTGTCGGCATCCACTGCGCGGGCCTGTTCCAGCTGTGCGTCCAGATGCTGTTGCCAGGTTTGCGCGTTGGCGTGTACACCCAGCAGTTCGGCGAGCGCAGCTTGAGCGTGCTGGCGCTGCTCGTCCAGGCCGACAAGCAGGTGCTGCGATTGCTGCTGAGCCTGCAGGCGCGTGTGCAGCTGGTCGCGCAGCTTGTCCAGTTGCACCTGGCGTGCTTGCTGTTCTTCCTGCTCGTCCTTGCGATGCTCCAGCTGCTGCAGGCGCTGGGCGATCTGCTGATCCAGGCCGAGGAAGGCATTGGCCGGGTCATCGCTCAGGGCCTTGAGTACATCGTCCGGCAGCACGCTGGCCAGGTCATTCAACCCTTGCTGCAGTTGCTGCTCGTCGCTGGCCAGTGCCTGGTGTTGCTGGTCGAGATGGCGTTGGGCCTGCTGCTGCGCTTCTTGCGCTGCCTGCAGTTGCTGGTTGAGGCGGGCGGCATCTTTTTGCAGGGCGAGCAGGGCGCTCTGGCGCTTCTCGTCCTTGCCGATTTCATCGTCCAGGCGCTGCTGCTGGTTGGCCAGCCAGGCCGTGCGAGCCTTGTCGTCCTGTGGTGCGAGCGCTGGCCAGAGGCTGTGCGCCTGCACCTGCGCAACCAGAGGCTGCAACTGCTCGCCCAGCTGGACCTGTTGTTGCTGGTAGTCCTTGAGCTGGGCATTGATCACACCGAGCTGGGTACGCAGTTCCACCAGTTTGCCGTTAAGCGTTTCGACCTGCTTCTGCGCCGCGTCCTCTTCAGCCTGGTCATGCCGGCCGAGGCTTTGCAGCAATGCTTCAGGCTGGTGGAACGGGTGTTCGGCGCTGCCACAGACCGGGCACGGTTCTCCGTCACGCAGCTGGCCGCGCAGCTCTTCGACGCTGGTATTGCGCGCCATGCGTTGGCGTTCCAGCAATTGGCGAGTGAGATTCAGCGCCTGTTCGGCGGCTTCCAGCTCGGCTTTTGCTGCAGTGCCCTCGCCGATCAGTTGCTGGCGTTGCTGCATGGCCTGCTGCTGGCGCTCGCGGATGGCTTCGAGTTGCTGGCGCAGTTCCAGCTCGCGGCCATGCAGGCGCGACAGCTCTTCGACGGCGCGCTGCTGCTTGCGATTGTCCTGGAGCATGCCGCCGAGCAGGTCGATCTGTTCGGCCAGCGCCTGGGGTTCGGCCTTGGCTTCGCGGAACAGCAAATCGTAATGGTCGCGTTGCGCCTGCCATTGCGCATTGGCCTGGCTGGCCTGGGCTTGCAAGCCTGGCAGCTCGTCGCGGCCCTTGGTCAAACGCCCACCGATCAGCATCACTTGCTTGAGCTGCGGCAGGTAGGCCTGCCAGGCGTTGGCCAGCCCTGCCAGGTGTTGGCTGCCTGCCAAGGCTTCATCGATCTGCGCTAGCTGTTGCAGGCTGCGTTGCTGGTTTTCTTCCAGCTGCTGTAGATGTTGCTGGCATTCGGCAACGTGCTGGTCGGCTTGCTGGCCGGCCGAGCGCTGCGCCGTCAGTTCTGCGTCGAGGCGTGCGAGGCTGTCCTGCGCGGCAAAGGCCTGGCGCAGGCGCGGGGCGTTTTCGCTGTGCTGGGCCTGGCTGTCTGCAAGTGCCTGACGTGCCGCAACCAGTGCGTGTTCCAGTTCGCTGGTGCGAATGTTCAGCTCGGCGTGCTGGTGCTGTTGCTCGGCGATCTGTGCCGCCAGTGGCGTCAGTTGCGCCGTCAATATTTGCTGGCGGTGGAACTGGTGCCGCTGGGGCGCCAGGCGTTCAAGGCGCTGCAGGTCGAGGCGTTGCTCGCCCAGCGCTTGCCAGCTTTGCTCGGCAGCCTGCAGGGCAGCGCGGGCTTCGCTGTGCTGTGCCTGTAGCTGGCATTGCTCGTTGAGCCAGGTGCGCTGCTGCTCCAGTTGGCGCTGGCGCGCCTGGTCGGCCTTGAATTGCTGCTGAGCCTGTTCCAGGCGTTGGTCGAGTTCGGCGCGGGCGTCGGCGACCATCGGCAACAGATGGCTGGCGCGGTCTTTCAAGGCATTGTGCGCTTCACCGGTTTCCCGTGCCTTGCCGAAGGCGCGCTGGCCGAGGCGGGTATAAATGGCGGTGTTGGTGAGCTTTTCCAGCAGCTCGCTGCGTTCTTTGTCGTCAGCCTTGAGGAAGGCGCCAAACTCGCTCTGCGCCAGCATCACCGCGCGGGTGAACTGCTCGAAATTCAGGCCCAGGCGGGCTTCGATCAATTGCTTGTATTCGTTCTTGCCGCTGCCCAGTACCTGCTCGCTGTCGAGGTCATACAGGCTCTGACGGCTGAGCTGCAGCTTGCCGTTGGCTTTGTCGCGGGCACGGTTGGCCTCCCAGCGTGCGCGGTAGCGGTGGCCGTCGATGCCGACGAAATCGACCTCGGCAAAACCACTGCCGGTACCACGGCGCAACAGGTTGCGCGGGTCGGAAGTGGGTATGTCGCCGTCGGCGTCCGGCACCTTGGCTTCGCGGCCGATGTCGTTGAGCCGAGGCACGGTGCCGAACAGCGCCAGGCACAGCGCGTCTAGCAGGGTGCTCTTGCCAGCGCCGGTCGGCCCGGTGATGGCGAACAGGCCGGCGCTTGCCAGGGGTTCGGCGGTGAAATCGATGTCTATCGGGCCGGCCAGGGATGCCAGGTTCTTCAGGCGAATGGCGAGAATCTTCATGGCTGTTCCTCCTCCTGCTGGACGTCCTGCAGCAGCAGGGCGAAGTCGGCCAGCACCTGCTCGTCGACGGGGTTGCCGTAGGCCTGTTCCCAGGCGCGGCTGAACAAGTCCTGCGGGGTCATCTGCGACAGTTCGACGAACTCAAGCTCATTGTCGTCCTCGTTGCGGCGCCCGGCATATTCGGCGCCGATGCGGATCAGCCGCACGGCCTTGCCCTGGAGTGCGCTTTCGACTTGCTGGCGCAGGTCGGGTTGCGGCTCGTCCAGAAGCACGCGTACTTCCAGCCACGGCTGGCGGTTAGGGTCTTCGAGCAGGTCGATCACTGGCAGTTCGGCGAGTTGTTCCAGCAGCTCGCCGAGCGGTGCCGGGCCGATGCGTTGCAGGGCCACGGCGCGCGGCACCGGGCGCGCTTCGACGCTGACTAGCTCGGCGCCGTCCAGCTCGATTTCCAGCACCTGGTGCGGGTAGTTGATTTCAGCGAACGACAGCGGGATAGGTGATCCGCTGTAGCGGATGCGGGATTCGCGGTTGACCTTCTGCGGCTTGTGCAGGTGGCCCAGGGCCACGTAGCTGATGGCTTTGTCGAACAGCTTGGCCGGCAGGGCCTCGGCGTTGCCGATGATCAGGCTGCGTTCCGAGTCCTCGGACACCGCGCCGCCGGCCATGTGCGCGTGGCTGATGGCGACCAGCGCCTGGTCCTTCTTGCGTTTTTGCTGCGCGGCGGCGATCAGTTGCTGGTGCACCTGGGTGATGCCTTGCAGGTAGTCGTCACCCAGCTGCGGGCCGGTGACCTCGGCCGGGCGCAGGAAGGGCAGGGCCAGGCACCAGGCGGCGACCTTGCCACGGCCGTTGGTCAGCGGGATCAACAGGCGCTCGGCATCCAGTTGGCCTTCGTCGAGCCAGTGCACGCGCCCCAGCGCATGGGTGCGCAGGCGACGCATGAGCGCAGCGGGCAGCTCGATGCGCGAGCCGGAATCGTGGTTGCCGGCGATCATCACGATATCCAGCTTCGGCTGCTGCTCGTGGGCCTTGACGATGAAGTCGTAGAGCCGCTCCTGGGCTTTGACCGGCGGGTTGACCGTGTCGAAGATATCGCCAGCGATCAACAGCGCGTCGGGCTGGCGCAAGTGCAGCTGGCCGAGCAGCCAGTCGAGGAAGCAGGCGTGTTCGAAGTCGCGTTCCTGGCCGTGCAGGCTCTGGCCCAGGTGCCAGTCGGAGGTGTGAAACAGACGCATGGATGACCTGTTGGTGTCGAGTCGGCAAGCCGGAGCTTGGTGTGAATGATGGGCTTCGCGCAGCCGGGTATGGTAACCCAACGCTGTGTTATGGGGCAGTTGCTGCCGGCGGGTGACGGCGATTTTGTGACAGCTTGATTCTGATTGGGGCCGAAATGAGCAGCACCCACGAACCCGCCTCAGTTGCCCACGCCTTATCGCCAGGAGGCGACGGGCTTTTCGTGTAGGAATGCAGGTAGTCAGGGTGGTTAGTGGTCCTGCATGCTGGGATTCACGCTGAACGCATGGTTCATAGTTGGCTTGGGATCATTGTCTTAAAGTCCGAGCGCTTCGAGCACTCAAGGACACCGCAATGATCATGGACCTGGCCCTGGCCGAGCTGACGGCGCAGCACCGTCGACTGTTCAAATTTCACAACCTGGCCGATCCAGAGCAACCGCTGTTGCTGGAAAGTTTCACAGGTGTCGATGCTTTGTCGCAGCCGTTCGCCTATGAGCTGTTGTTGATTGGCTCCGAGCCACACCTGCCGCTCAAGTCGATGATCGGCCAGCAGATCAATATCGAGATCGAGTTGGCCGATGCCGCTCCGCGCTTCATCAATGGCTACGTTACCCGCTTCGCAAGCCTCGGTAGCGACGGCGCCCTGAGCCGCTACGGTGCGACACTGAACCCTTGGCTGGCGATGCTCAGCCACCGCAGCGACACACGCATTTTCCAAAACTGCACGGTTGAAGAAGTTCTGACCGAAGTCTTTAGCCTGTATCCAGCCTACGCCGCCTATGCCTTCCGGCCTGGTCGCCCGTTGAAACGCCACACCTACCTCACCCAATACTGCGAAAGCGACCTCAACTTCGTTCAGCGTTTGCTCAACGATGCGGGGCTGTTCTACTACTTCGAGCACAGCGCCGATGGCCACACCCACACTTCGAAGGGTGCTTAGTCGTTTACGGAGTGGGATCTATATAAAAAAGGCAATATTCCAGTTGATCCAGCGTTCCGTTCTGCGATGATGGATAATGCCGTTAAGCTGGAGCCCGAAATCCAGCAATACATTCATGGGCTGTTGTCGGGATATTGAGGTGAAATTAAATGAGTTGGTCTGATTCTTTGAAAGAGCGTATTGTAAACGAGCTCAAAGATTATGAGGTATATTTTTCAGCTGATGAGGTCCCTGCAGGGGTGGGCTTTCCTGAGCAGTGGCGCGGCTTCGGATGTTCGAAGGTCGACAGTGGGAATATACCCGCAGAGTGGAAGAATTTTGCTGAGGTTTTGCCTTGGGTGAATGCATGGCTCGCTAAGTGCGTAATAGGCACTGTCTTGGCAGTCAGCGACAAGCCATATCTCGCGTATGTATATAACGATAATGGTGACCTGTGCTTTTACATGGGTGGTATCCCTTTAGGTGTTGGGAAAGAGAATAATCTCCAGGTTCAGTGGCTTCCTCAAAAGTTGAGGGCGTTCTATACAAATTTGCACGACGGTTTTGGGTTTTACATAGGCTGCACCATGGGGCCATCCAGATTTGAAGACTTCGTCTCTATCAAAGATCTGTGTGATGAAGACTATCCAGCCCTTCCTGATATGGTGGGGGTTTTTTCTAGTGGCGCTGGTGATTATCTATCTTTGGCTAAACCTCCGGCCGAGGTCGAGGCTTTCATATGGTGGCATGAGGAACCGGACGCACCAACACGAAATATCGACTTGTGGGATGTGATGGATTCTTGGATGTCCATCTTTTTAGAGAACTCCGATTCTAATGATTCTATTCTAGTTTAGCAGCGGGGTTCTTCATTCAGTTTTTTTGATCGAGTTCTTGAGCATCAAAGACGGTCTGCCGCATGCCATCATCAATGCCAACTTCCGGTCCAAGTACCTGTGGTGGAACGCCCAATGACCTGATCCAGGTGGACAACAGCGAGGTTCGGGACACGCTTATTTTCGTCAAAGGCGACCGGATGGATATCAGCCGCTATGCCGGCTCACGGGTTGGGAGCGAAAAATTCCGTTACGAAGCCTGGAGTGTACTGTGACACGCTTCTCATTCCGGACCGCCCCCGCACTTGTCCTCACCTGCGCGCTGATTTACCCTCCCACCCGACCATGAATCATGGCCATTCGACATTCACGGAAGACAATTTCAGGAGTTTCCCCATGGAAGGTATCCCGCAAAGCCAATCCACCCCAAGCAACCCCAAGCCAAAATGGCAGGAGCGTTTCGCCTTCTTCGATCAGCACGGCGGCCCTCGCGAAGCCAGTTACAAAGCCGCTTTCCGTGCCTTGCCGTTTCGCAAGAAAATGTTGATCAACAACAATTTCCTCGGGTTCTTCTTTGGCCCGATCTACTGGTTCGTGCTGGGGATGTGGAAGAAGAACCTGGTGATGCTGGCCATTGTCATCGCTATTGGCCTGCTTGAAGGGGTTTATGAGGCGGCAACCGGTAATGCGGTGCCTCGGGCGCTGGATCAGGGGATCAGCGTAGGGTTCGCGGTGCTGTGGGGCATGTTGACCAACTACGCCTATTACCTGAAGCAGACCAAAGGGGAGCAGGGCTGGAACCCGTTCCAGGGTCACCGGTTCATTTAAGCCATGTGGGTGGTCAGCGTGTGCATGAGTAAAGATTGCATGTTGGCTGCCATGGGTTTGTCTCGATATTTTCAGCGGTCTTGAGATCGAGCGCCGCCCGCGCGGCGCTTCGCGGGGCAAGCCCGCTCCCACTGTCTACCTCCGGCCAGTTTTGTCAGTGACATCTTCGTTGTCCGCCTTTGGGCATTGCTCGATATTGGGTCAGAAAAACGAGGCGGGCAGTGGAGATGCAATAGGCATTATTGGCCATAGGTAAATGTGGGAGCGGGCTTGCCCCGCGAAGCGCCGCGCGGGCGGCGCTCGATCTCAAGATCGCTGAAAAGGCCAAGGCAAGCACCCCTCAGCCACACCCTCATTTAGGATAAAGCGGCGGCAAACTCCCCGGTTCACCTGTAGGCAACAACACCTGCTCCGCCGGCGGAATCGTCCCGATCGCCCGCCACAGATCCTCGCCCTGCCAATACTGCCCCATCTCGCTATACAACGCCCCGTTCAGTCCATCCAGTGCATCCGACAGCGGCACGAACCGCGCCGCCATCTCGGCCAGGGTCTCGGGCTGCTGGCGTGCCCAGGCATCGAGCGCCTGGCGCGTCGCCTGCGGGTCGTTGGCCTGGCAGGCGCGCTTGAGGTCGTCCAGCAGGGTGCGTGGGCTGGGGCCAGTTTGCGCGGCGCGCAGCACGGCCGGCTGCGAGCGGGCGCGCCACCACAGGGTGAAGCCGAGCAACGTGGTCAGGGCGAACACCAGGGTGGCGACCTGCCAGGGCCAGAGCCGGCGGCTGGCACTGCTGGCATCGCCAACCGGGGTTTCGGCGCTCAAGGCCGGGTTGTCCTGCACGTTCAACGTACGTGCAGGCAGGCTGGAATGCTCCAGATGGTCCTCGCGAGTGTTCCACCAGGTGACCTCTAGCGCAGGCAGTGCCAGTTGGCCGCTGTGGGTCGGCACCAGCGCTTCGCGTTCCTCGCGGTTGGCGGTCATGCCGCGCTCGTTGATTTCGTTGCGCAGCAGCGGCTGGTCCGGGTAGCGGCGCAGGCCGACGATTTCGGTGGCCGGCAGTGGCGGCAGTTGGGTGCTCGACAACCCTTCGGCGCGCAGGGTAATGCTGCGGGTCAACGAATCGCCGATCTGCGTCTGCTGGCTACCGGGATCGGGGTTCCAGTGTTCTTCCAGGTTCAGGCTGCGGGCGGGCAGCCAGGGTGCATTGGCGGGCCAGGCGGCGGGGATCGGGCGTACTGTCAGGCGAAGCGGCAGCGAGCTGACTTGTACCTGTCGGCCTCGTGCGGTACCAGCGGGTTGCTCGGCATTGGCAGCGGCGGTCGCGGTGAACGTCAGTGGTGGGATATCCAGGTCGCCGCTCTGCTGCGGATAGAGCGCGTAGCGGGTTTCGATCACCCCGTGGCGCACACCGTTGATTTCCTTTTCATAGGTGCGCGATTCGCCCAGCGGCTCGACCTTGGCGTTTTCCAGCTGCAATGGGCTGAGGCTGCTGTCGTCGTACAGCGACACTGAATGGTAGATGCGCAGGGTCAGCACGGCCTGGGCCTGGACGTACACCTCGTTGCTGTCCAGGGTGGCCTCGACAAACACCTGGGATGCGCTGTCCGGACGGTTGGCGTCGGCCTGCAGCACTTGCAGCTCGATGGCCTGGCTGTGCGACTGGCCCAGTTGCAGCGCTGGGATGTTCAGGCTGCCACTGCGCCGTGGCAGCAGGGTGATGATCCAGCGGGTGCTGGCGCGGGTCTCGCCGTCAAGGGTGTGCAGGCTGTTCAACTGGCGCGTGCCGCGCACCTCAAAGTCGCCTTCGAGCGCGCGCAGGTCGGGCTTGCCGAACTGGGTCACGTCCTGGCTTTCGAGGGTCAGCTCCAGGGTTTCGCCGGCTTCCAGGCGGGTGCGGTCGACACTGGCCTGCAGGGTCGGTTCGGCCTGGACAAGCAGTGCCCATACAAGACTGAGGAGAAAGACGCCGAGGCGACTCATCGTTGGGATTCCTGATGCAATTGCTGTTCATACCAGAATTTGCGCCGCAGCAGCTCCGCCGGGTTGTCGGGGATCTCCCGCAACCATTGTTCAAGCGCCTGGCGTTGTTCGGCGTCGAGACTGTTCGATACCGGCCGCTGGGGTGGCTGGATGACGCCGTCGTCATCGCCGCCCTGGTTGCCGGGCGTGGCCTGGTTGTTGCTGCTGCCCTCGCCGGGTTGCTCGGCGTTGGCCTGTTCATCGTTGCCGGGTGTGCCCTGCGCCGGGCTGCTGGCCGAGCTGCTGTTGCCCTCGGTCTCGCTGCCGGGCGTGCCTTGGGCATCGTTCTTGGTCGGTTGTTCCTCGGCCTGTGCCTCGCGTTGTTGCAAGAGCCGCTGGATCAGCGCTTGGTTATCCAGCGCAGGCTTGAGGTCGGCCTGACGCTCCAGCGCCTGCTCGTAGGCATCCAGGGCGGCTTCCAGTTCACCGCTGCGAGCCAGGGCATTGCCTCGATTGTAGTGGGCCTCGGCGCTGTTGCCTTGGGCAAATGCCTTGGCGGCTGCGGCGTAGTCACCGGCCTGGTACAGGGCCATACCGCGCCATTGCGGGTCCTGAAAATGGCGGGCGGCATCCGCCGGTTGGTTGCGTTCTAGCAGGCGCTGGCCTTGCTGATCGGGGCGCAGCCACAGGTCGTTGAACTCGAAGGCGTGGCTCGGTTGCGGCACGGCCAGCAGCAGCGGCAGGCAGAACAACCAGCCGCGTCGACCGGCGCAGGCCGCCAGCAACAACAACGGAAACAGCAGCCAATAACCCTGGTCGGCCCAGCTGTCGAGCTGTACGTTCTGGCCATCGTTGCGCAGGCTGCGCGGGTTGTCGAACAAGCCGAGGCCGCGCAGGTCCAGATCGTCGATGCGGGCATGGCGGTAGCGCCCGCCGGTACCGTTGATGAAGGCCCTGAGGCCGGGGCTGTCCAGGCGTGGCACCAGGATGCCGCCCTGGTCGTCCTTGAGGAATTCGCCATTGGCCTGGCGCACTGGCGCGCCCTCGCGGGTGCCGATGCCCAGCATCAGCAGGCTCGGGCCCTGGCGGCCAAGGGCCTGGGTGATGCCCTGGCGCTCGGGCGCGCTCAGCGCCGACCCGATCAGCAGCAGGCGGCCCTGGCCCAAGCCACTCTGTGCCAGCAGGGCCAGGCCTTTTTGCACGGCCAGGTCGGCGCGCTGGCCGGGTTGCGGCATGATCGACGGGTCGATCGCCTCGAGCAGGTTGCGCGTGGTGCCCAGGTCATCGGACAGCGGCACCAGGGTGTGGGCGCTGCCTGCGTAGACGATCAACGCGGTCTGGCTGTCGCGGCGATGTTCAAGCAGGTCGAGGATTTTGCGCCGTGCCTGTTGCAGGCGGTTGGGCGAGGTGTCCTCGGCGAGCATCTGCGGGGTCAGTTCGAGCAGGATCACCAGCGGGTCGGCCGGGCGCTGGCGGGTTTCTTCCAGGCGCTGCCAGCTCGGCCCGAGCAGGGCCAGCACGATCAGCAGCCAGGCCAGGCCCAGGGCGACCCACGGCAATTTGCTGTTGCTGCCGCTGCCGCCGCCGAGCAGCACCGGGTGGAATGCCTGCGGCAGGATCATCTGCCAGCGCCCGGCGCGCTTGCGCCGGTGCCACAGCTTGAACAGCAGCCAGGCGAGCAGCGGCACCACTAATAGCCAGAGGGGGCGTAACCATTGCGGCCACAAATCGATCATCGCCGCTTCCTCAGGCGCAGCCGTTTCAGGCGTTCACGCCATTCCGGGTGGGGCTGCAGGAAGCGCGGTTTGCGCAACGCCCTTTGCAGCAGTGTGTCTGGCCACTGCACCGCCACCACCAGCAGCACGCTGAGCAATAACGCCAGGGCCAGCGGCCAGGCGTACAGGGCCTTGGCCGAGCGCGCCTGGGTCGGCTGCTGGGCAACGGGTTCGAGCTGGTCGAGGGTGTCGCCGATGGCATCCAGTTCGGCGCCGTCGTGTGCGCGGAAGTAGGCACCCTGGGTCAGCTCGGCGATGTCCTTGAGCGAGGCTTCGTCGAGGTCCAGGCTCGGGTTGAGGCCAAGCAGGCCGGGTGTGCCGCTGGCTTCGGGGTTGGCGCCGATGCCGATGGTGTAGATGCGCACGCCCTCCTGGGCGGCCAGGCGCGCGGCGGTCAGCGGGTGGATCTGCCCGCCGTTGTTGGCGCCGTCGGTGATCAGCACCAGCACCCGGCTTTGTGCCGGGCGCTGGCGCAGGCGCTTGACTGCCAGGCCGATGGCATCGCCGATGGCGGTGTTCTTGCCGGCGATGCCGATCTGCGCCTCCATGAGGAAGGTCCGCACGGTGCGCCGGTCGAAGGTCAGCGGTGCCTGCAGGTAGGCCTGGCTGCCGAACAGGATCAGGCCGACACGATCGCCCTCGCGATCTTGCAGGAAGTCGCCGAGCAGCGCCTTGACCAGGTCGAGGCGGCTGATTTCGTCACCTTTCCACTGCATGTCGGGGAAGTCCATCGAGCCGGACACATCCACCGCCACCAGCAAATCGCGGCCACTGGCGGCCACCGGGACCGGGTCGCCGAGCCATTGCGGGCGCGCGGCGGCGAACAGCAGCAACAGCCAGATCAGCACGAACGGGGCTTGCTGGCGCCAGGTCGGCAGGTTCAGCCGTGCACGGCGGCCCGCGAGGCCTTCCAGTTCATCGAGGAAGCCCACCTTGAGCACCGGCTCGCCGCTGTCGGCGGCGGGCAACACCAGGCGCGCCAGCCAGGGCAGCGGCAGCAGCAGGAAAATCCACGGCCAGGCCAGTTCAAACATGTTTGCGAATCCAGGTTTCGACGGCCTGGCTAAGCCCGACGATGGCTTTGTCGTCCAGCTTGCACTCAGGCTTATAGGCGCCTTCGACCAGCACCATCCAGCGGGTCAGGCCGGCGGCTGGGCAGCGGTTGTCGAGAAACGCCAGCCACTGGCGGCCATTGAGTGTGTGGCTGTTGGCACCGGGATAATGGTTGCGGCACAGGCGTTTGAGTAGCGCATTGATCTGCTGCAGCCAGGCACCAGCGGGCGCGCCGTCGTAGGGGCGGGGCAGGCGGGCGAGTTCGGCCAGGGCTTCCACGCGCACCGGGTCGAGCGGTTGCTCGGCGCGCACCACCCGGCGTTTGCCGGGGCGCCAGCGGCGCACCCGCCACAGGCCCCAGGCCAGTAGCGGCAGCAAGGCAAGCAGTAGCCACCAGCCAGGCGCGGGTGGCCACAGGCCGATCGCCGGCGGGGCGATCAACGGTTGCAACTGGTCCAATGGGTTCATAGGTTGCGGTGCTTCATGTCCCGCTCCGAGGGCGCTGGGCGTTCAGGTATTCGCGCAGCTGTTCGATCATTTCGCTCTGGGTACTCAGCGGCATCAACAACACGCGCAGCTTTTGCGCCATCAGCTCCCAGCGTTCGATGCGTGCTTCGGCCTGTTGACGGTAAGCCTGGCGCAGGTTGGCGTCCAGGGTGTCAAGCTCCAGCTGCGCGCCGCGCTGGGCAAAACGCAGCAGGCCGGCGGCGGGCAGGGCATGGTCGAGCGGGTCGGAGACGGGCAGCAGCAGCAGGTCGCAATGGCGTGAGAGCATCGCCAGGTGCTGTTCAACCTGGGGGCTGAGCGAGCGTTCGTCGCAAATGACGATGGCCAGGCTGCCGGGGCGCAGCACTTCACGGGCGCGGCGCAAGGCCAGGCCCAGGCTGTCGACCTGGGGCAGCGCTTCGGTGTGCAGCGCCTGGTTGACCTTGGCCAGGCGGTTGAGCAGCTGCAGCAGGCTTTGCTTGCTGCGCCGTGGCTTGATTTCGTGGTGCTCGTTGTCGCCGAACACCAGCCCGCCGATGCGGTCGTTGTGGCCTAGCGCCGCCCAGCCGAATAGCGCCGCAGCTTGTGCCGCCAGCACTGACTTGAACATCAGCCCCGAACCGAAGAACAGCCGCTGGCTTTGTTCGACGAGGATGAAGATCGGCCGTTCGCGCTCTTCATGAAACAGCTTGGTGTGCGGCTCCTGGGTGCGCGCGGTGACGCGCCAGTCGATGTTGCGCACATCGTCGCCGGCCTGGTAAACGCGCACCTGGTCGAAGTCGACCCCGCGGCCACGCAGCTTCGAATGGTGCAGGCCGACCAATGGACTGCGCTGGCCTGGCCGGGAAAACAGCTGGATTTCGCGCACGCGGTGGCGCATGTCGATCAGCTCGGCGAGGCCGATGCGGATGCCGGGTTGGGCCTGCGGCGCAGTGGGCATGGGGTCAGGCAACGGCGACGACGTCGAGGATGCGCTGGACCACGCGGTCCTGGTCGACCCCCGCCGCCTCGGCTTCAAAGGACAGGATGATGCGATGGCGCAGCACGTCGAACAGTACCGCCTGGATGTCCTCGGGGCTGACGAAGTCGCGCCCGGCCAGCCAGGCGTGGGCACGCGCGCAGCGGTCGAGGGCGATGGAGCCGCGCGGGCTGGCGCCGTAGGCGATCCAGTCGGCGAGTTCGGTATCGAACTTGGCCGGGGTGCGGGTGGCCATGACCAGCTGGACCAGGTATTCCTCCACCGCATCGGCCATGTACAGGCCAAGAATTTCCTTGCGAGCGGCAAAGATCGCCTGCTGGCTGACCCGCCGTTCAGGCTTGACCTCGCCACCCAGCGCTTCGCCGCGAGCTTGGGCGAGGATGCGCCGCTCTACCGCAGCATCGGGGAAGCCGATTTTCACGTGCATCAGGAAACGGTCTAGCTGGGCTTCGGGCAGCGGGTAGGTGCCTTCCTGCTCGATCGGGTTCTGCGTGGCCATGACCAGGAACAGCGGCGACAGGTCATAGGTGCTGCGCCCGACACTGACCTGGCGCTCGGCCATGGCTTCGAGCAGCGCCGACTGCACCTTGGCAGGTGCCCGGTTGATTTCGTCGGCCAGCACCAGGTTGTGAAAGATCGGCCCCTGCTGGAACACGAAGCTGCCGGTTTCCGGGCGATAGATTTCGGTGCCGGTGATGTCGGCCGGGAGCAGGTCAGGGGTGAACTGGATGCGATGGAACTGCGCTTCTACGCCCTCGGCCAGCTCTTTGATGGCCTTGGTCTTTGCCAGCCCCGGAGCACCTTCGACCAGCATGTGGCCGTCGGCCAGCAGCACGATCAACAGCCGCTCGACCAGTTTCTCCTGGCCTAGGATCTGGGAGGAAAGAAAGGTGCGCAGCGCGATCAGCGCTTCACGGTGTTCCATCGGTAGCGGTTCCTGGGGTGGCGCCAGGGCGAGCGCGAAGCGCGACTGACCTGGCAAGGGGGGATACTTTAATCTATCCGCAGTGCCGCGTCGAAATCTGCGCGCTTTGGGGTTGATGCATTTCCCGGTTTTTTGCCGTTGTGATCTGTCGCTTGATGGTGACCTTCTACACAGGAAGGTAGGCGACCATGAACGAGCGGCAGCGCGTGCGGGTGGGTGTCTTTTTTGATGGTACTGGCAATAACCAGGCAAACCTCGGGCCTGTTACAGGGGTAGCCGCTCAGAACGAAACAGGCAGTTATGCCAATGCCCGAAGCAATATTGCCCTGTTGCATGCGCTGTATCCCACTGGCGTCGTAGAGGGCCAGGTGTTTATCAAAACCTATGTGCAAGGCGTGGGTACTACCCGAGGGGCGCCGGATTCGCTCTACGCCCAGGCGACAGGGCGGGGTGAATCAGGTGTGGAAGCAAGAGTTGAACAGGCGTTGGCCATGGTCGATGAGCAACTGCGCAGCGCTCACGTCAGCGGCCCGCAGGTTTGGCCCGTGCGCGTCGAGTTCGACCTGTTCGGCTTCAGTCGTGGCGCGGCGGCCGCCAGGCACCTGGCCAACCGTTTAGGGGCCGCAGAGCCAGGGTTGCCGCGGGCGTTGCGGGGCGATAGGGCGATCAACTTCATTGGCCTGTTCGATACCGTGGCGGCATTCGTGGCGCCCCTGCGAGGGGATTTCGACCCTGCCAACAGCAACTACCACGGCTTGCGCTTCGAATTGCGCGAAAGGATTGCCCGGCAGGTGGTGCAATTGGTAGCGGGCGATGAGCGACGGCGCAATTTTCCGCTGGTGCGCAGCAACAACGACATCATCGTGCCGGGTGTTCATTCGGACATTGGCGGTGGGTATCTGGAGCACATGCGCGAGCAGGTCTTGCTGAGCAAGCCGTATTCGAGCGCTGTGGCGCAGACGACGCCGGTCGAGCGCACCCATGCCTACACCGTGGTGTCGAGCTTGCTGGAATCGGCCTTTGCCAATCTGCCGGGCCCTCGTCCTCGGCTGATGAGTTGGGAGCAACCGATCTCTGGGAGCAAGGCCCGGCTGAAGGATCTTGACAAGCAGGTGTTTGTCGCCGTGTACCGTGAGCGGGAGGTGGCCGGGCATCTGTCACGCGTGTACCTGAGCGTGATGCGTGAGCTGGCGGTGCGCGGCGCGGTACCCTTTGCCGCGCTGGGCGATGACGAGGCGCATCGGATTCCCGAAGAATTGCAGGGGATCAGTCGCAAGCTCCACGACTTTGCCTTGGGTGATGGCGCGTCATTGCAGCTGACGCCCGGAGAACAGGGCCTGTTACAGGAAAAGTACATCCATACGTCCGCGCACTGGAATGCCGTCATGGGCCTGAACAACAGTGCGCTGGACGTGTTTTACATCAACCGGCCTGCGCAAGGCGGCAGGGTGATGCACGAAAACCCGCCGGGTTGAGGTTGGGTGGCGTTTCGACCCGCGCAGAGGCCGTGACTGAAAGACTCAGAGCTCGTTGACGAAGATGCCAGTGCCTTCAAGGATGTTCTGCAAGGTCAACGCCACTTCTTCCAGATCCGTCCCCGCCGAAGTCAGCACGATCTCCAGCACCTCATCCCCCTTCAACGCATCCCGATCCCCAGCCGCCACCTCGATCAGCAAGCGCTCTGCACTCAAGGTCACCTTCAACCCGTCCAGCGTCGACGGCTCGTCGTCCAGGGTCAGGTCGACGGTGTCCTCATCCGGGTAGCGGGTGAGCAAAAACATCTGCCCCTTGTCGCTGTGGCAGCACAGGGTCGCCATGTTGTCTTCCTCGTCATCGCAGGGGGTGGCGAACAGCAGGGCAGTCTTGAATTGCATGGAGATGGCTCGGGTCAATGGAAACGAAAGTGAATTCTGACAGCCTTGAACACATCCATAAACGTAAAGTTACCCCCCCTTGACCGAAATTGTCGCAGCGCTGCAAGCGGTGATGACCGATCAGTCGTTAAGCTTCCGCGAGCCCTGAACATTGGCGTCCGGCTCGCCACGGGTTGGCTATCGTTGATCCGTAGTCGTCGGACGCACGCGACGCTTCAACTATTACAAAGCCCAAGCGGAGTACCACAGATGGCGTTCTTCACCGCAGCCAGCAAAGCCGACTTCCAGCATCAACTGCAAGCGGCCCTGGCGCAGCACATCAGCGAACAGTCCCTGCCACAAGTGGCGCTGTTCGCCGAGCAGTTCTTCGGCATCATCTCCATGGACGAGCTCACCCAGCGCAGGCTGTCGGACCTGGCCGGCTGTACCTTGTCTGCCTGGAGCATCATCGAGCGCTTCGACCCCGAGCAACCGCAAGTGCGGGTGTACAATCCCGATTACGAACGCAATGGCTGGCAATCGACCCACACGGTGGTCGAGGTACTGCACCATGACCTGCCGTTCCTGGTCGACTCGGTGCGCACCGAGCTCAACCGCCGCGGTTACAGCATTCATACCTTGCAGACCACGGTGCTGAGTGTACGCCGCGACGCCAAGGGCCAGTTGCTGGAGCTGTTGCCCAAAGGCAGTCAGGGCGAGGGCGTGCGCCATGAGTCGCTGATGTACCTGGAGATCGACCGCTGCGCCAACGCCGCCGAACTGAACGTGCTGACTCGCGAAATCGAGCAGGTGCTGGCCGAAGTGCGCGTGGCCGTGGCCGACTTCGAGCCGATGAAGGCCAAGCTGCGTGAAGTGGTGGCGCAGGTGGAGCAAACCGCCTATGCCCCGGCGCAGCATGAAAAGGGCGAGGTCAAGGCCTTCCTCGAATGGTTGCTGGACAACCATTTCACCTTCCTCGGTTATGAAGAATTCACCGTGCAGGCTGGCAGTGCCGGCGGCCAGATGGTCTACGACGAGCAGTCGTTCCTCGGCCTGCCACGCCGCCTGCGCGTGGGGCTGACGCCTGAAGAGCTGCGCATCGAAGACTACGCCGTGGCCTACCTCGCCGAGCCGCTGCTATTGTCGTTCGCCAAGGCCGCGTTGCCCAGTCGCGTGCACCGCCCTGCCTACCCGGACTACGTGTCGATTCGCCAGCTGGATGCCGACGGCAAGGTGGTCAAGGAACACCGCTTCATGGGCCTGTACACCTCCTCGGTGTACGGCGAGAGCGTGCATGCCATCCCTTACATCCGGGTCAAGGTCGCCGAAGTCGAGCGCCGCTCCGGTTTCGACCCCAAGGCGCACCTGGGCAAGGAACTGGCTCAGGTGCTCGAAGTGTTGCCGCGTGACGACCTGTTCCAGACCTCGATCGACGAGCTGTTCACCACCGTGATGTCGATCGTGCAGATCCAGGAACGCAACAAGATCCGCGTGTTCCTGCGCAAGGATCCGTACGGCCGCTTCTGCTACTGCCTGGCCTATGTGCCGCGGGAAATCTACTCCACCGAAGTACGGCAGAAGATCCAGCAGGTGCTGATGGAGCGCCTCAAGGCCAGCGATTGCGAGTTCTGGACCTTCTTCTCCGAGTCGGTACTGGCGCGCGTGCAACTGATCCTGCGGGTCGATCCGAAAAACCGTATCGACATCGACCCGCAGCAGTTGGAAAACGAAGTGATCCAGGCCTGCCGCTCGTGGCATGACGATTACTCGGCGCTGGTTGTCGAAAACTTCGGTGAAGCCCAGGGCACCAACATCCTCGCCGATTTCCCCAAAGGCTTCCCGGCCGGTTACCGCGAACGCTTCGCTGCGCATTCGGCGGTGGTCGACTTGCAACACGTGCTGGCGTTGTCCGAGAGCAAGCCGCTGGCGATGAGCTTCTACCAGCCTTTGACGCGCGTGGGTGAGCGCTTGCTGCATTGCAAGCTGTACCACGCCGACACCCCGCTGGCGCTGTCGGACGTGCTGCCGATCCTTGAGAACCTCGGCCTGCGCGTACTGGGTGAGTTCCCCTATCGTCTGCGTCATGCCAGTGGACGGGAGTACTGGATCCACGACTTCGCCTTCACCTATAGCGAAGGCTTGAGCCTGGACATTCAGCAGCTCAACGACGTGCTCCAGGACGCGTTCGTCCATATCGTCCAGGGCGATGCCGAGAACGATGCGTTCAACCGCCTGGTGCTCACTGCTGGGTTGCCATGGCGCGACGTCGCCCTGCTGCGCGCCTATGCCCGCTACCTCAAGCAGATCCGCCTGGGCTTCGACCTGGGCTACATCGCCAGCACCCTGAACAACCACACCGACATCGCCCGCGAGCTGACGCGGTTGTTCAAAACCCGCTTCTACCTGGCGCGCAAGCTCACCCATGATGACCTGGACGACAAGCAGCAACGCCTGGAGCAGGCCATCCTCAGCGCACTGGACGACGTTCAGGTGCTCAACGAAGACCGTATCCTGCGCCGCTACCTGGACCTGATCAAGGCCACCCTGCGCACCAACTTCTACCAGCCCGACGCCAACGGTCAGAACAAGTCGTACTTCAGCTTCAAGTTCAACCCCAAGTTGATTCCCGAGCTGCCCAAGCCGGTACCCAAGTTCGAGATATTCGTCTATTCGCCGCGGGTCGAGGGCGTGCACCTGCGCTTCGGCAACGTCGCCCGTGGTGGCCTGCGCTGGTCGGACCGCGAAGAAGACTTCCGCACCGAAGTACTTGGCCTGGTCAAAGCCCAGCAGGTGAAGAACTCGGTGATCGTGCCGGTCGGCGCCAAGGGCGGCTTCCTGCCACGGCGCCTGCCGTTGGGCGGAACCCGCGACGAGATTGCCGCCGAAGGCGTGGCCTGCTACCGCATCTTCATCTCGGGCCTGCTCGACATCACCGACAACCTCAGGGACGGCGGCGTGCTGCCACCGGCCAACGTGGTGCGTCACGATGACGACGACCCCTACCTGGTGGTGGCGGCCGACAAAGGCACCGCGACCTTCTCCGACATCGCCAACGGCATCGCCATCGACTACGGCTTCTGGCTGGGCGATGCCTTCGCGTCGGGCGGCTCGGCCGGTTACGACCACAAGAAAATGGGCATCACCGCGCGCGGCGCCTGGGTCGGCGTGCAGCGCCACTTCCGCGAGCGTGGAATCAACGTGCAGCAAGACCCGATCACCGTGATCGGTGTCGGCGACATGGCCGGTGACGTGTTCGGTAACGGCCTGCTGATGTCCGACAAGCTGCAATTGGTAGCGGCGTTCAACCACCTGCACATCTTCATCGACCCGAACCCGGATCCGGCCACCAGCTTCGCCGAACGCCAGCGTCTGTTCGACCTGCCGCGCTCGGCCTGGAGCGACTACGACATCAGCATCATGTCCGAAGGCGGCGGGATCTTCCCGCGCAGTGCCAAGAGCATCGCCATCAGCCCGCAGATGAAGGAACGCTTCGCCATCGAGGCCGACCGCCTGACCCCGACCGAGTTGCTGCATGCGCTGCTCAAGGCCCCGGTTGACCTGCTGTGGAACGGTGGTATCGGTACTTACGTCAAGGCCAGCAGCGAAAGCCACGCCGATGTTGGCGACAAGGCCAACGACGCCTTGCGTGTCAACGGCAACGAGTTGCGCTGCAAGGTGGTGGGCGAGGGTGGCAACCTCGGCATGACCCAGCTCGGCCGCGTCGAGTTCGGCCTGCACGGCGGCGCCACCAACACCGACTTCATCGACAACGCCGGTGGCGTGGACTGCTCCGACCACGAGGTCAATATCAAGATCCTGCTCAACGAAGTGGTGCAGGGTGGCGACATGACCGAGAAGCAGCGCAACCAGCTGCTCGGCAGCATGACCGATGAAGTGGGTGGCCTGGTGCTGGGCAACAACTACAAGCAGACCCAGGCGCTGTCGCTGGCGGCGCGTCGCGCCCGTGAGCGGATCGCCGAGTACAAGCGGCTGATGGCCGACCTGGAAGGGCGCGGCAAGCTGGACCGGGCCATCGAGTTCCTGCCGTCCGAAGAGCAGTTGGCCGAGCGCCTGGCCGCAGGCCAGGGCCTGACCCGTGCCGAGCTGTCGGTGCTGATCTCGTACAGCAAGATCGACCTCAAGGAGCAGTTGCTCAAGTCCCTGGTGCCGGATGATGACTACCTGACCCGCGACATGGAGACTGCCTTCCCGCCGTCGCTGGTCAGCAAGCTTGCCGACGCCATGCGTCGCCACCGCTTGAAGCGCGAGATCGTCAGCACCCAGATCGCCAACGACCTGGTCAACAACATGGGCATCACCTTCGTCCAGCGCTTGAAGGAATCGACTGGCATGAGCCCGGCCAACGTTGCTGGGGCCTATGTGATCGTGCGCGACATCTTCCACCTGCCGCACTGGTTCCGCCAGATCGAGGCGCTGGATTACCAGGTGCCGGCGGAAATCCAGCTGACCCTGATGGACGAGCTGATGCGCCTGGGCCGCCGCGCCACCCGCTGGTTCCTGCGCAGCCGCCGCAACGAGCAGGATGCCGGGCGCGATACCGCGCACTTCGGGCCGAAGATCGCGCAATTGGGCCTGAAACTCGACGAACTGCTGGAAGGCCCGACCCGCGAGCGCTGGATGGTCCGCTACCAGGGCTTCGTCGACGCTGGGGTGCCGGAGCTGCTGGCACGCATGGTGGCCGGCACCAGCCACCTGTACACGCTGCTGCCGATCATCGAAGCTGCCGACGTGACCGGGCACGAGCCGGCCCAGGTGGCCAAGGCGTTCTTCGCCGTGGGCAGCGCGCTGGACCTGACCTGGTACTTGCAGGAAATCAGCAATCTGCCAGTTGAAAACAATTGGCAGGCCCTGGCCCGCGAGGCGTTCCGCGACGACATCGACCTGCAGCAGCGGGCGATCACCATTTCGGTACTGCAGATGGCCGATGCCCCGGAAGACATGGACGCCCGCGTGGCGCTATGGGCCGAGCAGCATCGTGTGATGGTCGAGCGCTGGCGCGCCATGCTCGACGACCTGCGCAACGCCACCGGTACCGACTATGCGATGTACGCGGTGGCCAACCGCGAGCTGGTTGACCTGGCGATGAGTGGGCAGGCGGCGGTAGTGCCGTCCTGATCGGTTAGTTGAAATGAGAAAGCCCCGGCAGCGATGCCGGGGCTTTTGTTTGTGTCTGTGGTGACCTCTTCGCGGCTAAAGCCGCTCCCACAGGTACTCGACCACCCTCGGATTCAGTGTTTACCTGTGGGAGCGGCTTTAGCCGCGAAGGGGCCATTACAGGCTTACTTGAACCGCCGCTCCACGCCCTTTTCCACCAAAATCTTCGCCGAAATCTCCTCCACCGAAAAATGCGTGGAATTGATATTGGGAATGTTCTCCCGGCGGAACAGGTTCTCCACCTCGCGGACCTCGAACTCACACTGGGCAAAGCTCGAATAGCGGCTGTTGGGTTTGCGCTCATGGCGGATGGCAGTCAGGCGGTCTGGGTCGATGGTCAACCCAAACAGTTTGTTGTGATGCTTTTTCAGCACGGCCGGCAACTGCAGCCGTTCCATGTCGTCTTCAGTCAACGGATAGTTGGCCGCACGAATACCGAACTGCATGGCCATGTACAGGCAAGTCGGGGTCTTGCCGCAGCGCGATACGCCTACCAGGATCAGGTCGGCCTTGTCGTAGTAGTGGGTGCGCGCGCCGTCGTCGTTGTCGAGGGCGAAATTGACTGCCTCGATGCGTTCCATGTAGTTGGAATTGCCTCCAATCGAGTGGGATTTACCCACGGAATACGACGAATGGGCGGTCAATTCTTGCTCAAGCGGGGATAAAAACGTCGAAAAGATGTCGATCATGAAGCCGTTCGACGTCGCCAGGATCTCGCGAATGTCCTGATTGACGATGGTGTCGAAGATGATTGGCCGTACGCCGTCACGTTCGGCGGCAGCGTTGATCTGCTGCACCATGGTCCGTGCCTTGTCAGGTGTATCGATGTAAGGACGGGTGAATTTGTTGAACGGAATGCTATCGAATTGCGCGAGCAGGCTTTGGCCCAGGGTTTCGGCTGTGATGCCGGTGCCATCGGAGATGAAGAACGCGGTTCGTTTCATTTGCGACAGGGCCTTAAGCTGATGACGTTTCTTGGATATGATAAGTTCGGTTTGCCGAATGCGGCTGTCGGCATTCTGCCATATTTTGAGACCCTATTTTCCAGGTACAGGCCACAAACGTCCGGCCAAGTCACAAAGACAGGCGGGCGCTCTTGAGCTTTTCCAACACAGTTAGTGGAGAGATCACCTTGGTAGAGTACGTAGTTTCCCTCGATAAGCTCGGCGTCCATGATGTGGAGCATGTGGGGGGCAAGAACGCATCCCTGGGCGAGATGATCAGTAACCTCGCCGGTGCCGGCGTGTCGGTGCCGGGCGGCTTTGCCACTACGGCTCAGGCGTACCGTGATTTTCTCGAACAAAGCGGGCTGAACGACCGCATTCACTCAGCGCTCGATGCGCTGGACGTCGACGACATCAATGCCCTGACCAAGACCGGCGCGCAAATCCGCCAGTGGGTCATGGAAGCCGAGTTCCCGGCACGCCTTGATTCGGAAATCCGTACGGCGTTCGCCGAAATGGCCGCCGGCAACGACAACATGGCCGTCGCCGTGCGCTCCTCGGCCACCGCCGAAGACCTGCCGGACGCTTCCTTCGCCGGCCAGCAGGAAACCTTCCTCAACATCCGTGGCGTCGACAACGTGATCCGCGCGGCCAAGGAAGTGTTCGCCTCGCTGTTCAACGACCGCGCCATTGCCTACCGCGTGCACCAGGGCTTCGACCACAAGCTGGTGGCCCTGTCTGCCGGCGTGCAGCGCATGGTCCGCTCGGAAACCGGCACTGCCGGCGTGATGTTCACCCTCGACACCGAGTCGGGCTTCCGCGACGTGGTGTTCATCACCGGCGCCTACGGCCTGGGCGAAACCGTGGTGCAGGGTGCAGTCAACCCTGACGAATTCTACGTGCACAAGAACACCCTGCAGGCAGGCCGTCCGGCCATCCTGCGCCGCAACCTGGGCAGCAAGGCGATCAAGATGATCTACGGCGACGAGGCCAAGGCCGGTCGTTCGGTCAAGACCGTCGAAGTCGACCGTGCCGAGCGTGCGCGCTTCTGCCTGAGCGATGCCGAAGTCAACGAGCTGGCCAAGCAGGCCATGATCATCGAGCAGCACTACCAGCGCCCGATGGACATCGAATGGGCCAAGGACGGTGACGACGGCAAGCTGTACATCGTCCAGGCACGTCCTGAGACCGTGAAGAGCCGCGCCAGCGCCAACGTCATGGAACGCTACCTGCTCAAAGAGAAAGGCACCGTGCTGGTCGAAGGCCGCGCGATCGGCCAGCGTATCGGCGCCGGCAAGGTCCGCGTGATCAAGGATGTGTCCGAAATGGACAAGGTCCAGCCCGGCGACGTACTGGTCTCCGACATGACCGACCCGGACTGGGAGCCGGTGATGAAGCGCGCCAGCGCCATCGTCACCAACCGCGGCGGGCGTACCTGCCACGCGGCGATCATCGCCCGTGAACTGGGTATTCCGGCAGTGGTCGGTTGCGGCAACGCCACTCAGTTGCTCAAGGACGGCCAGGGCGTCACCGTGTCCTGCGCCGAAGGCGACACCGGCTTCATCTTCGAGGGGGAGCTGGGCTTCGACGTCAAGCAGAACTCGGTCGATGCCATGCCCGACCTGCCGTTCAAGATCATGATGAACGTCGGCAACCCGGACCGTGCCTTCGATTTTGCCCAACTGCCCAACGCCGGTGTCGGCCTGGCGCGCCTGGAATTCATCATCAACCGCATGATCGGCGTACACCCCAAGGCGCTGCTGAACTATGCCGGCCTGCCGTCAGAGCTCAAAGAGAGCGTCGACAAGCGCATCGCCGGCTACGACGACCCGGTCGGCTTCTATGTCGAGAAACTGGTCGAGGGCATCAGCACCCTGGCAGCGGCCTTCTACCCGAAAAAGGTCATCGTGCGCCTGTCGGACTTCAAGTCCAACGAGTACGCCAACCTGATCGGCGGCAAGCTGTACGAGCCGGAAGAAGAGAACCCGATGCTGGGCTTCCGCGGTGCTTCGCGCTACATCAGCGAGTCGTTCCGCGACTGCTTCGAGCTAGAGTGCCGTGCGCTCAAGCGTGTGCGTAACGAAATGGGCCTGACCAACGTCGAGATCATGGTGCCGTTCGTGCGCACCCTGGGTGAAGCCAGCCAGGTCATCGACCTGCTCGCCGAAAACGGCCTGGCCCGTGGCGATAACGGCCTGCGCGTGATCATGATGTGCGAGCTCCCGTCCAACGCCATCCTGGCCGAAGAGTTCCTGGAATACTTCGACGGCTTCTCCATCGGTTCCAACGACCTGACCCAGCTGACCCTGGGCCTGGACCGCGACTCGGGCATCATCGCCCACCTGTTCGACGAGCGTAACCCTGCAGTGAAGAAGCTGCTGGCCAATGCTATCCAGGCATGCAACAAGGCCGGCAAGTACATCGGTATCTGTGGCCAAGGCCCGTCGGACCACCCGGACCTCGCCAAGTGGCTGATGGAGCAGGGCATTGAAAGCGTATCGCTGAACCCGGACTCGGTGCTCGAGACCTGGTTCTTCCTGGCCGAGGGTCAGGGCGCCGCCTGATGCGGTAAAACGCGGGGGTGCGTCTGGCGCGCCCCCGCCTGGTTTTTTCCAGGGCGAGCTCCAGCAATGGACCCCGCCCTTTTTTGTGCATCAAGCTACCTTATGCAAAGCAGCAGCTCTTTATTCCCCGTGGCCCTGCTCAGTGCCGAGCGCCGCGGCGATCTCAGTGAAGATGTGTACCGGATCAAAGCCGGCAACAGCCCTGACCCCAGCGTCGAGCTGGCCGTGACCCGCTTGGGCCTGGCCGATCAGGGTGGTGCCCAAGGCGTGCCGGTGATCCTCCTGCACGGCAGTTTTTCCAACCGGCGCTTCTGGTACTCGGCCAAGGGCATCGGCCTGGGTGCCTATCTGGCGCGTGCGGGGTTCGATGTGTGGATCCCGGAGATGCGCGGCCATGGCCTGTCTCCCCGCAACCGGCAATGGCAGCACAATCGGGTGGCCGATTATGCCCGCGATGACCTGCCGCTGATCGCCGCATTCGTGCAGGAGCAGTCTGGCAAGGCACCGCACTGGATTGGCCATTCTCTGGGTGGTACTACCCTGGCGGCAGCGTTGGGAGGTGGTTTCTTGCCGGCCGAGCAGGTCGCCAGTGCCGCGTTTTTCGGTACTCAGATCAGTCGGGTGTACTGGCCCTTGAAAGTGCCTCCTGTGACCTGGGGCGCGAAGCTGCTGCTCAAGCGCTGGGGGCAGATTTCCGGGCCGCGGTTCAAGCGTGGGCCCGAAGACGAGCCGATCGGCCTGGCTCTGGAAAGCTTGCGCTGGCATGGTCTGTTCGGGCGTTTTGGCGACAAGGACAACGACTGGTGGGCCGGGCTTGCCGACGTGGATGTGCCCGTACTGGCAGTGGCTGGCGCGGGTGACTTCCAGGACCCGGTCTGGGCCTGTCGCAAGCTGTTCGATCAACTCGGCGGCGAGCGCAAGCAATTCCTCAGGTTGGGCCGTGAGGAAGGTTTCGAGGCGTTCGGGCATGTCGACATGCTGGTCAGCAAGGCGGCGCAGGTACAGGTGTGGCCGCTGGTCGAGCGTTGGCTGCGCCAGCCGTTGCTGCCAGTTCATACGTCGGCGGTAGGGCGCGAGCTCGTTTCGGTCGGCTGATTTTTTGTTGTCTATGACTGCCTCTTCGCGGGGCAAGCCCGCCGGCACAGGCTCACCACTCTCTTCCTGTTTAGTGGAGAACTTGTGGGAGCGGGCTTGCCCCGCGAAGAGGCCGGCACAGACAAAAGCTGGATGACCGCTCAGTCCCGGATGACTGCGACAGCCTTCGCGGTGTAGCCTTGGCCGACACCCGCTTTCGTTATGACTGACAGGAGCTTGCCATGCAGCATTACGTAACGCCCGACCTGTGCGACGCCTACCCGGACCTGGTTGAGGTGCTGGAGCCGATGTTCAGCAACTTCGGTGGCCGCGATTCGTTCGGCGGCCAGATCGTCACCCTCAAATGCTTCGAAGACAACTCGCTGGTCAAGGAGCAGGTCGAGCTCGACGGCAAGGGCAAGGTCCTTGTGGTCGACGGCGGTGGTTCGCTGCGCTGTGCATTGTTAGGCGACATGCTTGCCGAGAAAGCTGCCAGGAACGGTTGGGAAGGCCTGGTAATCTACGGCTGCGTCCGTGATGTGGACATCTTGATCCAGACGAGCGTAGGCGTGCAGGCGCTGGCCAGTCACCCGAAAAAGAGCAACAAGCGGGGCGTCGGCGAGCTCGACGTTCCGGTGACCTTCGCCGGCGTGACCTTCCGCTCGGGCGAGTACGTGTATGCCGACAACAATGGCGTGATCGTCTCGCCGAGCCCGCTGAAAATGCCGGAGTGATGCGCCGCACGCGCTGATGGAGCTTTGATGTTCGAGGAAGACAACGCGCAGTGGGGGTTGGTGCATGCCCTGGTGCTCGATGGTAGAGGCGGCGCGCGTTCGATCGCCCGGACCGAGCTGGACGACCTGGCCTTGCAGCCACAGGAAAGCCTGTGGCTGCACTGGGATCGCAGCCATCCGCAAACCCGTACCTGGCTACTGCAGGAAAGCGGCCTGAGCGAGTTCGCCTGCGACCTGCTGCTGGAAGAAAATACCCGGCCACGTCTGTTGCCGCTGGCCGATGAACAGCTGTTGCTGTTCTTGCGCGGGGTCAACCTCAACCCGGGCGCCGAACCTGAAGACATGGTTTCAGTGCGTATTTTCGCCCAGGCGCAGCGGGTGATTTCCCTGCGCTTGCGGCCACTGCGCGCCAGTGACGAGATGCTTTTGCTGCTGGACGAGGGCAGGGGGCCGAAGTCGGCGTCCGAGTTGTTGCTGCTGATGGGGGAATTGCTGACCGAAAAGGTCCAGGGACTGGTCAGTGACCTGTCGGAACTGGTCGATCTGGAAGAAGAGAAGGTAGAATCCGACGAGCGGTACACTCCTGAGCACGGCAGCCTTCAGCAGATTCGCCGCCGCGCCGCCGGCTTGCGGCGTTTTCTCGCGCCGCAGCGGGAAATCTATGCCCAGTTGTCGCGCAGCAAATGGAGCTGGTTTGCCGACGCCGATGCCGATTACTGGAACGAGTTGAACAACAGCCTGATCCGCTATCTGGAAGAGCTGGAACTGGCCCGCGAGCGGGCGGCGCTGGTGCTGGAGAGCGAGGACCGGCGGCGCAGCGAGCGGATGAACCGGACCATGTACCGCTTCGGCATAATCACCTGCATCTTCTTGCCCATGAGTTTCATCACCGGTTTGCTTGGCATCAACGTCGGCGGCATCCCGGGCGCGGACAATCCCTATGGCTTCCTGTTGGCCTGCAGTGTTGTGCTAGGGCTGGCGGTGGGGCAGTGGTGGCTGTTCCGTCGGCTGCGCTGGGTGTGAGGGTGTCGAGTCATTTTGAAACATGCGTGCCAGGGCGATGTGTGACCCATGGCCCGGCGCCCTCGTCTCTGACTGACATTGCGCGAGGTGCACATGCACGATCCGTTTGAAGAATCCCTACGTGACCTGCTCAAGGCGTCGCCGTCCGGTGAGGACAGAGACGACGCCGCGTGTCTGGGTCGTGTGCTGAAAACCGCCAACCGCCAGGTTGGTGCGGGTGATCTGTTCAGCCTGCTTGGCCGCTGGTGCCAGGCGCTGCTGATCGCCGTGAACAATGGCTCGGCGCATGTTGCGCCGGTTAGCCGCCATTCTGCCCGTAACGCTGCCCCTGGCAGCAAAGCTGATAAGGCCGATTGAATATGGAACTCGATCTCTGGACCCAGAGCCTGGTTACTGCGATGACCGCCCTATGGACCAAGGTAGCGAACTTCATCCCCAACCTGTTCGGCGCGCTGGTCGTGGTGCTGCTCGGGTTCGTGGTGGCCAAGCTGCTTGATACCCTGCTGTCCAAGGTGTTGGCCAAGTTTGGCCTGGATCGGTTGATGGCGGGCACCGGGCTTACCAAGATGCTCAGCCGGGTCGGTATCCAGGTGCCGATCTCGACCCTGATCGGCAAGATCGTCTACTGGTTCGTGCTGTTGATCTTCCTCGTATCTGCGGCTGAATCGCTCGGCCTCGAGCGGGTTTCGGCGACCCTCGACATGCTCGCCCTGTACCTGCCCAAGGTATTCGGTGCAGCGTTGGTGCTGCTGGCCGGCGTGCTCCTGGCGCAGGTGGCCAATGGTCTGGTGCGCGGTGCTGCCGAAGGTATCGGCCTGGAATACTCCGCTGGCCTTGGGCGTATCACCCAGATTCTGGTCATCATCATCAGCATCTCGGTGGCCATCAGCCAGCTTGAGGTCAAGACCGACCTGCTCAACCATGTGATCGTCATCGGGCTGATAACCGTTGGTCTGGCCGTTGCGCTCGCCATGGGCCTCGGCAGCCGCGAAATCGCCGGGCAAATTCTGGCCGGCATTTATGTACGTGAACTCTTCCAGGTCGGCCAGCAGGTGCGGATTGGAGAGGTCGAAGGGCAGATTGAGGAAATTGGCACGGTCAAGACGACGCTGTTGACCGATGATGGCGAATTGGTGTCGCTGTCTAATCGCGTGCTGCTCGAGCAACGCGTCAATAGCCGCTAACCGCACAAAAGCTGTTAATGTATGCCGCCGCAAAAATCGGCCCACGTGGCCGAGCGGCGACATTGACCTGACTGTCGGCCAGATCCGTTTTGAATAAAGTCTATTCGCCGCCCATGCGTTACGACCCCCGCGAGCTCACCGACGAGGAGTTGGTGGCGCGTTCGCATGAGGAGCTGTATCACGTTACCCGCGCCTATGAGGAACTCATGCGGCGCTACCAGCGAACCCTGTTCAACGTCTGTGCGCGTTATTTGGGGAACGACCGGGATGCTGACGATGTCTGTCAGGAGGTGATGCTGAAGGTGCTGTACGGTCTGAAGAACTTCGAGGGTAAATCCAAGTTCAAGACCTGGCTCTACAGCATTACCTATAACGAGTGCATCACCCAGTACCGCAAGGAGCGCAGGAAACGTCGGTTGATGGATGCCTTGAGTCTTGATCCTGTTGAAGAGGCGTCTGAAGACAAGGCACCGAAACCCGAAGAAAAGGGCGGGCTGGACAAGTGGCTGGTGTATGTGAACCCGATCGATCGGGAAATTCTGGTGTTGCGTTTTGTCGCAGAGCTGGAATTCCAGGAGATCGCGGATATCATGCACATGGGCTTGAGCGCGACGAAAATGCGCTACAAGCGTGCGCTAGACAAGCTTCGTGAGAAATTTACCGGTATGGATGAAACTTAGTCCTACGCAAATGTCTCTAACCAACCGGCGAGTTCTGCTAGACTTGCCGTCGAGTTGTCCCCCGGATTTTGGTGGGACTGCTTAACTATCACCAGATGGGGATTTAACGGATGAAATTGAAAAACACCTTGGGCTTGGCCATTGGCTCGCTCGTAGCCGCTACTTCGTTCGGCGTTCTGGCTCAAGGCCAAGGCGCAGTCGAAATCGAAGGTAACGTCACCAAGCAGTACTACGACAGCGAGCGTAACTTCAAGAACGACGGCACCAATCCTGGTGTTCGCCTGGGTTACTTCCTGACTGACGACGTCTCCCTGGACCTCGGCTACAACGAGACCCACAACGCGCGTGGCGAAGTCTTCAACAAAGACATCAAAGGCTCCAAAGCCAAGCTCGACGCTACCTACCACTTCGGTACCGTGGGCGATGCGCTGCGTCCGTACGTTTCCGCTGGTTTCGCTCACGAGAGCCTGGGCCAGGCTACCCGTAGCGGCCGTGACCACTCCACCTTCGCCAACGTTGGCGCTGGCGCCAAGTGGTACATCACCGACATGTTCTTCGCCCGTGCCGGCGTTGAAGCCATGTACAACATCGACAACGGCAACACCGAGTGGGGCCCATCCGTTGGTGTGGGTCTGAACTTCGGCGGCAGCGGTGGCAAAGTTGCTCCTGCTCCGGCTCCAGTTGCTGAAGTCTGCTCCGACAGCGACAACGACGGCGTTTGCGACAACGTCGACAAGTGCCCAGACACCCCAGCCAACGTTACCGTTGACGCTGATGGCTGCCCGGCTGTTGCCGAAGTCGTTCGCGTTGAGCTGGACGTCAAGTTCGACTTCGACAAGTCGGTCGTCAAGCCTAACAGCTACGGCGACATCAAGAACCTGGCTGACTTCATGAAGCAGTACCCACAAACCACCACCGTGGTTGAAGGTCACACTGACTCCGTGGGCCCAGACGCTTACAACCAGAAGCTGTCCGAGCGTCGTGCCAATGCTGTGAAGCAGGTACTGACCCAGCAGTACGGTGTTGAGTCGACTCGCGTTGACTCGGTTGGCTACGGCGAAACCCGCCCAGTTGCTGACAACGCCACCGAAGAAGGCCGTGCTGTCAACCGTCGCGTTGAAGCTCAGGTAGAAGCCCAGTCCAAGTAATTGGTCTGAAGCTTCAATGAAAAACCCGGCCTTGGCCGGGTTTTTCTTTGCCTGGCGTTTGGTGCAGCGTTAGCCGGCAGCCGCTCCGAACTCGCGTATCACACGCTGTCCAACAACCTCTCCAATCACCAGAATCGCCGGGCTGCGCAAGCCGAACCCCCGTGCATCTTCCAGCATCCCGTTGACATCACTGCGGCATTCACGCTGTTCTGGCAGGGATGCATTCTCGATCATCGCCACCGGCATCCCCGCTGGCATGCCACCGTCCAGCAAGCCCTGGCGAATCTGCTCAAGTCGAGCCACGCCCATGTACACCACCAGGGTCGTGCCGCCCTGGGCCAATGCCGCCCAGTTCAGCTCGCTGTCATCCTGGGTATGAGCGGTTACCAGCGTCACACCACGACTCACCCCGCGTGAGGTCAGCGCAATGCCGCACTGGGTCGCTCCGGCCAGTCCGGCGGTGATGCCGTTGACCACGTCCACCTCGATGCCGTGGCCTTGCAGCCACAGCGCCTCTTCGCCGCCACGGCCGAAGATGCACGGGTCGCCACCTTTGAGCCGCACCACACAGCGGCCTTGCCGCGCGTGGCGCAGCATCAGGCGCTGGATAAAAGCCTGGGGCGTGGAGCGGCAGCCGCCGCGTTTGCCCACTGCAATCACCCGGGCCTGCGGGCAGTGCTCCAGCACGGCCGGGTTGACCAGGTCGTCGATCATTACCACATCCGCCTGTTGCAACACTCGCACGGCCTTGAGGGTGAGCAGTTCAGGATCTCCAGGGCCGGCACCGACCAGCCAGACTTTTGCATGCATCATGGATTTCCTCATTGGCAAGTGTGCTTAGCCCTTGAGCAGGCTAAGCAGCAGTATCAGGTTGAGCAGCAGCGATAGCAGGGCCAGGGTGCGCCAGACCTTCAGCGGCTCGCGTTCGAGCAGCGGGCGAGGCGGGTTGCTGTGCGCCTGACGGTCGCCGCGTTCGAGCAGCAGCAGCCAGTGTTCAGCGGTTTCGAAGCGTTGAGCAGGGTCTGCCGCCACGGCTTGCTGCAGGTTGTGCTGCAGCCATTCGGGCAGGTCGGGGCGATAGCGCGATGCATTGACCGGTTGGCCGAAGCGCGGTCGCTGGAAGGCCTCGACTTCGCCATAGGGGTAGTGCCCGGTCAGCAGGTAGTAGAGCGTGACACCCGCAGCGTAGAGGTCCTGGCGCGGGCTCGGCGGCTGGCCCTCGAAGGCTTCCGGGGCAATGTACGATGGCGTGCCGGGCAGTTCGTGTCGTAAGTCTTCGGACAGCCCCGGGCAGTACGCCAAGCCGAAGTCCAGCAGGCGCAACTGGCCATCTTCGCCCAGGTGCAGGTTTTCGGGTTTGATATCTCGGTGCAGCAGGTTACGTCGATGCAACACACCGACCGCTTGCAGCAACTGGCGCGCCACCTCCAGCCACTGGGCGAGCGGCAATGGGCCCTGTTCGGCAAGTTGCGCGTCGAGGGTGCGGCCGCTGTGCTCACGCATCACGTAGAACAGGTGTTGGCGCTGGCTGGCGGCATGCAGCTCGGGGAAGTGGCGCCCGGCAACCCGGCGCAGGAACCATTCTTCGAGCAACAACGCTTGCGCCGCCCCCGGTTCCTGTTCGCGCTCCGCAGGCAAGGTTTTCAACAGCCACGGCTGGCCTTGGCTGTCGCGCACCCGGTACAGCAATGATTGCCGGCTGAGCGAGATGCGCGATTCGACCTGCCAACCATCGATTGCCTGGCCTGCACGCAACGCACCAGGCAATGGCCACTGTTGCAGTTGCACCAAGGTGTCGCCAAGGTTGGCTGTACCCAATTGTTCGACCCGCACCAGCAGAGCGCTGGCGTTGTCCTGGCTGCCGTTATGGTGGGCGCTGGCGACCAGGGTGTCGGCGGCCAGCTGCAGATCAGATTGCTCGCGCAGCACCGCCTGGATGTGCTGATCGCCCAGGCTGGCCCAAACCCCGTCGCTGAGCAGCAGGTAGCATTCGTCAGGCTGCAGCTCGCCGTCCAGGTAGTCGACCAGCAGGTGCTGGTCCAGGCCCAGTGCGCGTTTGAGCACATGTTGCATGCCGGGCTGATCCCAGACGTGATCTTGGCTCAGGCATTGCAGTCGACCGGCGTGCCAGCGATAGGCGCGGCAGTCGCCGACGTGCGCCAGGGTGAAGCGGCGCCCGCGCAGTACCAAGGCGCTGAGCGTGGTCAACAGCGGTTGGCTACCCTGGGCGCGCAGCCAGCGGTTCTGTGCCAGCAGCAGGCGGTCAAGCGCCTGGGCCACGCCCCAGGTGGCGGGGGTGGCGTAGTAGTCCATGGCCAGCGCCTGCAGGCTGGCGCGTGCTGCCAGGCCGCCGTCGGCGCACTGGCTGACGCCGTCGGCCAGGGCAAACAGGTAGCCCTTGCTGGCGGCAAGCTCCGGCGCCGGGGTGACCAGGCGCAGGGCGTCCTGGTTTTCGGCGCGTGGCCCTGTAGCGCTGGCCTGGGCAAAGCTCAGTTGCAGGCTCATCAATAAGCCTCAGACCCGCGCCGCGGTAACCGCCGCCGAGCCCCAGGTGGTGCGCCAGCGTTGCTTGACACCGTGCAGGCCGAACCAGGCCAGCAGGCCGAGGCTGGCGAACAACCACAGTCCCAGCTGATAGTCGCCGGTATGCTGCTTGATGGTGCCAAGCCCCGCGGCCAACAGGAAGCCGCCAATGCCGCCGGCCATGCCGATCAGGCCGGTCATCACGCCGATCTCCTGGCGGAAGCGTTGTGGCACCAGTTGGAACACCGCGCCGTTGCCGGCACCAAGGCCGAGCATGGCGCTGACGAACAAGGCCAGGGCCGCAGCGGCGCTGGGCAGGTTGAAGCCAACGGCGGCAATGCAGATGGCGGCCACGCTGTACATGCCCAGCAAGGTGCGGATTCCACCGAAACGGTCGGCCAGGGCGCCGCCCAACGGGCGCATCAGGCTGCCGGCGAAGACGCAGGCGGCGGTGTAGTAGCCGGCAGTGATCGGGCTTAGGCCATACTGGTCGCTGAAGTAGCCGGGCAGGGCGCTGGCCAGGCCGATGAAGCCGCCAAAGGTGACGCTGTAGAAGAACATGAACCACCAACTGTCGCGGTCGCCCAGGGCCTTGAGATAATCGGCCATGGCCTTGGGCTTGGGCCGTTGTGGTGCATTGCGCGCGAGCAGGGCGAACAGCACCAGGGTCAGTACCAGTGGGATCACGGCGAAGCCGAACACGTTGTTCCAGCCGAAACCTGCGGCCAGTACCGGGGCCAGCAAGGCGGCGAAAACAGTGCCGGAATTGCCCGCGCCGGCAATACCCATGGCTTTGCCCTGGTGCTGCGGTGGGTACCATTGCGAGGCGAGCGGCAGCGACACGGCGAACGAGGCGCCAGCTACGCCGAGGAAAACGCCGAGCAGCAGGGCCTGTTCATAGGTGTGCACGCCCATGTACCAGGCGCTCGCCAGGGCTAGGATGACAATCACCTGGCCAATCAACCCGGCGGTCTTCGGTGAGAGGCGGTCGACCAGCAGGCCCATGACGAAGCGCAGCACCGCGCCCGCCAGAATCGGCGTGGCGACCATCAGGCCGCGCTGCTGTGTGGTCAGTTGCAGGTCGGCGGCGATCTGCACCGCCATTGGGCCAAGCAGGTACCAGACCATGAAACTCAGGTCGAAATACAGGAACGCGGCGAACAGCGTGGGCACATGCCCGGATTTCCAGAAGCTGGTACTCATCGAACACCTCACTCGGCAATGCAACGGAAACAAAAAGACGTCGCTACCCGGTCCACTGGCGTGGAGGGGAGAGCGACGTCTTTGTCGGGGTTTGTGGGCAACCGCCGTTGGCTACCGGTGTGGTTCATCCAGCAAAAGGTGGGCCAACATCGCCGGCGGCGCTAACCCAGCATTTCGTGCATGGCGATGATCTGTTCGGCCACCTGGATCAGCTTCTGCTGGCGGCTCATGGCCTGCCGGCGCATCAGGGTATAGGCCTGCTCTTCGTTGCAATCCTTCATTTTCATGAGCAAGCCCTTGGCTTGCTCGATGCGTTTGCGCTCTGCCAACTGCAGATCGCGCGCCAGCAACTGGGCTTTGAGGGCCTGGTCGCTCTCGAAGCGGGCCATGGCCACATCGAGGATCGGCTGCAGCCGGGCGGCGTGGATGCCTTCGACGATGTATGCGCTGACACCTGCCTGGATCGCCTGGCGCATCACGCTGGGATCATGTTCGTCGGTGAACAGCACGATCGGCCTCGGCTGGTCGCGGCTGACCATCACCACTTGTTCCATGACATCGCGGTCGGGTGAATCGGTATCGATCAACACCACATCCGGTCGCACCGTTTCGACGCAGGCGGGCAGGTCGATGGTCAGGTCTGGCGCTTCGATCACCTCGAAGCCGGCTTCGCGCAACGCTGCCTTGAGGCGGCCAAGCTTGTTCTGGGTGTCGTCGATGAGCAGGATGCGCAGCATGGTGGTCCCCCTCACAAACCGGTACGGGCAGTGGGCATATCGCCCAAGGCATGCAGGCGGAAGCTGCGGGCATAGCGGTGCGGGTCACTGCCGTCCCAGCGGATGCCGTCGATCAGCAAGCTACTGCGCATGACCGAGGCGGGGCAGGATACGCCGAGGGCGTCGGCGGCCTCGTGATACAGCTCCAGCTGCTGCACCCGACGCGCCACGCCGAAGTAGTCGGGGTCGTCGCGCAGCAAGCCCCAGCGGCGAAACTGGGTCATGAACCACATGCCGTCGGACAGGTAGGGCAGGTTGGCCCGGCCCTGGTCGAACAGGCGCAGGGCGTGTGAATCCTGCCACTGGTTGCCGAGGCCGTCCTGATAGTTGCCGAGCAGGCGCGGCTCGACGGTTTCGAGGGGTGTATCCAGGTAGGCGGCGCCGCTGAGCAGTTGCGCGGTGCTGCGGCGGTTTTCCTGGCTTTGCTCGATGAAGCGGCTGGCGGCGAGGATCGACTTGATCAGTGCGCGTGCACTGTTGGGGTACAGTTCGGCGAAGGTGCGTGCGCAGGCCAGGACCTTTTCCGGGTGGTCGGGCCAGATCGACTGACTGGTAGCCAAGGTGAAGCCCTGGCCCTGGGCGACGGCGGCGGCGGCCCAGGGCTCACCGACACAGAAGCCATCGATGCGGCCAGCCTGAACGTGCGCCGCCATCTGCGCGGGGGGCACCACCACGCTGTTGACGTCGTGCAGTGGGTGGATGCCCTGACTGGCCAGCCAGTAATACAGCCACATGGCGTGGGTGCCGGTGGGGAAGGTCTGGGCGAAGGTCAGTCGCGCACCGCTCTGGTGCACCAGGCGTGCGAGTGCTTCAGGGCTGGTCACGCCCTTGCGCTGCAGGGCAGGCGACAGGTTGATGGCCTGGGCATTCTGGTTCAGTCCCATGAGCACGGCCATGTCGCTGGCCGGCACGCCGCCAATGCCCAGGTGCACGGCGTAGACCAGACCGTACAGGCAGTGCGCAGCATCCAGTTCGCCGCTGGCCAGCTTGTCACGCAGACTGGCCCATGAGCCCTGGCGCTTGAGGTTGAGGGTCAGGCCGTGCTGTTGAGCGAAGCCTTGGGTGGCGGCAACCACCACCGAGGCGCAATCGGTCAGGGCCATGAAGCCGATATCGAGGCTGGGCTTTTCCGGCGCGTCGCTGCCGTTTACCCAGGCCAGAGCAGATGTATTCACGTAGATCCTCGCCTGTACGGATTAGGCCGTCGTGAGGCGATGTAGCAACGCATGTGCCAAGGCGCTGTCATGCTGGGCGCGCGCTGGCTATAATCGCAGCCTCACTTACCCCTGAGCCTTGCCCGCCCATGTATACCCTGGCCCGCCAGCTGCTGTTCAAGCTTTCTCCGGAAACTTCCCATGACCTGTCCCTGGACCTGATCGGTGCCGGTGGCCGCCTTGGGCTCAACGGCGTGCTGTGCAAGCAGCCGGCGGCGCTGCCGGTGAGTGTGATGGGATTGAACTTCGCCAACCCGGTGGGCCTGGCTGCCGGCCTGGACAAGAATGGTGCGGCCATCGACGGCTTTGCCCAGCTGGGTTTCGGCTTTGTCGAAATCGGTACCGTGACCCCGCGCCCTCAGCCGGGCAACCCGAAGCCGCGGTTGTTCCGTCTGCCAGAGGCGACGGCGATCATCAACCGCATGGGGTTCAACAACCTGGGCGTCGATCATCTGCTGGAGCGTGTGCGGGCTTCGCGCCATGAGGGCGTGCTGGGTATCAATATCGGCAAGAACTTCGACACCCCGGTCGAGCGCGCGGTCGACGACTACCTGATCTGCCTGAACAAGGTTTACACCGAGGCCAGCTACATCACCGTCAACATCAGCTCGCCCAATACCCCGGGTTTGCGCAGCCTGCAATTCGGCGACTCGCTCAAGCAACTGCTCGATGCCCTGGCCGAGCGTCGCGAACAGCTGGCCGGCGAACATGGCAAGCGCGTGCCGTTGGCAATCAAGATCGCACCGGACATGAGCGACGAAGAAACCGCGCTGGTGGCAGCAGCGCTGATGGAATCGGGCATGGATGCGGTCATTGCCACCAACACCACCATGGGCCGTGAAGGCGTCGAAAATCTCCCACATGGGGGTGAGGCGGGTGGCCTGTCGGGTGCGCCTGTGCTGCAGAAAAGCACCCATATCGTCAAGGTGCTGTCGGGCGAGCTGGGTGGCAAACTACCGATCATCGCGGCGGGTGGTATTACCGAAGGCCGGCATGCCGCCGAGAAGATCGCCGCGGGGGCGAGCCTGGTGCAAATCTACTCAGGCTTCATCTACAAAGGGCCGGCGCTGATCCGTGAAGCGGTGGATGCCATCGCGGCAATGCCGCGGGCATAAAAAAGGGCCCCATCAAGGGGCCCCTGGGCCTTCGCCCGCCGCCCGGATGGGGCGTGCATGGTAAATCGAATTCAGTGTCCTCGATCAGCCAACGGCGTGATTTTCGTTGAGTCTATGGATACCAGCGGTGCCAGTCATTCCGTCCCAGTTATCTCCGCGACCTTCGCGCCAGCCGTTGATCCAGGCTTGGCGAACAGAAGGAAGATTGAAAGGGCAAAGTTCGCGGGATTTGCCGGTGACCCCGTATTGGTAGCCACGTGAATATGCTCTTTCCAACGGATCACGCTTAAGTCTTCTCATAGGGTGTTGCCCTCACTTGTTGACTGTAATGTCCCGTCGGCCTCTCCGAGGCCGGGCAGAGTCGTTCTGCCGGTGTGCGCCCGCTGCCGGCGTGGCGGGCTGAAAGTGCCGCCTCGTTGCGAAGCGGCCTGAGACCAGTTCTAACGAATGCGAGTCACGGTGTGAATGATCGATTTGTCATAAGCAGGTAACCTTTCCGTGGGTGAGGGGATAAGTAAATAAATGCGACTCAACCTTGTTTAGCGTTTAGCCCCCTGTGGTCGGGGTTTGCTGAAGATTGACGTCATTTCGCCAGCGTTGCGGCGGGGTGACAGAAATAATTGGTAATGCGACGAAGGGTCACATCGATCCCATAGTCGGCAGAAATTATTCGTACTGCCTGATGATCTAAGCTGTCTCTGCCACTGGCGAGAGCAGATCGATCAGGCGGCCTGGTCCGTCCGCTGCACACTGTGCGTGTGGGCGAGGCCACTCGGACGCTTGCTGGAAGGGCGTTCGGGCAAACATCGGCGGGGCGATGCGTCGCCTCGTCACTCAAATAGCCCAAGGCTCTGGAATACTCATGTCGGACCGTTTCGAACTCTATCTCACCTGCCCCAAAGGCCTGGAAGGCCTGCTTGCCGAAGAGGCCAAGGGCCTTGGCCTTGACGAAGTGCGTGAGCACACCTCGGCCATTCGCGGCGAAGCCGACATGGAAACCGCCTACCGCCTGTGCCTCTGGTCGCGCCTGGCCAACCGCGTGCTGCTGGTGCTCAAACGCTTCAACATGAAGAATGCCGACGACCTTTACGACGGTGTGAACGCCGTCGACTGGGCCGATCACCTGGCGGCCGACGGCACCCTGGCCGTGGAGTTCAGTGGCCATGGCTCGGGCATCGACAACACCCACTTCGGTGCACTCAAGGTCAAGGACGCCATCGTCGACAAGCTGCGCAACCGCGAGGGCCTGCGCCCGTCGGTGGAGAAGATCGACCCGGACGTGCGCGTGCACCTGCGCCTGGACCGTGGCGAGGCGATCCTCTCGCTCGATCTTTCCGGCCACAGCCTGCACCAGCGCGGCTACCGCCTGCAGCAAGGTGCCGCGCCGCTCAAGGAAAACCTGGCAGCCGCGGTGCTGATTCGCGCCGGTTGGCCACGCATCGCCGCCGAGGGCGGCGCTCTGGCCGACCCGATGTGCGGTGTGGGTACGTTCCTGGTCGAAGCGGCGATGATCGCCGCCGACATGGCGCCGAACCTCAAGCGCGAGCGCTGGGGGTTCAGCGCCTGGCTGGGCCATGTGCCGGCCACCTGGCGCAAAGTCCATGATGAGGCCCAGGCTCGGGCCCAGGCTGGCCTGGCCAAGCCACCGCTGTGGATTCGTGGCTACGAGGCCGACCCGCGGTTGATCCAGCCGGGGCGCAACAACGTCGAGCGGGCAGGTCTGGGCGACTGGATCAAGATCTACCAGGGCGAGGTCGCCAGTTTCGAGCCGCGTCCAGACCAGAACCAGAAAGGCCTGGTCATCAGCAACCCGCCGTATGGCGAGCGCCTGGGTGACGAAGCCAGCTTGCTATACCTCTACCAGAACCTTGGCGAACGCTTGCGCCAGGCGTGCATGGGCTGGGAGGCGGCCGTGTTCACCGGCGCGCCAGAGCTTGGCAAGAAAATGGGCATACGCAGCCATAAACAGTACGCGTTCTGGAACGGCGCGCTGCCGTGCAAGTTGCTGCTGTTCAAGGTGCAGCCTGACCAGTTCGTGACCGGCGAGCGACGCGATGCCCAGGCTGAGAGCAACGACACGCGTCGGCAGGCTCCGGTAACCAACGAACCGGCCCGCCTGTCCGAAGGCGCGCAGATGTTCGCCAACCGCCTGCAGAAAAACCTCAAGCAACTGGGCAAGTGGGCGCGCAAGGAGCAGGTTAGCTGCTACCGCCTCTACGATGCCGACATGCCCGAGTATGCTCTGGCGGTCGATCTCTATGAGGATTGGGTGCACGTGCAGGAATATGCCGCGCCGCGCTCGATCGACCCGGAAAAGGCCCAGGCTCGCCTGCTCGACGCCTTGTCGGCGATTCCCCAGGCGCTGGGCATAGACCCGCAGCGCGTGGTGCTCAAGCGCCGCGAGCGGCAGAGCGGCACCCGACAGTATGAACGCCAGGCTACCGAAGGGCGCTTCCAGGAGGTCAATGAAGGCGGCGTCAAACTGCTGGTCAACCTTACCGACTACCTGGACACCGGCCTGTTCCTCGACCACCGCCCAATGCGCATGCGCATTCAGCGGGAGGCGGCCGGCAAGCGCTTCCTCAACCTGTTCTGCTATACCGCCACAGCGAGTGTGCACGCCGCCAAGGGCGGTGCACGCAGCACGACCAGCGTCGATCTGTCCAAGACTTACCTGGACTGGGCGCGCCGTAACCTGTCGCTGAACGGCTTCTCCGAGCGCAACCGCCTGGAGCAAGGCGATGTCATGGCCTGGTTGGAAGCCAACCGCGACAGCTATGACCTGATCTTCATCGACCCACCGACCTTTTCCAACTCCAAGCGCATGGAAGGGGTGTTTGACGTGCAGCGTGACCATGTGCAGTTGCTCGACCTGGCCATGGCGCGGCTGGCGCCGGGTGGCGTGCTGTACTTCTCCAACAACTTCCGCAAGTTCCAGCTCGATGAGCATCTGGCGGCGCGGTATGCGGTGGAGGAAATCAGCGCGCAGACCCTCGACCCGGATTTCGCTCGAAACAATCGCATCCATCGCGCCTGGCGTCTGCAATTGCGCTAAATGAGACGAGTAGCGTTGCATCGCTAATGGCCAATAGCTATAACTCAGCACAGGGCCAGAATGTTCGCAGGACGCTGACGTGATGAGATCTATCTATGTCGAAGTATGGCGTGCGTGCGAAGGTGCTGGGCCTGTGCAGCGAAGCGATGGCTGCCTGGGCGTTGGCGTTGGTGGTGCTGGTAGCCGGCGGCTTGCTGTCGGTTGCCTTGGCGTTGGCCACTCAGGCGTTCTACAAGCAGCAGTTGCGCCAGCGCTTCGAGCTGCTGGCCAGCGAGCGCCATAGCCGTATCGCCGAACGTTTTGACGATCAGGAGCAACGCCTCGACGGTTTACGGCGCTTCTTCAGTTTCTCCAACGAGATTACTCCACGCGAATTCGACGGCTACGCGCGTCCCTTGTTGCGCCGAACCCAGGCTTACTCCTGGGCGCCGCGGGTCGACGATGTGCAGCGGCGCGACTTCGAGCGTCAGGCCAGTGCTGCGCTGAGGCGGGCCTATGCAATCCGCGATCTGGACAACCAAGGCCACTGGCAGCCGGCGCCACAGCGTGATCATTACTTCCCGGTGCTTTACACCCAGGCCACCCATCAGCAGGAGCAACCCTACGGGCTGGACCTGCGCGGCCAGGAAACCCGTGAGCAGACCCTGCTGCGTGCCTTGTTGCCTGGCAGCATGGCGGTGTCCGCGCCGCTGGACATGATCAATGTGGTGCCGGAGTACGCACGCGGGCTGCTGATGGTGGCGCCGGTGTTTTCCGATGCCCAGGCCGATGGCCCACCAGCAGGCTATGTAATGGCGCTGCTCAATCTGCGTCAGCTGATCACCGACGGTTTACCGGCCACGGCCGAGGACAACCTGGTGGTGCGTATTATCGACCCCAGCGGGCGCGATGGTCAGGAAGTCCTGTTCGACTCGCAGAACCCGGCTGCCCCCTTGGCCTTGGTCAGCACGCAGTTGCTGCACCTGGCCGACCATCACTTTCAGTTGGATATTCGCCCAAGCGAAGTGTTCATGCAGGCCAACCGGTCTTCCGCGGCACTGGCTGTTGGCATGCTCGGCGGGCTGTTGAGCCTGCTGCTCAGCGCCTTGTTGTATAACCTGTTCAGCCAACGGCAGCGGGCGCTGACCTTGGTTGAGCAGCGCACCGCCGAACTGCGGGTCAGCGAGCAGTCGCTGCGCGAAACCCATAACCAGCTGCGCAGTGTGCTCGATGCTGCCACCCAGGTCGCCATCATCGCCACCAGCCTCAAAGGGGTAGTCAGCACATTCAATGCCGGTGCCGAACGCTTGCTGGGCTATTCGGCTGGCGAGGCGATCGGGCATCTGCAGCTTGAGGATCTGGTCTTGCCCGATGAGCTCAGTCTGCGTGCCCATGCCTTGAGCCTGCGCTACGGCCGGCACATTGCCGGTGGCCAGGCGATGTTTGCCGAAACCGTACAAGAGGGCGGCGCCGAGCCTGGCGAGTGGACCCTGGTGCGCAAGGATGGCAGCCAGCTGCTGGCCAACATGCTGGTGACTGCGGTGCTCGACGAGCAGGGGTTGTGGGTCGGCTACCTGGCGATCTGCATCGATGTCACCGAGCGACGACGGGTGCATGAGGCGCTGGCGATGCGCGACCGGCTGCTGGAAAAGCTCAGTGCCGAGGTGCCGGGCGGCATTTACCAGTATCGCCTGAACCCTGATGGTCACTCGAGTTTTCCGTATGCCAGCCAGGGGCTGTTCGATATCTACGAGGTCGACTTGCAGTTGCTGCGCGAAGATGCCTCGGCGGTGTTCGAGCGCATCCACCCCGACGACCTTGAACGTGTGCGACGCTCCGTGCGGTATTCGGCCGAACACCTGTCACCCTGGCGCGAAGAGTACCGCGTGTGCCTGCCCCAGGCAGGCTTGCGCTGGGTGCGCGGGGAGGCGACGCCGGAGGTCGGCGAAGACGGCTGCACCCTGTGGCATGGCTATCTCACCGACATTTCAGACCTCAAGGGCGTCGAAGAAGACTTGCGCACGCTGTCGGTGACCGATGCACTCACTGGCATCCATAACCGTCGCTACTTTCAGGAGCGACTCAAGGTCGAATTGGACCGCGCCCAGCGTGACGATCAGGATCTCGCGGTGATCATGCTCGATATCGACCACTTCAAACGGATCAACGACCAGTATGGCCACGCGGTGGGTGACCACGTGCTGCGCAGCCTTTGCCAGCGTATTGGCCAGCGCTTGCGGCGCACTGATGTGTTCTGCCGGCTGGGTGGCGAAGAGTTCATGGTGCTGTGCCCGGGCAGCAACGCCGAACAGGCGAGGCTTTTGGCCATGGAGTTGTGGCAGGGCGTGCGCAATGTGCCGGTCGAGGGCGTGGGCAAGGTAACCGCGAGTTTTGGTGTGGCAGGGTGGCGGCCGGGGGAAGGGGCGGATGCGTTGCTGCTGCGTGCGGATGCCGGGGTGTATGCGGCCAAGCAGGCGGGCAGGGACCGGGTTGAGCCGGAGTTGAGCTAAATCTTGCCAGTACCGGCCCTTTGGCGAGCGGTCCGACGTCGCGGGCCGCCCGCCAAAGGGCCGGTACAGGCTAGCTCAGTGTTACTGAGTCGCAGCAGTCGAGCTGTTGCTCAGCTTTGGCTGGCGATAGAGGTCCAGCAAAACCTGGTCCAGCACCTGCGAAGCCCCCCACGGTTTCGGATCATTCAGAATCGCCGACACCGCCCAGGTATTGCCGTTGCTGTCACGGCTGAAGCCCGCGATGGCGCGTACGGTGTTCAGGGTGCCGGTCTTGATGTGCCCTTCACCGGTCATGGCCGTGCGCTTGAGACGCTTGCGCATGGTGCCGTCCATACCCACCAGCGGCATGGAACTGATGAATTCTGCTGCGTAAGGGCTGTTCCAGGCGGCCTGCAGCAGCGCTGCCATCTCGCGGGTGCTGACCCGTTCGGCACGAGAAAGGCCCGAACCGTTTTCCATTACCAGGTGCGGCGCGGTGATGCCTTTTTTCGCCAGCCATTGGCGCACCACGCGCTGGGCCGCACGGGCATCGTCGCCATCGGCATCGGTGCGGAACTGCGCGCCAAGGCTCAGGAACAGCTGCTGAGCCATGGTGTTGTTACTGTATTTGTTGATGTCGCGGATCACTTCCACCAGGTCGGGCGAGAAGGCGCGGGCCAGCAGGCGAGCCCCCTTGGGCACGTTTTCGATGCGGTCACGCCCCTGGATGCTGCCGCCCAGCTCGTTCCAGATTGCGCGCACGGCACCCGCCGCGTAAGTCGGGTGGTCGAGCAGCGACAAGTAGGTTTGCGAATTACAGCCATCGCCCAGCTGGCCGCTGACCACCACGCTGATGCCGTCGGGCTGGGGCACCGGGTTGTAACGCACGTCGCCGCTGCACTGCTTGGACGCCAAGGCCTTGACCTGGTTGTCGATGCGGATGCTGGCGATCGGTGGCTCGACTGCGATGGTCACCTTGCCGCCATCGTTGCGGGCGACGAAGCGCAGGGCTTTGAGATTGACCAGTAAAGAGTCGGGCTTGACCAAGAAAGGCTTGTTGACGTCGCCGCCATCGTCGTTGAACTGCGGCAGGTTAGGCTGTACGAAGTGGCTGCGGTCCAGCACCAGGTCGCCGGTGATGGTGCGCACACCGTTGGCGCGCAGGTCACGCATCAGCAACCAGAGCTTTTCCATGTTCAGCTTCGGGTCACCGCCACCCTTGAGGTACAGATTGCCGTTGAGCACGCCATTGCTCAGAGTGCCGTCGGTGTAGAACTCGGTTTTCCACTGGAAGGTCGGGCCGAGCAGTTCGAGGGCCGCATAGGTGGTGACCAGCTTCATGGTCGATGCTGGGTTGACCGACACATCGGCGTTGAACACGGTCGCGGTGCCGGGGCCGTTGAGTGGCAGCATCACCAGCGACAGCGCGCTGTCCTGCAATTTGTTGGCTTTCAGTGCCTGCTGCACCTTCGGTGGCAGGGTGGTGTTGACGGCGGCGGCTTGGCTGGGCAGTGCGATCGGCAACAGCAGGCCGGCGAGAACGAGGGGACGGAGCGCTTTGATCATCTGAGATAAATACCCTGCGGGCGAGGGGAAAAGATATTGGGGCTGTAAGAAATGATGACCCCACGACGAAATATAGTGGGCATTATGCCCCAAGCGCAGCGTTCATGCGCCACGTTCGACGGAAAAGCGCCGTTGCGGCGCGGAAACTGGTAAAGTGCCGCGCGTTATTACTCAAGAGGATTGTTTCATGGCTACCAACCGTTCCCGTCGTCTGCGCAAGAAGCTGTGCGTCGATGAATTCCAGGAGCTGGGTTTCGAACTGAACCTGGGTTTCAAGGAAGACCTGTCTGACGAAGCCATCGATGCCTTCCTCGACGCCTTCCTGGCAGAAGCCATGGATGCCAACGGCCTGGACTACGTCGGCGGCGATGATTTCGGTCTGGTCTGCAAGGCCGAGCGTGGCTCGGTCACAGAAGAGCAGCGCGCCGCTGTAGAAGCCTGGCTCAAGGGCCGTAGCGAGCTGACCTCGATCGAAGTCAGCCCACTGCTGGACGCCTGGTATCCGGAAAAGCCGATCAACTCGGCTACCTGATGCGTGTGTGAAGCGGTCGCCCGAAGGGGCGCCGCTTCATCGAGCTTTGGCCAGCTCCTTTGCCAGGCCCTTCTCCACGCGGCGCATATGCCGCGCCAATATCTGCCTGCGCAGCTTCAACTGAGATATGGGCAAGCTGTTTTCCCCCAGGGCCGCACAGGCCGCCTTCATGTTCCGTGCTTCCAGCATCCGCGCCGCGCTCAGGATTTTGTGTGCCTGTTCGCTGATCGCTGCCGCTTCGTTGATGGGATCCAGACGCATGAGCTCCGCCAGGTCGTGTTGCAGGCTCAGGTGCACGGTACTCAAAAAGCGCTGATGGTCTTCGGGGTTGTCGCCAACAATACCGTGCAACCCTTTGAGGTCGAACCCCGTGCTGGCGTTGTCCGGTTTCTGTTGTGGTGCAATACCGGCCAAGCGCAAGCTGAGCGTTCGCAGGCTGATGGGTTTGAGCAGGCAGTCGTCCATGCCGACACTCAAGCACTTTTGCCTGACTTCGGGCTGTGCATTGGCGGTATAACCCAGGATGATGCAGCGAGCGCGCTGGCGCTGGCGTTCTTCGGCACGTATTGCGGAGGCGAGCTGGTAACCATTCATGTGTGGCATGTTGCAGTCGAGGACAATCACGTCGAAAGCGCCGTCACGCCATTTTTCCAGGCCTTCGCGGCCGTCGCTGGCGCTGGTGTGACGCAGTCCTAGGTAGGCCAGTTGTTGCGCCATCAACAACAGGTTGGCAGGGTGATCGTCTATCACCAGTACGTTCAGCCGTGGGTCGGGTACTTCGATGTCATCTTCCTCCAGCACAGGCGGCGGCTGTGTGCCGACGCGGTGCAGCGGCACTACCAGGCGGACTTGGGTGCCAAAATCCGGCAGGCTTTTGATGCTGAGGTTGCCCCCCATCATTTCACACAGGTTGCGGCAGATCGCCAGGCCCAATCCCGTGCCCGCGCGTGCGCCCTGGCTGTGCGGGTTGACCTGTACGAAGGGGTTGAACAGGCGTTGCAAGTCATCGTCGTGGATGCCGATGCCGCTGTCACGCACTTCAAGTTCCAGTGAGGTCGGCGCGTCTGTGCTCGGGTCACTCAGGCCGAGGCTGATGCGTACGTAGCCGTTTTCGGTGAACTTGATGGCATTACTGATCAAATTAGACAGGATCTGCTTGAAGCGCAGCGGGTCGAGGAGTGCGTGACAGCGAGTATTTGGGGCAATGATGACCTCTAGCGTCAGACCTTTCTGCCGCGCTTGGCCATCGAACACGCGACCGACTGATTCAACCAGCGCTGCCAGCTCTACCGGCTCAGGTGCGAGGGAGAGGTGGCCGGATTCGATGCGCACGATGTCCAGGATGTCACCGATCAGGCCTAGCAGGTCTTTGGCCGAGTGGTGCGCGACCTGCAGCGAGGTGCAGTCAATCTGCCCCTGGTTGGCGCGTTTGACCGCCAGTTCCAGCATGCCGATCACGGCATTCATCGGGGTGCGGATTTCGTGGCTGATGGTCGCCAGAAAGGTGCTTTTGGCACGGTTGGCATCGTCGGCAAGTTGTTTGGCCTCGCGCAGCTCCTGGACCAGCTTGCGGCGCTCGCTGATGTCGATCCAGCCACCGATGATTCCCTGGACTTCACCCAATGAGTCACGGTACGGCAGGATCCAGTGATAGATGGTGATCTCGCGTGCCTTGAGCCGCAGCGGGCGATCAATGATCAGCGGAGTGCCAGCGGCCATTACCTGCAGGTAGTCGGCGTGGATCTGGCGGGTGTGCTCGTCAGTGCAGAACAAGCTTTCTTCCAGGCGTTTGCCGAGCACTTCGTCAAGATTTGCTTGAACCGCTTCCAGGTAGCTGTCATTACAGCTTTGCAGGCACCCCTCGCGGTCGCGCACGTACATTGGGTGCGGCGTACCATTGAGCAGTGCACCCATGAATTCCAGCTGGTCGTTCAATGCGCGCTCGGCGTGCTGGCGTTGCTTGATCTGGCGCCGCAGGCGAGCGTTCCACAACAGCGCCAGCAGCAAAAGCAGGCCGGTCCCCAGCAACACCTGCAGGACCAGCCGCCGAAAGCCCTGCCAACTGCCGTCATCATGAGTGTTGAAGTCCCGCCAGCGATTGTTGATCGCCCCCATTTCTTCCGGGGAGATACTCAGCAGTGCCTTGTCGAGAATCGAGGCCAGCTCTGTCGCCTGTTCGGTCGTGGCCATGGCGAAGCGGGCAGGTTCACTGCCGATCGTGCTGCGAATGACCAGATTGGTATTGCCGGCCAGTGCGTGGCTGGCATCAATCAGCGTGGTGATCACCGCGTCCACCGCACCGCTGCTCAACAGGGCCATGGAGTAGTAGGGGCTTTCGGTTTCGATCCACCCTGTCTGCGGATAATGGGTTGCCAGCATTTTTGCTATGGCACTGTAGCGGGTAATGGCAATGCGTCGGCCACGTAGCTTGTCCAGCGAGGTGTACTGCGCGTTTTCGCTGCGGGTCACCAGCACGTTCGCGCTTTCGAGGTAGGGGCGGCTGATGTGCAGGCGCTCGTCGTTCATTTCGTCGACCGCCAATGCCGCGATCATGTTGACACGGCCGCCCTCCAACCGGGTGATCATCTCGGCGATGCCGTTGGCTCGCTGTACCTCGAAGCGCAGGCCGGTGCGCAGGCGGATCAGCTCCAGTAGGTCGGCGGTTATTCCGCGGTAATGGTCATTGGCATCGAAGTAAGAGAGCGGTGCGGCGGTCTCGTCTACGGCTACCTGCATGATAGGGTGGCTGCTCAACCACGCCTCTTCCGCAGGGGTCAGTTGCAGTTTGCGGTCCGTCAGCAGCAAGTCGCCGCCTGCGCTCCAGCGTTTGAAAATGCTGGTGCGCACGGCGGCAGGCTGTTGATCGAGGGTGGCGTTGACCAGTGTTCTTAGATTAATGTCGTGCGCGCGCATGGCAAAGCTGAATCCGACGGTTTCATGCTTGCCGAAGCTGGCCATTCGTAGGCGCGGCAGGTGGCCGCGATTGAGCTGGTAGTGAGTCGAAATGGTATCACCGATGAACACATCGGCCTGGCCGAATGCCACGGCGTTCAGGGCTTGGGTGGAGGAACCGAAGGCCAGCAATTCGGCATTGGGATACTCACGGCTAACCTCCTGGGTGGGCAGGTAGTGGTACAACATGCCCAGGCGCATACCTTTCAGGCCCTGATTCAGCGCGCGGCTTTCATCCTCACGGGTCACCAGCACCGGCTGATCGACCGTGTAGGGGTGCGAGAGCGCCAGGCCCTCCGTTGAGGCTTCATAGCCGTTGGCGCTGCCGAGCAGGTCGATCTCACCCCGCTTGAGCGCCTGCACCGCGGCTTGCCGGTTGGAGTAGCGAAGCACCCTCACCGGCAGTTGCAGGGATTTACCTATCAGGTTGGCATACTCAGCGGTGATACCTTGGTAGTCGCGCCCGCCACTGGTGATATCGAAAGGGGGATAGTCCGGTGCAGACGTGCCCAGGGTCAGCTGCTTGCGGTCTTGCAGCCAGTGCCGTTGAGGCACGGAAAGTTGCGGATGCAGGGGTGGCGTGGATGAGCGCGCCAGTAGGGTATAGGGTATGGCTTCAGGTTCGGACGCTTGAATGCCGAAGCTGGTTAAAACCAGCACGAGGGCCAGGCTAACAATGAGTCGTGCCATGGGCAAGCCTCACACCAACGCGTTGCGTTTGGCCATTTCGATAAGATCGACCAGCGTTTCGACTCGAAGCTTTTGCATCAGGCGTTTTTTATAGGTACTGACGGTCTTGTTGCTCAGGAACATACCTTTGGCAATTTCCTTGTTGCTGCGCCCCTGGGCAAAAAGTTGCAATACCATCAACTCGCGATCATTGACCTGGCGGAAAAGGTTCAGATCGGTGTCTGCGTTTTCAAGACCGTTATGAATAGCTTGGCTAGGGAAGTAATTGTATCCGGCCAGAACGGCCTTGATCGCGCTGAGCAGCTCGCTGAGGTCCTCTTGTTTGCACACGTAACCTGCGGCGCCTGAATGCATACAGCGCACGGCGAACAGCGCAGGCGACTGCGCGGTAAGGATCAGTACCTTCAGTGGCAGGGACATGGCTTGCAGGCGTGCGAGGACTTCCAGGCCATCCAGTTTGGGAATGCTGATATCGAGAATCACGAGGTCGGGAAGGGTTTCCCGGATCATCTGCATGGCGTCCACGCCATTGTCCGATTCGCCGACGACTTTATAGTTCTGGTTTTCAAGCAGCATACGGACAGCCAGGCGGATGACCGGGTGATCATCGACAATAAATACGGAATGCATGTTCAACTTCCCTGCGGCGGATGACGAGGCAGGAAGCACCTTAACTCAGTTGCACTCGGTTCGGGGTATGAGGAGTGGCGATTAAACGTATATGGGAAATGGCTTACAATGGAAGGCACCAAGGGCTACGAAATGTAATTTCTTAACCCTGAGTCAATAGAGTTTTGGTAACTTTTTATTTGTTCTGGTTGGGGGTGTTTAAATATGTTTCGGCCTTGTAGGAAATATCTTTCAAGAAGCGATGTTGCCCGCCCAAGCTGCAAGCCCCATCGCTGAAGGTCAGGTGGGGCTGGAGCGCCCGGTCATCTCGCGGGCCATCTCGCTGGCGTAGCTGTCGGTCATCCCGGCGATAAAGTCGATCATGCGCAAGAAGGCTTTGTGCAGCGAATCCTGTGGATGAGGCGCGTTATTGCCGATCAGGTCGAGCACGCGGCGGCTTTTGAATGAAGGCGTGCGCCCACCATGTTGCTCCAGTGCAGCCGCGCAGAAGGTATTGAGGAGAATCTCCAAGGTGGTGTAGGCGCCGATTTCGTGTAGCGTCTTGCGCTTGTCCTGAAAAATCTTGTTGCGTGCCATGTCCTTGGCCTGTAGCACGCAGCGCTTGGCCGGGCCGTGCATGTGCTCGACAAGGTCGCCACTCAACTGTCCGGCGAGCAGAGACGTTTGCTGCTCGACGAAGGCCTGGGCGGCGGCATTGGTCAGATGCTCGATGGCCTTGCCGCGCAATATGGCCAGCTTGCGCCGGCGGGAGTCTGAAGGGCCGAGCTGGCGATAGGTTTCGGGCAGGTCATCGCCAACCAGGTCAAGCAGCAACGCCTCAACTTCGGCGTAGTCCAGCAACTCCATCTCCAGGCCGTCCTCCAGGTCGATCAGCCCGTAGCAGATGTCATCGGCGGCTTCCATCAAGTAGACAAGGGGGTGACGAGCCCAACGTTGCTGCTCCAGCAATGGCAGGCCGAGCTTGTGGGCGATCTGCTCAAGCAGCGGCAGTTCACTCTGGTAGCAGCCGAACTTGTGCTTCTTGTAACCCAGGGCATCGGCATGCCGGGCGGTCCAGGGGTACTTCAGGTAAGTACCCAGGGTGGCGTAGGTCAGCCGCGTACCACCGTCGAACTGGTGATACTCAAGCTGGGTGAGCACGCGAAAACCTTGGGCGTTACCTTCGAAGTTGAGGAAGTCGGCGCGCTCGTCGTCACTCATGTCATCTAGCCAGCCGCGCCCTGCAGCTTGTTGGAACCAGTGGCGGATTGCGTCTTCGCCGGAGTGGCCGAACGGCGGATTGCCGATGTCGTGGGCAAGGCAGGCGGATTGCACGACCATGCCCAGGTCACTGGGCTCGCACCAGTCGGGCAAACTGTCGCGCAGTGTTTCGCCAACGCGCATGCCCAGTGAACGGCCGACGCAACTGACTTCGAGTGAGTGGGTCAGGCGCGTGTGGATATGATCGTTGCTGGAGACCGGGTGGACCTGGGTCTTGCGCCCCAGGCGCCGGAACGCGCCTGAGAAGATGATCCGGTCGTGATCCTTGTGGAAGGGGCTTCGCCCCAGTTCCTCGGGGCTGTACAGGGCTTTGCCCAGGCGCTCGCGGGTGAGCAGGGTGTGCCAGTCCAAGGCGCGGTCTCCTGTCGATCGAAGGACGTAGCTTCACGCGTTGGCGAGCGCTGTGCAAGGGGCAAACCGCACCGCCTCATTCCGGGTCAGTGCACCTAGGAGCGTCGCCCGCCCTGCAGGTACAGCTTCACCAGCGGCAGCAGGCTGCTGCCCAGGCGTACCAGGCGCGACAGGTTACCGCTGCGCACACCTTTGCCGGTCAGAAAACCTAGCGCCACCACCGCGCCAATCCCCCACAGCGGTGCGTGCTTGATCCCCAGGCCATCCTGCAGCGAGCCGCCAACGCCGCGCAGGCGGTGCAGGGGTTCGAGCATCTGCCCCGATTCGACGCGGATCTGCTGGCGGTGCATCTCCATGCGCAGGCGCAGCAGGGCTTTGCGTAACTCCCTGGGGTTACGGGTATTCGGCAGTTCAGGCAGGCTCATGGCAACAGGCGCTCCCGGTCCTTGGCAAGTTCTTCGAGGGTGGCGCCGAACGGTGACGACTCATCGAACACGGCGGCCTTGAGTCGTAGCCCACAGTAGAGTGCGGCTATCCCGTAGAACACACACAGTCCGATGATGCCGGCCAGACGATAGCTATCCCACAGCAGCACCAGCAGCAGCCCTGACAACGCTGTCAGTAGCAATAGCGCAAACACCAATGCCAGGCCTGCGAACAACAACAGGCTCAGCGTTCGACCTTTCTGCTCCTGCAGTTCGATACCGAACAGTTCGATGTGGCTGTGCAGCAGCCCCAGCACGGCGGCGCCCAGGCGCCTGCCCGAGGCGCCTGTGCCCATGGCGTCATTTTCCATGGGGGCTCCTCAGCGCCGGTTGGCCAAAAGGCCGATCAGCAGGCCGACGCCAGCGGCGATACCCACGGCTTGCCAGGGGTTCTGCTGAACGTACTCCTCGGCACTGCCAAGGGCCGCCTGGCCGCGCTCACGCACCGAATCCTGAGTGAGTTGCAAGGTTTCCCGAGCCTGGGTCAGGCGGTCGTGGATCTGCTCACGCAGATCATCGGCCTGATCGCCCGCCAGGTTGGCGGTGTCGGCCAGGAGTTTCTCGGTGTCACGGACCAAGGCCTGGAAGTCAGCCATCAGTATCTCTTGTGCAGTCTTTGCCGATTTGCTGGCCATGGTGCTCTCCCTGTGTAGGTGTGTAGGCATATCGAGTTGTCCACCGCGCGGAAGGTTCACTGCGCTCGCTGGTATGGGCCTTGCTAATGAAGATTGCCACAACGCGGGGCGTAGACCGGAGCGGTGCGCCGATGCAGGGCGCCGACCCCGGCGGATACCGATAAACCTTAACCCAATCCACGACAAACCCAAGAAAAAACCATGCAGGCTTCGCCCGGTTGGCCGCAACGGGGCAGTAGGTTGGCACCGATTCGGTGCAGGGATGCAGGTTCTTGAACTGTCCTGGTGCCTTTTTCAGCAGGTCTGCCTTTTTCATGGAAAACATGCACAGCGCGATGGACTCTCTGGTCCACGGTTCCAACACCCTGTTCATCCTCATGGGCGCCATTCTGGTGCTGGCAATGCACGCCGGCTTCGCGTTTCTCGAAGTGGGTACCGTGCGCCACAAGAACCAGGTGAACGCCTTGTCGAAGATCCTCAGCGATTTCGCCATTTCCGCCCTGGTGTACTTCTTCATCGGTTACTGGATCGCTTACGGTGTTAGCTTTCTGCATCCGGCGTCAGAGCTTGCCGCCGACCATGGCTATGCGCTGGTCAAGTGCTTCTTCCTGTTGACGTTCGCCGCGGCAATCCCGGCGATCATTTCCGGCGGCATTGCCGAGCGCGCACGGTTCGCGCCCCAGTTGTGCGCCACGGCGTTGATCGTGGCGTTCATCTACCCCTTCTTCGAGGGCGTGGTGTGGAATGGCAACTTCGGCGTTCAGGACTGGTTGAATACCCGCTTCGGCGCGCCGTTCCATGACTTTGCCGGCTCGGTGGTGGTGCACGCCATGGGCGGCTGGCTGGCGCTGACGGCGGTGCTGCTGCTGGGCGCGCGGCGCGGACGTTACCGGGACGGTCGATTGGTGGCGTTCGCGCCGTCGAGCATTCCCTTCCTGGCGTTGGGGTCGTGGATCCTCATCATCGGCTGGTTCGGCTTCAACGTCATGAGCGCGCAGACCTTGCAGGGCGTCAGCGGCCTGGTGGCGATCAACTCCCTGATGGCCATGGTCGGTGGCACCCTGGCTGCATTGCTGGCCGGGCGCAACGACCCTGGCTTTCTGCACAACGGGCCACTGGCAGGATTGGTGGCGATTTGTGCCGGTTCCGACTTGATGCACCCTATTGGCGCGCTGGCTACCGGCCTGGTGGCCGGGGTGCTGTTCGTCTGGAGCTTTACCGCTGCGCAGAACCGCTGGAAGGTCGATGATGTGCTGGGTGTCTGGCCACTGCACGGGCTCTGTGGCGTGTGGGGCGGGATTGCCTGCGGCATCTTTGGTCAGGCGGCTCTGGGGGGCTTGGGTGGGGTCAGCCTGGTCAGCCAGTTGATCGGCAGCCTGGCCGGGGTGATCGTCGCGCTGTTCGGTGGTTTTGCCGTGTACGGCGCGATCCGGGCGGTGAATGGCCTGCGCTTGAGCCACGAACAGGAGTTCCAGGGCGCTGACTTGTCGATCCACCGCATCGGCGCTACCAGCCAGGATTGAGCGAGGTCAGGTGCACAGGGGGCGGTAGCGACCTAGAATAGGCTTCTCATCCACGCCAAACCGAGTCCCGCCCCATGCTGCCTGAATGCCAACTCTTCGGCACCGTTGGGTGCCACTTGTGCGAAGTGGCCGAAGCCGTGCTGATGCCGTTTGTCGACCAAGGTTTGCTGGTCGAACTGGTCGATATCGCCGACGATATAGCGCTGTTCGAGTGCTATGGCCTGATCATTCCGGTGCTGCGGCGCTGCGACTCTTCGGCCGAATTGTATTGGCCATTCGATACTGAGCAGGTAGTCACCTTCCTGGCCCCGAATTGACGGAAGGGTGGTCATCTTCGTATGCTGTATATAAATACAGTATCGAGGTAAGCCCATGCTCAATGTCGAGCAACTCAAGTACAGCGTCAACCGCATGCCGGTCGAGCGGGTGTGTGACGCCGTGCTGGAACTGCGCCTCGAAGGCCTGGTCACCGATGACCGCACGCCGTTCGGCAAGGTCCATTTCAATACCTGCTTCGCCGAGATCGAAGCCTTGTTCCAGCGCGCCGGTTACCACCGTGGGCTGGATGTGGTGGGTTACCAGGGTTTGCTCTACGCACTGTACGATCCCGGCCGCTGGGAGCCGGTGCAGGTGTTGCGCTGGTTGAAGGCGCGTAGCGAGGGTGCGGTGCAGGCTGGTTGAGCGGGCGGGCTTGGGGGATAATACGCGGCCCTGCCTGCGCCGAGCCTCGCCATGACCACGCCTTTCGACCCCGCCCGTCAGCAAGCCAGCACGGTTTGCCTGCCACCTGGCAACTGGGCAACGGTGCTCGATTGCCTGTGCGACCATTTCAAGGCGATCGGGCGTGAGCAATGGCTGGGCCGCTTTGCCCGCGGCCGGGTACTCGATGCGCAAGGCCAGGCAGTCGCCGCCGACCTGCCTTACCGCCGTGGCATGCGCCTGCATTATTTTCGTGAAGTGCCCAACGAACGGCCGATCCTGGCGGAGGAAACCCTCCTGCATGTGGATGAGCATCTGGTGGTGGCGGACAAACCGCATTTTTTGCCGGTGACGCCAACGGGCGAGTACGTCGAGCACACCTTGCTGCGGCGGCTCATCCGTCGCCTGGACAACCCGCACCTGGTGCCGCTGCACCGCATCGACCGGCATACCGCAGGGCTGGTGCTGTTTTCTGCCAACCCGCAGACCCGCAGCGCCTACCAGCGGCTATTCCCTGAGCGTCGCATCGACAAGCGCTATCAGGCGATCGCTGCCGCCTTGCCGCAACGTGATTTCCCGTTGGTGCACAAAAGCCGCCTGGTGCATGGCGAGCCGTTTTTTCGCATGCATGAGGTAGAAGGGGAGGACAACAGCGAAACCCTGGCCGAGGTATTGGAGCGCAATGGCGAGGTGTGGCGTTATGGACTATCGCCGGTCACCGGCAAGACCCATCAGTTGCGGGTACACATGGCAGCGCTGGGGGCGGGGATCTGTAATGACCCGTTCTATCCGCAGTTGCGTCAGGTAGAAGATGATTACCAGCAGCCGCTGAAGCTGCTGGCGCACAGTTTGCGCTTTGCCGATCCGTTGACGGGCGAGGAACGGTACTTCGAGAGCCGCTTGACGCTGGAGTGGTAGGGCGCGCGAGGCGCCCCCTTCATCACCGGTTGAACCGCTCCACCAGCGAATACTGGCCACCGGCTGTGGTGGTCAGTTCTTCGCTGAGCAGCGCCGAGTGCTGCGCCTGTTCGGCGGTCTCGTCTGCCAGCGTGGCAATGGTGCTGATGTTGCGGCTGATCTCGTCGGCAACGGCGGTCTGTTCTTCGGTAGCGGCGGCGATTTGGGTCGCCATGTCGGTGATATTGGCCACCGCCTCGCTGATCCCGACCAGCGCCTGATCCGCCTGCATCACGCGCTCGACCCCTTCCTGGGCCTGGCGATGGCCGGTTTCCATGGTCAGCACGGCGTTGTTGGCGGTTTGTTGCAGCTTGGCGATCAGGCCGTGGATCTGCCCGGTGGACTCGGCGGTGCGCTGGGCCAGTTGGCGGACTTCATCGGCAACTACGGCAAAGCCGCGGCCCATCTCGCCAGCGCGGGCCGCTTCGATGGCGGCGTTCAGCGCCAGCAGGTTGGTCTGGTCGGCGATGCCCTTGATCACATCGACCACGCCACCGATCTCGTCGCTGTCCTTGGCCAACTGCGTCACGGTTGCGCCGGTTTCGCCCACCGCCGTCGACAGGCGCGCAATCGCGTCACGGGTTTCCCCGGCGATCTGGCGGCCCTGGCTGGTCAGGCGATTGGCTTCCTGGGTGGCATCGGCGGTGCGCTGCACGTGGTTGGCCACTTCCTGGGTGGTGGCGGCCATCTGGTTGACGGCGGCAGCGACCTGTTCGGTCTCGACCCGTTGGCGCTCCAGGCCTGAAGAGCTCTTGTGGGCCAGTGCATCGGACTGACGTGCTTGCTCGCTGAGGTGCTCGGCGCTGTCCTGCAGGCGGGTCAGGCACGTCTTCATGCGGGCATCCTGGCTGAGCATGGCCATTTCCAGGCGCGCCTGCACGCCGCGGCTGTCGGTGTACATCTGCGCGATCAGCGGGTCGGAGGTGGTCTGTTCGGCCAGGCGCAGCAGGCGCTTCAGGCCACGTTGCTGCCAGCCCAGGCCAAGCAGGCCGAGCGGCACCGACAGGCCGGCAGCCAGGGCGAAGCCCCAGGAATGGCCGAGCCAGTTACCGATCAGGAAGCCGACCTGGCTGACCAGGATAAAGGGCAGCCAGTCCTGCAGCACCGGCAGCCACCGGTCGCGGCGCGGGATGGCGGTCTTGCCCTGGTTGATGCGTTGGTACAGGGCTTCGGCGCGGCGAATCTGCTCGGCGGTGGGCTTGACCCGCACCGATTCGAAGCCGGTGACCTGGTTGTTGTCGAAGATCGGCGTGACGTAGGCGTTGACCCAATAGTGGTCGCCCGACTTGCAGCGGTTCTTGACGATGCCCATCCACGGCTGGCCTTGCTTGAGGGTCTGCCACATATGGGCAAAGACCGCCGCAGGCACATCAGGATGGCGTACCAGGTTGTGCGCCGCGCCGATCAGCTCCTCGCGCGCGAATCCGCTGATCTCCACAAATGCATCGTTGCAATAGGTGATCACGCCTTTGGCGTTGGTGGTCGAGATCAACCGTTGTTGGGCTGGGAAAGTCCGTTCCCGTTGAGTGATCGGCTGGTTGTTACGCATGGCTGAGTAATCCGCAAGGCTTTCGACCTTTATCGGCAAGTCAGCGTTTTTGTTGAATGAATATTTAAGTAAGTCGAGGGGCGTATGGCCCCCCTCGGTTACCTGAAGTCAGCTGGCAATCAACTGCCGCAGTACATAATGCAGAATCCCGCCTGCCTTGAAGTACTCCACTTCGTTGAGCGTATCGATTCGGCACAGCACTTCGATGTCTAGCTGTTGGCCATCTTCACGGGTGATGCGCAGGGGCAGGCTCATACCGGGTTTCAGCGGTACGCCTGCCAGCCCCAACACGTCGATCCGCTCGTTGCCCGTCAGCCCCAGTTGCTTGCGGTCTTGCCCGGCCTTGAACTGCAGTGGCAGTACACCCATGCCCACCAGATTGGAGCGGTGGATGCGCTCGAAACTCTCCGCCAGTACGGCCTTGACTCCCAGCAGGTTGGTGCCTTTGGCTGCCCAGTCGCGGCTGGAGCCGGTGCCGTACTCCTGGCCGGCGATTACAACCAGGGGGGTGCCGTCGGCCTGGTAACGCATGGCAGCGTCGTAGATCGACAGCTTCTCGCCCGTTGGCACGTAGCGCGTGTTGCCACCTTCTTCGCCACCGAGCATTTCATTGCGGATGCGGATGTTGGCGAAGGTGCCGCGCATCATCACCTCGTGGTTGCCACGCCGGGACCCGTAGGAGTTGAAGTCGCGCGGCTCTACACCTTTGTCGCGCAGGTAACGGCCCGCCGGGCTGTCAGCCTTGATGTTGCCGGCCGGGGAGATGTGGTCGGTGGTCACCGAATCGCCAAGCAGTGCGAGGACGCGTGCACCCTGGATGTCTTCGATAACGGGCAACGGCCCGCCGATGTCGTCGAAGAAGGGGGGGTGCTGGATATAGGTGGAATCGTCCTGCCACACATAAGTGGCCGCCTGCGGCACTTCGATCGCCTGCCACTGGGCGTCGCCGGCGAACACTTCGGCATACTCCTTGTGGAACATCGCCGTGTCGACCTTGGCCACGGCGTCGGCAATTTCCTGCTGGGTGGGCCAGATGTCGCGCAGGTATACCGGTTGGCCGTCGTTGCCAGTCCCCAGTGCGTCTCGAGTCAGGTCCACGCGTACGCTGCCGGCCAGGGCGTAGGCCACCACCAATGGTGGCGAGGCTAGCCAGTTGGTCTTGACCAGTGGGTGCACGCGGCCTTCGAAGTTACGGTTACCGGAAAGCACCGAGGCTACCGTCAGGTCGGCGCTGCCGATGGCTTTTTCGATAGCCTCGTCCAGCGGGCCAGAGTTGCCGATGCAGGTGGTGCAGCCATAGCCGACCAGGTCGAAGCCAAGCTGGTCGAGGTAGGGGGTGAGCCCGGCCGCGTTGTAATAGTCGGTGACCACCTTGGAGCCTGGCGCCAGCGAGCTCTTGACCCAAGGCTTGCGCTGCAGCCCCTTTTCCAGGGCCTTTTTCGCCACCAACCCGGCCGCCATCATTACGCTGGGGTTGGAGGTGTTGGTGCAGGAGGTGATTGCAGCGATCACTACGGCGCCATGGCGCAGGGTGTGGGTTTGGCCCTCATGGCTGTAGTCGATTTCGCCGGCCTGGTCGGCATTGCCCACCGCCACGCCACCGCCGCCTTCGCTTTCCAGGCGGCCGACTTCCTTGGCCAGCACCTTGGGCTGCTGTTCGACGAAGTGATTGAAAGCCTGGTTGACCTGATCCAGCGCGACCCGGTCCTGGGGCCGCTTGGGGCCGGCGAGGCTGGCCTCGACGTCACCCATGTCGAGGGCGAGGGCATCACTGAACAGCGGTTCCTGCCCTGGCAGGCGCCACAGGCCCTGGGCCTTGCAGTACTGTTCGACCAGTTGCACGGTCTGTGGCGGTCGGCCTGACAGGCGCAGGTAGTCGAGGGTGACTTCATCGACTGGGAAGAAGCCACAGGTGGCGCCATACTCCGGGGCCATGTTGGCGATGGTGGCGCGGTCGGCAAGGGGCAGGTCGGCCAGGCCATCGCCATAGAACTCGACGAATTTGCCGACCACGCCTTTCTTGCGCAGCATTTGCGTGACGGTCAGCACCAGGTCGGTGGCAGTGATGCCTTCGCGCAGCTTGCCGGTCAGCTTGAAGCCGATCACTTCCGGGATCAGCATCGACACCGGCTGGCCGAGCATGGCCGCCTCCGCCTCGATGCCGCCGACGCCCCAGCCGAGCACGCCCAGGCCGTTGATCATGGTGGTGTGCGAGTCGGTGCCGACCAGGGTGTCGGGGAAGGCGTAGGTGCGCCCGTCGGCCTCACGGGTCCAGACGGTGCGGCCGAGGTACTCCAGGTTGACCTGGTGGCAGATGCCGGTGCCCGGTGGGACCACACGGAAGTTGTCGAAGGCGCTCTGGCCCCAGCGTAGGAAGGCGTAGCGTTCACCGTTGCGCTGCATCTCGATGTCGACGTTTTCGCCGAACGCCTGTGGTGTGGCGTAGCGGTCGACCATCACCGAGTGGTCGATCACCAGGTCTACCGGCGACAGGGGGTTGATCCGCTGCGGATCGCCACCGGCCTTGGCCATGGCCGCGCGCATGGCAGCAAGATCGACTACCGCCGGCACGCCGGTGAAATCCTGCATCAGCACCCGCGCCGGGCGGTACTGGATCTCACGATCGGAACGGCGTTCCTGCAGCCAGCCGGCGAGGGCGCGCAGGTCGTCAGCGGTGACGGTTTCGCCGTCCTCCCAACGCAGCAGGTTCTCCAGCAGCACCTTGAGCGACATGGGCAGGCGCTGCAGGTCGCCGAGCTCGGCGGCGGCTTCGGTAAGGCTGAAGTAATGGTAGGTGCGGTCAGCCACCTTGAGGGTCTTGAGGGTGTTCAGGCTATCGAGCGAGGGCATTGCCAACTCCTTGTGCAGCGGGGCCCGGCATTCGCGGGTGAGGCCGGTGCCACCGCTCTGTTTCGGCCCGCACGGCACGGACCTGGCTGAAGGGTCAGGTTAGCCCTGTTTGGCACCCCTGACTCTTTTCTGGACCGGCGGGGCGTGTCGCAGGTTCCGAACTTCCTTTATCATCGCCGCCCTGCCGGCGCCCGTAGCGCGCCAGCCGTAGTGGAGTGAGAGATGAATACCCTGTTCATGCATTGCCGGCCCGGTTTCGAGGGCGAGGTCTGCGCCGAGATCAGCGAACACGCGGCCCACCTGGGCGTTGCCGGCTATGCCAAAGGCAAGCCGCAGAGCGCCTGCGCCGAGTTTGTCTGTGCCGACAGCGAGGGTGCGGAACAGTTGATGGCGCAGTTGCGCTTCGCGCAAATGATCTTTCCGCGTCAGTGGGCACGCGGCAGCTATATCGAATTGCCGGAAACCGACCGCATCAGCGTGCTGCTGGAGCACCTGGCCGCGCTGCCGGTGTTCGGCAGCCTGTGGCTGGAAGTGCTCGACAGCAATGACGGCAAGGAGCTTTCGACCTTCTGCCGCAAATTCGAGGTGCCGCTGCGCAAGGCGCTGGAAAAGGCTGGGCGTCTTGTCGACAACGCCAGCCTGCCGCGCCTGCTGCTGACCTTCATCAGTGGCCGTCGGGTATTCCTTGGCGTTGCCGAGGCGAACAACAGCGCGCTGTGGCCGATGGGCATCCCACGGCTGAAATTCCCACGCGAGGCACCGAGCCGCTCGACCTTGAAGCTTGAAGAGGCCTGGCACCAGTTCATTCCACGCGAACAGTGGGAGCAGCGCCTGGGTGATGACATGACCGGTGTCGACCTCGGGGCTTCGCCGGGCGGTTGGACCTACCAGCTGGTGCGCCGCGGCATGCTGGTGACGGCCATCGACAACGGGCCGATGGCCGAGAGCTTGATGGACACTGGCCTGGTCCAGCACCTGATGGCGGACGGTTTTACCTGGCAGCCGAAGCAGCCGGTGGACTGGATGGTCTGCGATATCGTCGAGAAACCGGCGCGTTCTACTGCGCTGATCGAGACCTGGCTGGGTGAGGGGTTGTGCCGTGAGGCCGTGGTCAACTTGAAGCTGCCGATGAAGCAGCGCTATGCCGAGGTGCGGCGGCTACTGGACCGGATGGAAGAGACGTTCAAGGCGCGCAAGGTCAAGGTGTCGATTGCCTGCAAGCAGCTGTATCACGACCGTGAGGAAGTGACCTGTCATTTGCGCAGGTTGGACCTGAAGCCGCGATAGTTACCAGCTCTGGCTCTGGCTCTGGCTCTGGCTCTTGCTTTGCTTCTAAGCGCGCAATAGATCAGACGACACAAGTTGCGACTTCAGGAGGCCGAACGGAGGTCTTGCGGAGGGAGGTGACGGGCAGGAGCCCGTCAAGCGCTTCGGCCCATGGATGGGCCGTGAGCGCGGTCCTCCCGGGAGCAAGGCCGGAGTGAGGGAACCCCGGAGCGTAGCGTAGGGGCCGGATGATGGGAGCGGGCGGCTTTGGTTACTTTGGCCAAGACCAAAGTAACCCGCCGTAAGGGCGGAAAGGTGAATCAGCGCCTCCATCGCCAATGGATATGCTCGCAAAGCCAAAAGCCAAAAGCCAAAAGCCAAAAGCCAAAAGCCAAAAGCCAAAAGCCAAAAGCCAAAAGCCAAACGCTCATGCGAGGGCTCTGATGGAAGGGAACATATCCGTTTGCCAAGGCGACGCTGAATCACCTTTCCGCCCTTACGGCGGGTCACTTTTTGGCAGACGCCCCAAAAAGTAACCAAAAAAGGCTGGCTCCTATCATCCGGCCCCTACGCTACGCTCCGGGGTTCCCTCGCTCCGGCCTTGCTCCCGGGAGGACCGCGCTCACGGCCCATCCATGGGCCGAAGCGCTTGACGGGCTCCTGCCCGTCACCTCCCTCCGCAAGACCTGCGCTCGGCCTCCTGAAGTCGCATTCTGCGTTGTCTGGACTTTCGCGCGCTTAGGAGCAAGATCAAAAGCAAAGCAAAGCAAAGCAAAGCAAAGCAAAGCAAAGCAAAGCAAAGCAAAGCAAAGCAAAGCAAAGCAAAGCAAAGCAAAGCAAAGCAAAGCAAAGCAGG
>NZ_JBVJLI010000004.1:0-48262 GCF_055584805.1 Pseudomonas sp. NPDC090752 | reverse complement strand
GCAGGGGATGGGGCTGGGTATTGGTCCGCGCCACAGGATGCGCCACAATAGCGATCATTTGCGGAGCCCCTCATGACTGATTTCACCCCCGATGCCATCCTCGACGCCACCGGACTGAACTGCCCGGAACCGGTCATGATGCTGCACACCCACGTACGCAACCTGGCCGCTGGCGGCCTGCTCAAGGTCATCGCCACCGATCCCTCGACCCGTCGCGACATCCCGAAGTTCTGCAACTTCCTTGGCCACGAGCTGTTGGAGCAACAGGAAGAGGCGGGCACCTACCTGTACTGGATCCGCAAGAAAGCCGACTGATCCACTCTGGATCGCGCCTGCCATAGCACCTACACTGCGTTCCCCAGACAGGAGAGCGCCATGCTGATAGTTGCCGACGAGAATATCCCGCTGCTCGATGCCTTCTTCGAAGGCTTCGGCGAGATCCGCCGCTACCCTGGCAGGAGCCTCGACGCTGCCAGCGTCAAAGAGGCCGACGTGCTGTTGGTGCGCTCGGTGACCAAGGTCGACCGGCAACTGCTCGAAGGCAGCAAGGTGCGCTTCGTCGGCACCTGCACCATCGGCACCGACCACCTGGATCTGGCCTACTTTTCCCAAGCGGGTATCCACTGGAGCAGCGCGCCGGGCTGCAACGCGCGCGGCGTGGTCGACTACGTGCTGGGCAGCCTGCTGACCTTGGCCGACCTGGATGGCGTAGCGCTGCCACAACGTACTTATGGCGTGGTGGGTGCTGGTGAAGTGGGTGGCCGACTGGTGCGTGTACTGCATGGCCTTGGCTGGAAGGTGCTGGTCTGCGACCCGCAGCGTCAAGCCGTCGAGGGCGGCGACTTCGTCAGCCTCGACACGGTGCTGGAACAGTGTGATGTCATCAGCCTGCACACCCCGTTGCAACGCGACGGCGAGTACCCGACCTGGCACCTGCTGAGTGACGCGCAGCTGTCGCGCCTGCGCCCCGGCGCGTGGCTGATCAATGCCAGCCGTGGGCCGGTGGTGGACAATGCGGCACTGCGCGAGCTGCTGCTGGACCGCGAAGACGTGCACGCTGTGCTCGATGTGTGGGAGGGCGAGCCGCAAGTCGACCTGCAGCTGGCCGACCTGTGCACCTTGGCCACTCCACACATTGCCGGCTACAGCCTGGACGGCCGCCAGCGCGGTACGGCGCAGATCTACCAGGCCTTGTGCCGCTTTGTCGGTGAGCCTGAGCACGTGCAGTTGAAAGATTTGCTGCCCAAGCCGCCGCTGGCGCAGATCGAGCTGGATGCTGATACGAACCTGGATTGGGCGCTGGCGACCTTGTGCCGTGCGGTGTACGACCCGCGCCGCGACGATGCCGATTTTCGCCGCAGCTTGAGTGACGATGCCGCCGAGCAACGTGCAGCTTTCGATCAGTTGCGCAAACATTACCCGCCACGGCGCGAGATCGAGGGGCTGGCGGTACGCTTGCGGGGCGAGGCGCCGCAGTTGGCGCAGATGGTCAGTGCACTGGGCGGCGTGGTGGTCTGACGGCCAATAAAAACCCGGCGCATGCGCCGGGTTGCAATCAATTCTTCGCTCAGCCCTTGCGCACTTTCCGGACCCGACTTTCCTCAAGGTCCTTGCAGGCTTTTTGGATCATCTGCTCCGTGATCGGCACTTCGTGGCCCTGGGCGTCGATGATCGAACCGCAGGGTTTCGGTTGCTGAGTACTCTGGGGCTTCTGGGTGTCGCTGCCTTGCTGCAGACTCATTTACAGTCTCCTCTTGGGTTTCACGACACTGACAGTCCACCAGAAACGCCGGCAAACCTCCAGAGGCGTTTTAGAACGATGGGCTATAGCCACCGGCACGGCCGATGAGTGCTAGGCTGCAGGCTCACTGTTGCTGTGGCCACTGTCATGCCCGAACCGGTTACTTCTCGTCAGCGTCGCGCCTTGCTCCTGTGTTGGCAATTCTTGCGTCCCTACCGTCGGCAAGCACTGCTGGCCTTGCTGGCACTGGTGGCGACTGCCGCCATCACCTTGTCCATGGGCCAAGGCATTCGCCTGTTGGTGGACCAGGGCTTCATGACCCGTTCAGCACACCAATTGAACCAGACCATCGGGTTGTTTCTGTTGCTGGTATTGGCGTTGGCAATCGGGACATTCAGCCGCTTCTACCTGGTTTCTTGGATTGGAGAGCGCTGCGTGGCTGACATCCGCCGCGCCGTTTTCGATCATCTGATCGGGTTGCACCCGGGCTTTTTCGAAGACAACCGCAGTTCGGAAATCCAGTCCCGGCTGACCGCCGACACGACCTTGCTGCAGTCGGTGATCGGCTCATCGCTGTCGATGTTCCTGCGCAATGCCTTGATGGTGATCGGTGGCGTGGTGCTGCTGTTCATCACCAACCCGAAGCTCACCAGCATCGTCGTGGTGGCACTGCCATTGGTGCTGGCGCCAATCCTGTTGTTTGGCCGCCGCGTGCGCAGCCTGTCGCGGCAGAGCCAGGACCGGGTGGCGGATGTGGGCAGCTATGTGGCCGAGACGCTGAGGCAGATCAAGACCGTGCAGGCCTATAACCATCAGGCGCTGGATCGCCGATTGTTCGCAGGTACCGTCGAAGCGGCTTTCGCCGTGGCGCGTCAGCGCATCGCCCAGCGGGCTTGGCTGATTACCCTGGTGATCGTGCTGGTGCTGGGCGCGGTGGGGGTGATGTTGTGGGTGGGCGGCATGGATGTGATCGCAGGGCGCATTTCCACCGGTGAACTGGCGGCATTCGTGTTCTACAGCCTGATCGTCGGCAGCGCCTTCGGTACCCTCAGCGAGGTGATCGGTGAACTGCAGCGCGCTGCGGGCGCGGCAGAACGCATCGCCGAACTGCTGGCAGCGCACAGTAGCATTGTCGAGCCAGAGAAGGTGCTTGCACTGGATGGGGCGCGCGCGGTCGGGTGTATCGAGCTGCAAGCGGTGGAGTTCGCCTACCCGTCGCGGCTATCGGTGGCCGCGATCGACAATCTGAGCCTGAGCATCGAGCCCGGCCAGACCGTGGCGCTTGTAGGGCCGTCGGGGGCGGGCAAGTCGACCCTGTTCGATCTGTTGCTGCGTTTTTACGACCCGCAACAGGGCCGTATCCTGCTGGACGGCCAGCCGATCACCGGGCTGGCACTGGCGGACCTGCGCCGCCAGTTCGCCCTGGTCGCACAAAACCCTTCGCTGTTTCGCGGTACGGTCGAGGCCAACATCCGCTACGGCCGCCCCGAGGCCAGCCTGGCGGAGGTCGAGGCCGCGGCACGGGGCGCGCATGCCGACGAATTCATCCGGCAATTGCCGCAGGGTTACCAGACCCCGCTGGGCGAGGGCGGAGTCGGCCTCTCAGGGGGGCAGCGACAGCGCCTGGCCATTGCCCGTGCGTTGCTGGTGGATGCGCCGATCCTGCTGCTCGACGAGGCCACCAGCGCCCTCGACGCACAGAGCGAGCACCTGATCCAGCAGGCGCTGCCAAGCCTGATGGCTGGTCGTACGACACTGGTCATCGCCCATCGCCTGGCGACGGTGCAGCATGCCGACCGCATTGCGGTCATCGACAAGGGGCGCGTAGTGGCCGTGGGCACGCATCGTCAGCTGATCGAAAAAAGCCCGCTGTATGCTCGCCTGGCCGCGCTGCAGTTCACCACAGCTTAATCGTTGTACATCTGTAACATTTTTGTAGCAATTGCTTGAGAGTATCGTTTGCAACTGTTGTGTAAGTGCTCGAACTGGCTGCTATCGATTGATGGCAGCTTTTTTTTGCCTTGCGAACGAGGACAAGGATGTCTGTCGCGGCGCTGCCAACGGCGCGCTGATTCCTACTTCCTTGTTCCCGAGACCCGCGATGTTGCGTAAATCCCTCCGAGTGCAAATTCTTGCTCTGCTTGGCGGCAGCCTGGCAGCGATACTGCTGATCGCCCTGGTGTGCTTCCAGTTCCTGTCCTCCAGCGTGCGCGGCTATGCCGAGCTGGTCGATGGGCCGCTGCGCGCCTCGCAAGTGATCGACGAAGCCAACCTGCAGTTCAAGATCCAGGTGCAGGAGTGGAAGAACGTGCTGCTGCGCGGCCGTCAACCGGCCGAGCTGGACAAGTATTGGCAGCAGTTTCAGGCGCGTGAGCAGCAGGTTCAGCAACTGCTTGGGCAACTGATCGAAAGCAGTGACGACAAGCTCAAGGTGCCGTTGCAGCAGTTGCGTGAAAGCCACCGCCAGTTAGGCGTGGCTTACGCACAAGGTCGCCAGGCCTTCCTGGCTGCTGCAGGTGACCCCGTGGCCGGTGACCTGGCCGTCAAAGGTGTCGACCGCGCCGCCAGTGACCAGATGAGTGCGCTGGTGGAGCAGTTGCGCAGCGACGCCCGTGAACGCGCTGCCAGCATCAATGCCCGTGCCCAGCGCACGGTCTGGCTGGGCGTGCTGGTGATGCTCGGCTCGGCGCTGCTGGTGGGCTTGCTCAGCCTGTGGCGGGTCAACCGCAGCCTGATCGAGCCGATCGGCCAGCTGATCGAATACGTCGCGCAATTGAGCCAGGGCCGCTTTGGAGCCCGGGTCGACAGCCGACGCGAGGATGAACTGGGTCGCCTGGCGCGTGCCGCCAACACCCTGCGTGATTTCCTGGCCGAAACCGTTGGCCGCCTCAAGGACAATGCCCAGGAGCTGGAAGGCGCCAGTGGCCAACTACGCAACATCGCCGGCGACATGGCGCGTGGCACCCAGGACCAGTTCCAGCGCACCGACCAAGTGGCCACGGCGATGCACGAGATGTCCGCCACCGCCCAGGAGGTCGCCCGCCACGCCGCCGAGGCCGCGCGTGCGGCCGATGATGCCGACCACAGCGCCCAGGCGGGGGAGCAGGTGATGCAGCAGACCATCGACATCATTAGCGCAGTGAACCGCGAGATTGCCGATACCGCTGCGGTGATCCGCGACCTGGAAAATGACAGTTCGCGCATCGGCAAGGTGCTCGAAGTGATCCGCGGCATTGCCGAGCAGACTAACCTGCTGGCGCTCAACGCGGCCATCGAAGCGGCCCGCGCGGGTGAGGCGGGGCGTGGCTTCGCGGTGGTGGCCGACGAGGTGCGCAGCCTGGCCCAGCGCACGGCGGCGTCGATCGCCGAAATTCATCAGATAATCGAGGCCGTGCAGTCGGGGGCGGTGGAGGCGGTCAAGGCCATCGAAAGTGGCCAGCAGCGCAGCGAGGAGGGCGCCGAGCAGGTACAGCAAGCCGGGCAGATGTTGCAGCGCATCACCACGGCGGTGGAAGCCATCCGCGACATGAACCGGCAGATCGCCACGGCGGCCGAAGAGCAGACCAGCGTGGCCGAGGACATTTCGCGCAACCTGATCGAGATCACCCGTATCGCCACCGCCAACCAGGAGGCGGTACAGCATACCGAGCAGGCCGGGCAGCGCTTGCATGGGTTGTCGGGGCAACTGGGCGAAGTGACTTCGCGGCTGACGGCATAGGCCGAATCACAGGCAGCAAAAAGCCCGCACATGGCGGGCTTTGTTGAGCAGGATCTGGTCGGAGAGACAGGATTCGAACCTGCGGCCTTCTCGTCCCGAACGAGACGCGCTACCTGGCTGCGCTACACTCCGATGAACGAAATCCTACTGCATGGTTTTTTTGAGCACAAGTCCTTGTAGTGACACGACCTCGTGCTCAAAAAAGGCGCTGGATCAGAGTTCTTTGACGGTACGGATCTGGTCTTTGTTAAGGCGTGTGCGCTTGCCGTCGAGTTGTTCGAACTCGTAGAAGCCAGAGTCTTCGTCAAAGGACGGGGTGTCCACTGCCTGGACCTCACGGCCGTCGTTCAGGGTGATCACGGTAGGCGAAGCGCAGCCTGCGAGGGCGCCCATGCCCAGGGCGAGCAGGAAGGCGGGAAGAGTCCGTTGAATCATCGTGTTTCTCCAGTGCGATGGTGCTAGATGACTTTATGACGCGGGGCGTCTGCGCAAGTTCCTTTCACAGTGCAGCATAGCGTCAATGCCGGGGTATTGACCTGGGTCTGTCGAGGTTGCTCACCGCTGCCTGTGATATAAATGCGGCCATCCCTTTCCCCTGCGATGGACACTCATGAAAGCCAAGGCAGATACCCCGTTCGTGGCGCTGAACATTGCCGTGCTGACGGTCAGCGACACGCGTACCTTTGAAACCGATACTTCCGGGCAGATGTTCGTCGACCGCCTGAGCGCAGCGGGCCATCAGTTGGCGGCACGCGTGCTGCTCAAGGACGATCTGTACAAGATCCGCGCCCAGGTTGCTACCTGGATTGCCGATGACACGGTGCAGGTGGTGCTGATCACCGGCGGTACCGGCTTTACCGGGCGCGATAGTACGCCGGAAGCCGTGGCCTGCCTGCTGGACAAGCAGGTGGAAGGATTTGGTGAGTTGTTCCGGCAGATTTCAGTGGCCGATATCGGCACCTCGACGGTGCAGTCGCGGGCACTGGCTGGCCTGGCCAACGGTACGTTGGTGTGCTGTCTGCCGGGTTCGACCAACGCCGTGCGCACCGGCTGGGATGGCATCCTCGCCGAGCAGCTGGATGCCCGCCATCGACCCTGCAATTTCGTCCCGCACCTGAAGCAGGCAGCTGCCTGTGAAAGCCGTGGCTGAGGCGCCTCAGGCCCGGCCGCTGATGCCGATGGAGGAAGCGTTGGCGCAGTTGCTGGCATTGGCCGAGGCAGCGCCGATCGAGGACGTCGAGACCGTCTCGCTGGCCGACGCCGAGGGCCGGGTGTTGGCAACCGATCTGGTGGCCTCGCTCGACCTGCCGCCCTGGCCGAACAGCGCCATGGACGGCTATACGTTACGCCTCGCCGATTGCCAGGGTGAACCCCTGTCGGTCAGCCAACGTATTTTCGCCGGTCACGCGCCCGAGCCCTTGCAGCCTGGTACCTGTGCGCGGATTTTCACCGGCGCGCCGCTTCCGGCCGGGGCCGATTGCGTCGAGATGCAGGAAAACACCGAGGTGCTCGAGGATGGCCGGGTGCGCTTCCTCGAGCCGCTCAGGCTCGACCAGAACGTGCGCCCTCAGGGCCAGGAAACCCGCAAGGGCGAACAGGTCATGGCGGCTGGCACGCGCCTGGGGCCTATCGAGCTGGGCCTGGCCGCGACCCTGGGGCATGCGCAGCTTGAAGTGGTGCGGCGGGTGCGCGTGGCGGTGTTGTCGACGGGTGACGAGCTGGTCGAGCCAGGCCTGCCATTGGGCCCAGGGCAGATCTACAACAGCAACCGGCGCCTGCTGGTCAGCTGGTTGCAGCGTCTGGGCTGCGAGGTGCGCGACATGGGTATCCTTCCCGATGACCTGGTACGCACCCGCCAGTGCCTGGCCAGCTTGGGCGATGTCGACCTGATTCTGTCCACCGGGGGCGTTTCGGTGGGCGAAGCCGATTACCTCGGCGCAGCCCTGCGCGAAGCCGGCGAGCTGGCCTTGTGGAAGTTGGCGATCAAGCCAGGCAAGCCGCTGACCTTTGGCCACTATCAAGGCGTCCCCGTGATCGGCCTGCCAGGTAACCCGGCGTCGACGCTGGTGACCTTTGGCCTGCTGACGCGCCCGTACCTGCTGCGTCGCCAGGGCGTTGCCGAGGTCACGCCACTGCGTTTCGACGTACCCGCAGGGTTCGATTGGCCCAAGGCAGGTACCCGCCGCGAGTACCTGCGCGCACGCATCGACAACGGTCGCGTACGTATCTACAAGAATCAAAGCTCCGGCGTGCTGCGCAGCGCCGCCTGGGCCGAGGGTTTGGTGGAGGTGCGCGAAGGTAGCACGCCACAGCAGGGTGACAGCGTGCCGTTCATACCTTTGAGCGAACTACTTGGTTGACCGCCCGAGCCAGGCGCCAGCGGGTTGCGAGGCATCGGCAGGTGCCGACTGGGTCAGGCGCATGTGTACGTTCTCCAATTGCTGGGCCGCCACGCTCCAGTCGTGACGCTGCCGGGCAAACTGACGGCCGGCTTCGCTGAGTTGGCACATGCGCCAGGGTTGGTTGAGCAACTGGGTGATCAGCAGGGCCAGCTGGCCGCCGTCATCGCTGCCCAGGTAATGCTCGCCATTGTTCACCGCAAGGCCTGAAACACCTTTGCCGGTGGTGATCACGGGTAGCCCGGCGGCCATGGCTTCAAGGATCTTCACCTTGGAGCCGCCGGCGTAGCGCAAGGGTGCGAAGAACAGCGCCGAGCGCCGTTGCAGTTCGCGCAGGTCGGGGCGGTAGCCAACCCATTCGATGCGCGGGTCGTTCCAGTGCAGCTTCCAGCTGGCCGGCAGGGCATGCCCGGCAATGGCCAGGCGTACCGCCGGATTGCTCATCCAGACTTGTGGAAGGATTTCTTCCAGCGCCCATTCGATAGCTTCCAAGTTGGCGCCGTACTCGAAATTGCCGACAAACAGCAGGCGCTGGCTGTGCAGAGAAGGGCGCACATCCTGGTAGTAATCGCAATCCACACCATTGACCACCACATTCACCGGGCGCCCACTGATCTGGCTGATCAGTTCGGCATCATGGCTGCTCACCGCTACCACTTCACTGGGCTGGCGCAGCACGCGTTGCTCCCAGCGGCGGTAGCGCCAGCGGTCGAACGCATTGAGCGGGCGCAGCCACAGGGGCAAGCGGTCGTGGCAGGCGGCGCCCATCACCGATTCGAGGGTGTGCTCGCTGAGCATGTAGGGCGCGCCGCGCGCCTGCAGGGCCTTTTCAAAAGGTTGAAAACCATAGCTGTGCTCAATCTGGATAACGTCCCAAGGTTCGTCCAGCAACTGCTCGAAGCGATGCCGCAGGCAGGGCGCCAAGCCATTGATGATGGCGCGCATCGGGTAATCGATGATCGGTGAGGCGAGCAGGTTGAGCGGACTGTGCAATGCCCGTCGGGGCAGCACGATCAGGCGCTCGACCAGCGGTTCGAGGGCCTCGCGGGTGGCATCATTGAGCGGTATCTTCGACTGCACCAGCAAGGTGATCCGGTGGCCATGCTGCGCGAGCGCACGCAGCAGGTGGTATTGCCGGGTCTTGCTGCCGCTGGTGGTGGGCCAGGGCAGGTAGGGCAGTGTCCAGAGTATGCGCATGAACCACAATCCTCGTTAAAGGCCGCGGACAAAAAACGCGCCCGTTGGCAGTCAGCCGATGGCGGCTGCCGGGACGCGTCCATAGCTATCAGTAAAGCGCACGATTTGTTCTTCGCCCAAATACCCGCTGCTCGGCACTTTGATCATGTCTTGGTTTGGCGATTATTTTTCCGCTGCATGCAGCATTATGCCCCTGGCGATGGTCGAGATTTTGACTGATCGGTCCCCATGGAGAAGCGCGATGCGCAAGGCGATAGTGATCCTGCATGGCAAGCAGGCGATGAACGAAGAGGTGCGCAAGGCCGTGGTCGCGCAACGCGAGCGTGGTTGGACGCTGGATGTTCGGGTGACCTGGGAGGCGGGTGATGCACAGCGGCTGGTCGATGAAGCATTGGCGGCCGGCTACACCCATGTGGTCGCGGGGGGCGGTGATGGGACGTTGCGCGATGTGGCTGAAGCCATGGGCCAGGCCGACACCGAGGCTAGCCTGGCGTTGCTGCCGCTGGGCACCGCCAATGACTTCGCCAAGGCCGCCGGGGTGTCGTTACAGCCGGCCGAAGCCCTGGCGCTGTTGGACCTGCCGGCACGGCCGATCGACCTGGGCAAGGTAGGCGACCAACTGTTCCTGAACATGGCCACGGGCGGTTTCGGCAGCCAGGTCACGGCCAACACGTCCGAAGACCTGAAGAAAGTGCTGGGTGCGGCGGCCTACCTGTTCACCGGGTTGTCACGTTTCAGCGAACTGCAGGCCGCCTCGGTGGAACTGACCGGCCCGGACTTCCAATGGCAAGGCGACTTGCTGGCACTGGGCATCGGCAATGGTCGACAAGCCGGTGGCGGGCAAGTGTTGTGCGCCGAGGCAGTGGTGGATGACGGCTTGCTCGACATTGCCATTCTGCCAGCACCACAGGAAATGGTCGGCGCGCTGCGCGACCTGTTGGCCGGGGAAGGGTTGTTCGTGCGTGCGCGTTTGCCCTGGGTCGAAATCAAGAGCTCCCAAGGCCTGGACATCAACCTTGACGGCGAACCGTTGCAGGCCGAGAGCCTGCGCTTCGAGTCCGTGCCTGCGGCGTTGCGGGTGCACTTGCCGCCGAACTCGCCGCTGCTCAGTCGTCCAGCCTGATGATTTTTTCGCGTACGGCAAATAGCACAAGACCGGCGACGTCGTAGATCTGCAGGCGTTTCATGATCTGCGACCGATGGGTTTCGACGGTTTTGATCGAAAGGCCAAGGCCGGCGGCGATCTCGCGGGTGGATTTGCCGCGCACGATCAAACGCAGGATTTCCAGCTGCCGAGCGGTCAGGTTGTGGCGGTCGGCGTTGGGTTGCATGCCCTGCTGCGACCGCATCAGGGCCTGGTTGATAACGGTGTGGGCAATGGCGGGGCTGAGGTAGCGCTCGCCATTGCGCAACGCGGCCAGGGCCTGCTCAAGCTCGGTTGCGGTGGCATCCTTGAGCAGGTAGCCGTGGGCGCCGCTCTCCAGGGCCCGCATGATCATGTCTGGGTCGGTGTGCATGGACAGGATGAGCACTTTGCAGGTATTGCCAGTGGCGCGCAGCAGGGTAAGGGCATCGAGGCCGCTGGTCGAGCGCATGGAGATGTCCAGCAACACGATGTCGGGCGCCAGTTGCTGAACCTGCTCAAGCAACTGGTCGCCATCATCGGCCTCGCCCACCACGGCGTAGCCCGGGATGTCGGAAACCAGCGCGCGGACTCCGGCGCGGATCAGTGAATGGTCATCTATCAGCAGCAGTCTGGAGGTCATCGGGAAGCAGGGGTCCTGGCGCGTTCGTGGGTGCGCGGTGGCCACGGGAACAACACCTCGATCCGCGTGCCCAGGCCGAGCTGGCTAGTGATTTCCAGGTTGCCTTGCAGTGCTGTGGCGCGCTCCTGCATGCCAGCCATGCCGCGCTGGCCTGCCTCGGCCGGGTTGACGGCAGGGATGAAGCCCTGGCCATCGTCCTGAATCGACAGCAACAGCCCCGCAGGGCTGCGCTGCAGGCGGACAATCAAGTTGCGCGCCTTGGCATGGCGCAGGATATTGGTGAGCGCTTCCTGGGTAATGCGGAAGGCGGCCATGGCCACATCTTCGGAAATACCGCCCAGGCGCTGATGGCACTCCAGGCTCCAGTGCATGTCGGTGCTTGCCAGGGTGCGCACCAAATGCGCGCGTAGGCTGGCTTCCAGGCCCAGGCTGGCCAGTTGCCGGGGATTGAGGATGGCGGAGACGTCGCGCACTTTGCTCAAGGTATCTTCAAGGGTGCTGCGCAGACCGCCGCAGTGCGCCTGCAAATCGCTCGGCAGCCGTCTTTGCATCCATTCCAGCTGGAGTTTGGCGGCGGTGAGCAACTGGCCGATGTCGTCATGCAGTTCACGGCTCAAGTGCTGACGTTCACTTTCCTGGACCTTGAGCATGCGGTCGGCCAGCTCTGCCGGGCGCAGGCTGATCGAGCGTGCGCCGTGGCTCAGGTGCCAGCCGACCCCGAGCATGGCTGCCAATTGCAGCAATAACAGGCTGACAGGCAGTGCTTGGCCACTGAGGCACAGCAGCAGGTTGGCCGACAGCGAAGCCACGCACAGCAATGCGGTCGCCCAACGCAGCAAGGGGGCGCGGGAACGGCAACGCAGAGGGATCTTCAAGCGTGGGAGCATAGATGGGATGCCACTGAATTCTTGCTGATGGAGGCCTTGCACCTGACTTGCCCAGGGCTTGGCAAGGTGCTTTCAACAATCGCCGAGATACGGGTGGCCAATGCTAGTTAGTGCGCATGGTAACACTTCGTGCTGCTCTGGTCGCGGCTGGGTAATGCTTTGAAACCTCAGGGTTTCCGGGGGCTGCTGGGTGGCCAAGTGATATTGCGCGCGCCGATGAAGGCTGTAGTAAATCCAACGTTTCTGACAGCAATAAGCGTGCAAGCGTCGGAACTTGCAGCGCCGGGCAAGTTCCTTCTCCGTTGTTCTTGAATAATGCACTTAGTTGCACGATAAAAGCGCCCGCTAGTGCGCCTGAGTTGGCAGGCTGGACAAGGCGGGGTCCGCCTTGTGCGGGTGAATGCACGCGGTGTCGTGGCAAGGCGCACACGTTTGCGGTAGCGGCTGATCCAGCGTGGTTGCAAGTTCGGCCAGCAGAGCGATTTGTTCACTGGCATCGAGGGCCAGTCGCCCGGTTTGCTTGTCGACCAGTTCCAGTTGCCACGCCAGCAAGGTCAAGCATGCAGACAGCGCAGGTAGGGCCTTGCTGTGCAGGTGCAAGTGTCGGCATGCCGGGGCGAGCAGCTGCTGCAGCGCACAGGTGTAATGCGCCACTTCGAGCAAGCCCAGGCCGCTGGCGCGCCGGGCGAGGGTATCGAGGGCGTTGTCGAGGCAATGGCAGGCGTCGGGGTCGTTGTCGATCAGTTCAAGGTGCTGCAGGCATTCCTGAGACTGGGTCAGCAAGACTTGCGCATCCAGCAAGAACTCTTGCAGTGCGCTGCTGTTGAAGGCTGTGCTTTCCATCATGAGGCTCCGGCGCGCAGGGCGGGAGCGGGGGATGGCCAAGCCATGTCGATCGCTAGCAAAAGCCTGACTCCATTCATGCAGTGAGAATGGCGTCACATTAATGGCTAATGGATATCGCGAATATCAGGTTGCACCTGATTGCCGCTAGGGGTTTCCCTGATGGGGGCTAAGGTGCGACAGGTTGCCCCAGCAATGGATCCAAGTTGGGACTTGCCCAGTAAAGCATGATGGTAATGTGATATCAATTACCTAAGCGGCATTTTCATTCAAGGGTCAAGCTGCGCTGCGAGCCGCCGATACTAGATGGATCAATTGACATTTCCCGGGGCTTTTTCCAATGGCTGGCATTCTCGACACGGTAGACCAACGCACGCAACTGGTGGGTGAGAACCGCCTGGAAATCCTGATGTTTCGTCTGGCAGGACGTCAGCTGTTCGCCATTAACGTATTCAAGGTGCAGGAAGTGCTGCAATTGCCCAAGCTGACCTTGATGCCCCAGCGCCACGCTTTCGTCTGTGGCGTGGTCAACCTGCGTGGGCAGACCTTGCCAGTGATCGATCTGTCTCAGGCCATCGGCATGCGGCCGCTGACCCCTGGGCCGGACAGCACCATCATCGTTACCGAGTACAACCGCTCGGTGCAGGCGTTCCTGGTGGGCGGGGTCGACCGTATCGTCAACATGAACTGGGAAGCCATTATGCCGCCGCCTACCAGTGCCGGCCGCCAGCATTACCTGACCGCCATCACCAAGGTGGAGGACAAGCTGGTGGAAGTGATCGACGTGGAAAAGGTGCTGGCCGAGATCGTGCCCTACAGCGCAAAGGTGTCCAACGACAAGCTCGCCGACCCGGTCCTAGCCCGCGCCCGTGGACGGGAAGTGCTACTGGTGGACGACTCCAGCGTGGCCCTGGCGCAACTGCGCGACACCCTGTCGCAACTGGGGGTGAAACTGCACGTGGCCAGTGATGGGTTGAAAGCCTTGCGTATGCTCAAGGGCTGGGCCGATGCGGGCGAGGATGTCTGCGAAAAACTGCTGATGGTGTTCACCGACGCAGAGATGCCCGAAATGGACGGTTACCGGCTGACTACCGAAATCCGCAATGATGCGCGTCTGCGCAAGCTCTACGTGGTGCTGCATACCTCGCTGTCTGGCAGCTTCAATGAGTCCATGGTCAAAAAGGTCGGCTGTGACAATTTTCTCTCAAAGTTCCAGCCTGATCGCCTTGTCGATGTGGTCAAGCAACGCCTGCTCCTGGATACAACCACTGCGTGATCTCTCCGCCTACCGGGTTTAAGCTCGGCTTTTGGCGTGGCACGAGGCAGGCAGGGATGTATCTGAGTGAGTTGTATCGTTATCCGGTGAAGTCGGGGCAGGCGCAACGCCTGCAGGGTTCGTCGGTGGGGCACCTGGGATTGCTGGGTGATCGACGCTGGATGGTGGTCGAGGAAGAGAATGGCCGCTTTCTTACCCAGCGCGCCTGGCCGCTGCTTGGCCGGCTCAAGGCGAGCGACGGTCCGGATGGCGGGTTGTTGCTGGAGGCTACGGGGATGGAGCCGTTGCACGTGGCGCTGCCACCTGCCGATGATGACCTGCGCGGTGTGACGATCTGGCGTGACACCCTGCGCGTGCCCGATGGCGGCGACGCAGCGGCGGCCTGGTTGTCGCAGTTGCTCGGTAAGCCTGTGCGTCTGGTTTATTGCCCGGAACAACGAGCACGCTACTTGCCCAGCGGTTATGGCTTGAACAGTGATCGGGCGGCGTTCCCCGATGGGTTTCCGTTGTTGCTGATAGGGCAAGGCTCACTCGATGAGCTAAGCAGGCGGATTGGCCGCCCTATGGAGATGCTGCGATTTCGCCCGAATCTGGTCGTGCAGGGGGCTGAGCCGTTTGCCGAAGATGGTTGGAAGCGGATTCGTATTGGCGAGCTGGAGTTTCGCGTGCTCAAGCCCAGCGTGCGTTGCATTTTAACCACGCTTGATCCTGCAACTGGGGAGCGCAGTCTGGACCGTGAGCCATTGACCACGCTGAAGACCTTCCGGGAAAAGGAAGGGGATATTCTGTTCGGGCAGAACCTGGCGGTGGATGGCAGTGGGCGGGTTGAGGTGGGGATGGACGTAGAAGTGCTGGAATAGTGCTTGTTGGTGCTGGCCTCTTCGCGGGGCAAGCCCGCTCCCACAGTTTGCCACTGAATCTGAAACTAGTGAGCACCTGTGGGAGCGGGCTTGCCCCGCGAAGGGGGCGGAACTGATTCACATATCGTCGAAATACCGCTCGTGCCAATCCACCAACGGCTGCGGTGAATTGAGCTTCTGCCCGTAGATCACCGAGTACGACAGCACGTTCTGTACGTACTGGCGCGTCTCGTCGAACGGGATCGATTCCACCCACACATCGAAGCTCAAGTGCTTGGCACCCTTGAGCCACTGGCGCACGCGCCCTGGGCCTGCGTTATAGGCTGCCGAGGCCAGTACTCGGTTGCCGTTGAACTGGCCGTGCACCTGGCTCAGGTAGGCCGCGCCGAGCTGAATGTTCTTGTCCGGGTTGAACACCTGCTGCGGTGACGCCAGTGGAATGCTGAACTTACGCGCGGTTTCCTTGGCGGTGGCCGGCATCAGCTGCATCAGGCCGCTGGCGCCCACGCTGGAGCGTGCATCCTCCATGAAGGCGCTTTCCTGGCGGGTGATGGCGAACACCCAGCTCGAATGCAGCCCGCGTACCTTGGCCTCACGCACCAGGGTGTCGCGGTGGGCCATCGGGAAACGGATGTCCAGATCGTCCCAGTACTGCGCCTGGCTGATGGTGCGAATGGCCGGGAAGTACCAGCGCAGGTCATAGGCCAGGCGCGCCTGGGCAACCATCTCGTCGCGGTTGAAGTGGCGGCTGACGTGATACCACTCGCGACGGCCATCGACGATCTGGCCGCGGGCGTGAAACTCCAGGGCGCGCTGGACGCCCGGGGTATTGCGCACTTTTTTGACCAGTTGCGGGCTCAGCACCAGCGGTCGATTGTTCAGCTGGTACGGTGTCTGCGCCCGGTCGGCGGCGAGGAAACCATAGAAGTCACGCTCGCGCGCCACCATCTTGTACAGCTGGGGGATCTGCGGGTTGTTCGGCTGCGCCAGTTCCAGGCTGCGCGCCTGCCAATACTTCCAGCGGTTGCTGCTGGCCAGGTCCTGCGGCAGGCGCTTGGTCAGCTCGTAGGCGTCCTCCCAGCGGCCAAGGCGCAGGAGCAGGCGCAGACGCCACTCGCTAACGGTATTGTCGCGCAGCTCCGGGTCGTAACGGGTCATCAGGTCGAGGGCGCGCGGGTCGTAGCGGCGCGCCAAGGTCAGGCCGATCTCGCGGGCAATGGCGACCTTCTCGTCGCGGGAGAAATGCATGCGCTGGGCGTAGTCATCGAGCAGCGCCATGGCGCGCTCCGGGTTCTGGCGGGCCAGGCGGCGAAGGCCCAGGCTGACCACGTCGGACATGGCTTCATTGACCGGGGTGAAGCGCGACGGCTGGTTCAGCAGCTCGGGCTTTTGCGCCACATCGACCAAGAGGCGGCCCTGTGGGGCCAGGGTGGTGAGCGAGCTGACCAGGTTGTTGGCGAGGGTATAGTTGCGCGCCTGGGCTGCCAGCTTTGCGCGATTCCAGCGTTTGGCCTCCGTCAGCTGCCCCTCGGCGGCCCACATGCCGAACAAGGTGTCGCAGGCGGCCGGTTGCGACTTGCCCACGTTCCACAGCTTTTCGGCACTGGCGTAGCCTTCGGCTCGCTTGCCGTGGCTCAGCTGGTACTGACCGTTGAGGCAGTCCAGTTCGGTGAAATTGAGTTTGGGGTCGTAGTATTTGACGAATGTATTCCACTCGCCACGCTCGGCCAGCCAGCGCAACCAGCGCAGCTTCATCCAGTTGGCCTGGGGCAGGTCGCCATGCTTGGCCAGGAAACCTTCGATTTCCTCGTTGCTGGCGCTTTTCAGGCGCGCGGTGAGTTCGTCGTAGGCCAGATAGGGCGTGAGCGGGTAGTCGCGCAGGGCCTGGGAGTAACGCAGGTAAGGGCCCTTGTCGCCCTTGGCCAGCGCGCGCTTGGCCTCGTCGTAGTACTGACGTTGCTGTGAGAGGTCGATGGCCTGCGCCGCACTGGCGGTGGCGGCGCTAAGCAGCAGGCAGGAGGCAATCTGTAACAGGCGGCTGCGCATGATACGTCCGGGCGTTTGAACCATGGGAAAGTGACGGCGATGCCAGCACTGTTGGAAGCTATTGCGTTAGCTTAGCCGTTTGCCGGCTACGGGTGAAAGCACTGCGCTTGTATCAAGGCATTAACATCGACCGGATGTCGCAATGCCCTGGCAGCGCAGTCAACTTAATGCCGGAATGGCCCAACTCAGGTAGAATGCGCGCCCGCTTTCTGGAGACGAACATGACCCTGCTCAAATTCAGCGATGTGTCGCTTGCATTCGGCGCGATGCCGCTGCTGGACAAAGTGTCCTGGCAGATCGCCCGTGGCGAGCGGGTGTGCATCATCGGCCGCAACGGCACCGGTAAGTCGAGCATGCTGCGCCTGGTCAAGGGCGAGCAGAAAGGCGATGACGGTGAGATCTGGCGCGCCCCCGGCCTCAAGATCGGCGAGTTGCCGCAGGAGCTGCCGGTCGCTGATGAGCGGACGGTGTTCGACGTGGTGGCCGCAGGCCTGGATGGCGTTGGCGAGTTGCTGGCGCAGTTCCATCACCTCAGCCAGAACATCCAGGGCGACGACGACCTGGACAAGCTCATGCACGTCCAGCACGAGCTCGAAGCCCGTGATGGCTGGCGCTTGCAGCAAGTGGTGGAAAGCACCTTGAGCCGTCTGCAACTGCCGGCCGACAAGACTCTGGCCGAGCTGTCCGGTGGCTGGCGCCGCCGTGTGCTGCTGGCACAGGCGTTGGTCTCGGAACCCGACCTGCTGCTGCTCGATGAACCGACCAACCACCTGGACATCGGTGCCATCGCCTGGCTCGAAGAGGCCCTGCGCGGCTTCAACGGTGCGGTGCTGTTCATCACCCACGACCGTTCCTTCCTGCAGAACCTGGCCACGCGGATCCTCGAACTGGACCGCGGTGGGCTGATCGACTGGAACGGCGATTACGCCAGCTTCCTGGTGCACAAGGAAGCGGCGCTGGCGGCCGAAGAGACCGCCAATGCGCTGTTCGACAAGCGCCTGGCCCAGGAAGAGGTGTGGATTCGCCAGGGCATCAAGGCCCGTCGTACCCGCAACGAAGGCCGTGTGCGTGCACTCAAGGCTTTGCGTGTAGAGCGCGGTGAGCGCCGGGAGCGTCAGGGCAAGGCCAACATCCAGATCGAGGCGGCGGACAAGTCCGGCAAGCAGGTCATGGTGCTGGAAAACGTCAGTTTCCATCACGCCGAAGGTCCTATGTTGGTCAAGGACTTCTCCATGGTTCTGCAGCGTCAGGACCGTATTGGCCTGCTGGGTGCCAACGGTACCGGCAAAACTACGTTGCTCAAGCTGATGCTCGGCGACCTGGAACCCACCTCTGGCAAGGTTGAGCGCGGCACCAAGCTGGAAGTGGCCTACTTCGACCAGATGCGCCACCAGCTTGAGCTGGAAAAGACCGTGATCGACAACCTGGCCGAAGGCCGCGATTTCATCGAAATCGACGGCCAGAACCGCCACGTGCTCAGCTACCTCGGCGATTTCCTGTTCAGCCCGCAGCGTGCCCGCACACCGGTCAAAGCGCTGTCGGGTGGCGAGCGTGCGCGCCTGCTGCTGGCCAAGCTGTTCAGTAAACCAGCCAACTTGCTGGTATTGGACGAACCGACCAACGACCTGGATGTGGAAACCCTCGAGCTGTTGGAAGAAGTGCTGTCCAACTACAAGGGCACCGTACTGATGGTCAGCCACGACCGGGCCTTCCTCGACAACGTCGTCACCAGCACCCTGGTGTTCGAAGGCGAGGGCAAGGTGCGCGAGTATGTCGGCGGCTATGAGGATTGGATTCGTCAGGGCGGTTCGCCGCGGCTGTTGGGCGTGACCGAGAGCAAGAGCGGCAAGTCCGAGCTCAACAGTGCGGTGGTCGAGAAGCAGGAAGTGCAAGCCGCAACAGCTCCAGTGGCAGCCGTGGCCGATGCGTCGAAGAAAAAACTCAGCTACAAGCTGCAGCGTGAGCTGGAGATGCTGCCTGGGCAGATCGACGCAGTCGAGCAGCGTATGGCAGTGGCTCAGGAAGAGGTTGCTGCACCGGGCTTCTATCAGCGGCCTATCGAGGAAACCGCAGCGGTGCTGGCGAAGCTGGAGCAGATGCAGGGCGAGCTGGATGCCTTGGTAGAGCGCTGGGCTGAGCTGGAAGGTTGATTTGCTTTTAGTCTGCACCGGCCTCTTCGCGGGGCAAGCCCGCTCCCACAGGTACTGCACAAATCACAAGGTGTGCATAGTATCTGTGGGAGCGGGCTTGTCCCGCGAAGAGGCCGGTGCAGGCTAGATCATTCCTTCTTCTGCAACCGCACCGCCAGCACATCGCACGGCGCGCCGTGCAGCACGTCATTGGCGGTAGATCCCAGCAGAAGCGCCAGCCCATGCCGGCCATGGCTGCCGACCACGATCAGGTCGCACTTCTGGTCTTTGGCCAGTTGGTGGATTTCCTGGCGCGGCTGGCCATAGACCAGATGCGAATCGCCACGATTGATATCCGGGTATTTGTTGAACAGACGCTCCATGCGCTCCTTCGCCTGGTCGAACTGCTGCTGTTGCAACTGCGACAGGTCCATCGGCACGTCACCGCCAAAGGCCATGGCCATGGGCTCGACGATGTGGACCAGTGATACCTTCGCGCCGCTCGCCAGAGCAATTGCCTTGGCGCGCTTGATCACCGGGTCGCATTCTTCGGTCAGGTCGACAGCGACCAGAAGATGTTCATAGGACATGTGCAGTACTCCTGACAATCGCGATAGTAGAAGTATGGTCGCTTTCGGGCGGATCTTCCGTGAAACCGAGTAACCCGCTCATTTGCAACGCTTTATGGGATCTACAGATATGACGGTATTGCTGGTGGTGTCAATCCTTGCGCTGATTCTCAGCCCGTTCGCCTGGCTGCGCCAGTCGCGCAAGCAGGGTGAGCAGATGAGCCTGCGCCTGGAAGCGCGGCGCATGGGTTTGGCCATGCAGCTGGCGCCGCAGCAGTGGCCGCACTGGCTGGAAAAAGAGCCGCCGAGCCCATGCCCGCAGTACCACCGCGGGCGCAGTCGGGGGCGCGAGGACAGCTGGTGTTACTGGCAGGTCAGCCCAGGGGTGTGGTGGAACCAGTGGCGTGAAGTGTGTGAAGAACCGCGCCTGAACGAGGTGTTCACGCGGCTGCCTGCAACCGTCTACAAGGTCGAAGCCGATAAGCGCATGATTGCCCTGTACTGGAGCGAGCGTGGCGATAAATCTGTGTTGCAGGATATTGCCCACGCCTTCGAAACCCTCGCTTAACGCCTCCATAACGACAAAGCGGCAACCTGGCAGCACCCCAATGAGGGTAGGTGCCAGGTTGCCGCTTTGTCGTTTCTGCCGCGCAGAAAAGGCCAGGCAGGCCGGGAATTTCTTCAAGCCAGTCGCAGTGTAGCCATCCTGTGGGGCGGTGCATGAAAAAAATGCAGCGGCAGGCTTTCTATGTGGTCAATCGCTGACATGAATGATCGGCAATCACTGTCACCATGATTTGTACCAGGACGATACAAAGTGACCGGAAAGTCGCGTTTTCACGGTGCTTTAGATCATTTGACAACGCCGATCTTTTCGGAGAATGTGTGCATACCCAAATCAAACGGGCGTATGAATTGAGCGTTTGTATGTCACACCGCTCATTCATAGTTCCGACTAGCGCGCTGACGGGTGTGCCTGGGCAAGGGCAGCGAACGGCTGCTTTCCACCAGCGATCGGCGTGTACAGTTCAGCTTCCATATCGTGGAGATCAGTTGATGATTTACGAAGGTAAAGCCATCACGGTTAAGGCTCTTGAAAGTGGCATCGTCGAACTGAAGTTCGACCTCAAGGGTGAGTCCGTCAACAAGTTCAACCGCCTGACCCTGGACGAGCTGCGCCAGGCCGTCGATGCCATCAAGGCCGACGCCTCGGTGAAGGGCGTGATCGTCAGCAGTGGCAAGGACGTGTTCATCGTCGGCGCCGACATCACCGAGTTCGTCGACAACTTCAAGCTGCCCGAGGCCGAGCTGGTCGCCGGCAACCTGGAAGCCAACCGCATCTTCAATGCCTTCGAAGACCTCGAAGTGCCGACCGTTGCCGCGATCAACGGCATCGCGCTGGGTGGTGGCCTGGAAATGTGCCTGGCGGCCGACTACCGGGTCATGTCCAGCACCGCCAAGATCGGCCTGCCGGAAGTCAAACTGGGCATCTACCCGGGCTTTGGCGGTACCGTGCGCCTGCCACGCCTGATCGGTTCGGACAACGCCATCGAGTGGATCGCCGCCGGCAAGGAAAACCGTGCCGAAGACGCCCTCAAAGTCGGTGCCGTCGACGCCGTGGTTGCGCCTGAGCTGTTGCAGGCCGGTGCCCTGGACCTGATCAAGCGCGCCATCAGCGGCGAGCTGGATTACAAGGCCAAGCGCCAGCCAAAGCTGGAAAAGCTCAAGCTCAATGCCATCGAGCAGATGATGGCCTTCGAGACCGCCAAGGGCTTCGTCGCAGGCCAGGCCGGTCCGAACTACCCGGCCCCGGTCGAAGCCATCAAGAGCATCCAGAAAGCCGCCAACTTTGGCCGTGACAAGGCCCTGGAAGTTGAAGCCGCGGGTTTTGCCAAGCTGGCCAAGACCTCGGTCGCCGAAAGCCTGATCGGTCTGTTCCTGAATGACCAGGAGCTCAAGCGCAAGGCCAAGGCCCACGACGAAATCGCTCGCGACGTGAAGCAGGCTGCCGTGCTCGGCGCCGGCATCATGGGCGGCGGTATCGCCTACCAGTCGGCGGTCAAGGGCACGCCGATCCTGATGAAGGACATCCGCGAAGACGCCATCCAGCTGGGCTTGAACGAGGCTTCCAAGCTGCTCGGCAATCGCGTCGAAAAAGGTCGCCTGACCCCGGCGAAAATGGCCGAGGCACTCAACGCCATTCGTCCAACCCTGTCCTACGGTGATTTCGCCAACGTCGACATCGTCGTCGAGGCCGTGGTCGAAAATCCGAAAGTCAAACAGGCCGTGCTGGCGGAAGTGGAAGGCCAGGTGAAGGCGGATGCGATCCTCGCCTCCAACACCTCGACCATCTCCATCAACTTGTTGGCCAAGGCGCTCAAGCGGCCGGAAAACTTCGTCGGCATGCACTTCTTCAATCCGGTGCACATGATGCCGCTGGTGGAGGTCATCCGTGGCGAGAAGTCCAGTGAAGTGGCGGTTGCCACCACCGTGGCTTACGCCAAGAAGATGGGCAAGAATCCGATCGTGGTCAACGATTGCCCGGGCTTCCTGGTGAACCGCGTACTGTTCCCGTACTTCGGCGGCTTCGCCAAGCTGGTCAGCGCCGGTGTCGACTTCGTACGTATCGACAAAGTCATGGAGAAGTTCGGCTGGCCGATGGGCCCTGCCTACCTGATGGACGTGGTGGGCATCGACACCGGCCACCATGGTCGTGACGTGATGGCCGATGGCTTCCCGGACCGTATGAAGGACGACCGTCGCTCCGCTGTCGATGCCCTGTACGAGGCCAACCGCCTGGGTCAGAAGAACGGCAAAGGCTTCTACGCCTATGAGACCGACAAGCGCGGCAAGCCGAAGAAAGTCTTCGATGCCACCGTGCTCGACGTGCTCAAGCCCGTCGTCTTCGAGCAGCGTGAAGTCCTTGATGAGGACATCATCAACTGGATGATGGTCCCGCTGTGCCTGGAGACCGTGCGCTGCCTGGAAGACGGCATCGTCGAGACCGCTGCCGAAGCTGACATGGGCCTGGTCTACGGCATTGGTTTCCCTCCGTTCCGCGGTGGTGCGCTGCGCTACATCGACTCGATCGGTGTGGCTGAATTCGTTGCCCTGGCCGACCAGTACGCCGACCTTGGGCCGCTGTACCACCCGACCGCGAAGCTGCGTGAAATGGCCAAGAACGGCCAGCGCTTCTTCAACTGAGTGGTCAACGAGCTAGAGCGAGAAATTTGATATGAGCCTGAATCCAAGAGACGTCGTGATTGTCGACTTCGGTCGCACCCCGATGGGCCGCTCCAAGGGTGGCATGCACCGCAACACCCGCGCCGAAGACATGTCGGCGCACCTGATCAGCAAGTTGCTTGAGCGCAATGGCAAGGTCGACCCGAAAGAAGTCGAGGACGTGATCTGGGGCTGCGTCAACCAGACCCTGGAGCAGGGCTGGAACATCGCCCGCATGGCCTCGCTGATGACCCAGATCCCGCACACCTCGGCCGCCCAGACTGTCAGCCGCCTGTGCGGCTCGTCGATGAGTGCGTTGCACACTGCCGCCCAGGCGATCATGACCGGCAATGGCGACGTGTTCGTGGTCGGTGGTGTCGAGCACATGGGCCACGTCAGCATGATGCATGGCGTCGACCCCAACCCGCACCTGTCCTTGCACGCCGCCAAAGCTTCCGGGATGATGGGCCTTACCGCCGAGATGCTTGGCAAGATGCACGGCATCACCCGTGAGCAGCAAGACCTGTTCGGCGTGCGTTCGCATCAACTCGCCCACAAGGCGACGGTCGAAGGCAAGTTCAAGGATGAGATCATCCCGATGCAGGGCTACGACGAGAACGGTTTCCTGAAGGTCTTCGACTTCGACGAGACCATTCGCCCGGAAACCACCCTCGAAGGCCTGGCATCGCTGAAGCCAGCGTTCAACCCCAAAGGCGGTACCGTCACTGCTGGTACCTCGTCGCAGATCACCGACGGCGCTTCGTGCATGATCGTCATGTCTGGCCAGCGCGCGATGGACCTCGGCATTCAGCCATTGGCGGTAATCCGTTCCATGGCCGTCGCGGGTGTGGACCCGGCAATCATGGGCTACGGCCCAGTGCCGTCGACCCAGAAAGCCCTCAAGCGCGCCGGTTTGACCATGGCCGACATCGACTTCATCGAGCTCAACGAAGCCTTTGCCGCACAGGCCCTGCCAGTGCTCAAAGATCTGAAAGTGCTCGACAAGATGAATGAGAAGGTTAACCTGCACGGCGGCGCCATCGCTTTGGGCCATCCGTTCGGTTGCTCGGGTGCACGGATTTCCGGCACCCTGCTCAACGTCATGAAGCAGAATGGCGGTACCCTGGGTGTCGCCACCATGTGCGTCGGCCTCGGCCAGGGCATTACCACGGTCTTCGAACGCGTCTGATCGCGTTGCAAGGCAGCAGCCGGGGCCCTGTGCCCCGGTTTTTGTTTTTTACAGATTTTGTTTCAAGAGGAAAGGCGACATGCAGATACAACCAGGCGTATACCGGCATTACAAAGGGCCTGAGTACCGTGTCTTCAGTGTCGCACGGCACTCCGAGAGCGAAGAGTGGATGGTCTTCTACCAATGCCTGTATGGTGATTACAGCTTCTGGGTGCGGCCACTGTCGATGTTCCAGGAGTCCGTCGAGGTTGACGGCGAGCAGGTGCCACGCTTTGCTTTGGTCAAGGCCGAAGCGGGGTTGCCGGAACTGCTTGGCAAGGCGCACGAATGATCGACTGCGCTTGACCTCACTGTTTCGCCACTATATATAGCGGTGCCGCGTCCGGCACCTGACGCGTTTTTCATCTTCAGATTCAGGAATACTCCGATCCATGGGCAAATCGCTGGTCATTGTGGAATCCCCGGCCAAGGCCAAGACCATCAACAAGTACCTGGGCAACCAGTACGTGGTGAAGTCGAGTATCGGCCACATCCGTGACCTCCCCACCAGCGGTTCGGCCAGCGCCAGCAAAGAGCCGGCTGCCAAGCGGGGCAAGGCTGCGGGTGAGGCTCCGGCCCTTTCGCCGAAAGAAAAGTCCCGGCGTCAGCTGGTGGCACGCATGGGCGTCGACCCCGAGCACGGCTGGAAGGCCAAGTACGAGATCCTGCCTGGCAAGGAAAAGGTGATCGAAGAGCTGCGCCGCCTGGCCAAGGATGCCGACACCATCTATCTCGCAACCGACTTGGACCGCGAGGGGGAAGCCATCGCCTGGCACCTGCGCGAGGCCATCGGCGGCGACGACACCCGCTACAAGCGCGTGGTGTTCAACGAAATCACCAAAAAAGCCATCCAGGATGCGTTTTCGCAGCCGGGCGAGCTGGACATCGACCGTGTCAACGCCCAGCAAGCGCGGCGCTTCCTCGATCGCGTGGTGGGCTACATGGTCTCGCCGCTGCTATGGGCCAAGATCGCCCGCGGCCTGTCGGCCGGGCGTGTGCAGTCGGTGGCGGTGAAGCTGGTGGTCGAGCGTGAGCGCGAGATCCGCGCCTTCATCCCGGAAGAATACTGGGAAGTGCACGCCGACCTCGGTACCGGCAAAAATGCCAAGGTGCGTTTCGAAGTGGCGCGTGAGAAGGGCGAAGCTTTCAAGCCGCTCAACGAAGCCCAGGCCATGGCCGCGCTGGAGAAGCTCAAGGCCTCCAGCTACAGCGTGCTCAAGCGTGAAGACCGTCCGACCAGCAGCAAGCCGTCGGCACCGTTCATCACCTCCACCCTGCAGCAGGCGGCGAGCAACCGCCTGGGCTTCGGGGTGAAGAAGACCATGATGATGGCCCAGCGACTCTACGAAGCGGGTTACATCACTTACATGCGTACTGACTCGACCAACCTGTCGGCCGACGCCCTGGACATGGCGCGCAGCTACATCGAGCGCGAATTCGGCAAGCAATACCTGCCGGAAGCGCCAGTGGTGTACGGCAGCAAGGCGGGTGCCCAGGAAGCGCACGAAGCGATTCGTCCTTCCGACGTCAATACCCATCCGACCAAACTCAACGGCATGGAACGTGACGCCGAGCGGCTGTATGAGCTGATCTGGCGCCAGTTCCTTGCCTGCCAGATGCCGCCGGCCCAGTACTTGTCCACCAGCGTCACCGTGGCGGCGGGCGACTTTGAGCTGCGCGCCAAAGGTCGCATCCTCAAGTTCGACGGTTACACCCGCGTGCTGCCTCAACAAAGCAAGCCGGGCGAGGACGACGTACTGCCAGAAATGGTCCAGGGCGAATCACTCAAGCTGATCCAGATCGACCCGAGCCAGCACTTCACCAAGCCACCGGCGCGCTTCACCGAAGCCAGCCTGGTCAAGGAAATGGAAAAACGCGGCATTGGCCGCCCATCGACCTACGCGGCGATCATTTCCACCATCCAGGACCGTGGCTACGTCACGCTGCACAACCGCCGTTTCTACTCCGAGAAGATGGGCGACATCGTTACCGAACGTCTTTCTGAAAGCTTCGCCAACCTGATGGACTACGGGTTCACCGCCGGCATGGAGGAGAACCTCGACGACGTGGCCCAGGGCGAGCGTGACTGGAAGAACGTGCTGGACGAGTTCTATGGCGATTTCAGCAAGAAGCTGCAGACTGCCGAATCGGCGGAAGGCGGCATGCGCGCCAACCAGCCGACCATGACCCACATTCCGTGCAAGGAATGTGGCCGGCCGATGATGATCCGTACCGCTTCCACGGGTGTATTCCTCGGTTGCTCTGGCTACAGCCTGCCGCCGAAAGAACGCTGCAAGGCCACTGTCAACCTGGTGCCGGGCGATGAAATTGCCGCGGACGACGAGGGTGAATCGGAGTCGCGCGTGCTGCTGGGCAAGCACCGCTGCCCGATCTGCGCCACGGCGATGGACGCGTACCTGCTCGACGAGAAGCACAAGCTGCACATCTGCGGTAACAACCCGGACTGCGTCGGCTACGAGATCGAAGAGGGCAGCTACCGCATCAAGGGATACGAAGGGCCGAGCCTGGAGTGCGACAAGTGCGGCAGCGAGATGCAGCTCAAGACCGGCCGTTTTGGCAAGTTCTTTGGCTGTACCAACCCGACGTGCAAGAACACTCGCAAACTGCTCAAGAGCGGTGAGGCGGCGCCACCGAAGATGGACAAGGTGGACATGCCTGAGCTCAAGTGCGAGAAGGTCGACGATACCTACGTGCTGCGTGACGGTGCTTCGGGGTTGTTCCTGGCTGCCAGTCAGTTCCCGAAGAACCGCGAAACTCGCGCACCGCTGGTGCTGGAGATCGTGCCGCACAAGCATGAGATCGATCCGAAGTACCATTTCTTGTGCGAGGCGCCGCAGAAGGATCCGGATGGCCGTCCCGCGGTGATCCGCTACAGCCGCAAGACCAAGGAGCAGTACGTGCAGTCCGAGGTCGATGGCAAGCCTACCGGCTGGAAGGCCTTCTACGACGGCAGCGGCTGGAAGGTTGAAGACAAGCGCTGATCGTTCTGATCGATAAATGGGGCCGCTACGCGGCCCCATTTCATTGGTGACAAGTACATCCCGATCCTTGAAACTGCAGGTATTCGCCTTGCTGCCTTAGGGAGGTCACTCGAGATGGCCCAGGAACTCTACACCCGCACCAACCAGAAACTCTTCTTTGCGGGCCTCGCCCTTGAATCCATGGTCAAGGCGACTGAAAGCCAAGCCATGAACGCCCAGGGTTTGGTTCAGGCCGAGCGTGAAGCGGCGCTGTTCCATCTGTACGGGGCGTTGCTGGGGTTGTGCCATGAGATTGGGGGCTTCTACCGCCTGCCGATTGCAGCCAGTGTGGAGCAAGCGCTAGCCGACGACGCCCTCAATGGCATTGCCATCCCCGAAGTTGCGGAGTTGTTGGAGTTGGCCAGGCAGCGGGAGACTTGGTTGGCGCAGTTGCTCAGTGCTTATGCCGATTTGTTCCGACCACCGGTCGCGACAAAAACCGCAAAAACCGATGTCACCCAGCCACTGATTCAGGCCGTCAATCTAGACGAAATCGAGCAGCCTGGGCTGTCGCGGCACGAGCTGGAGAGCTGGCGGAATAATCTTAAAGGCTTGGTGAGACGTTTCCGTGACGCGTTGAGTGAGTGCTGATAGCCGCCGTGGCTGGTACAATGCTGGCCTTTCGCGGAGAACAGCCCTTTATGTCTACGTCTTTTCTGGAAATTGTCGAGTTGCCTGATGGCCGGATCGAACTGCGTCGCGCCGAGGATGAAGGCTCCCTGGTAACCCTGGATTTCTCGGAAGACGCCAAGGTGTTTCTGCAGGGCCAACATGTCGAGGTCGCCAAGGCCATGCTGAGCGTCGGTGTGCAGATGGCAGGTCGCCTTATGGATGGCGAACTGGAGCGCGACGAAGGGCCGCGCGTACTTCACTGATACCCAGTTTTACTCGAATGCAGGCAAAGCCTGAACATCAGCCGAGGCGGATGTTCAGGCTTTGTGCGTTTCCGGCGCTGGCAGCACGCAGCAGCTGTTGCCGGGCGGTGGCATTGACGCTGCCTAGCCAGCTGACCACGGTATGGCTGCGGCCAAGACGCAAGGCGTCACAGGTCAGTTGCAGGGCGCTCTGATTGCCACGCGGTTGCAGCAGAAGGATGCGTTCGCGGTTGAGGCCGGCTTCGCGCAGCCAGGCTTGGGTCAGGCTGGCGGGCGGGGCGATCAGCGTCAGCCAGCGCGCTTCTTCCTCTTCGCTCAGTTCGCGCAGAACCGGTGCCAGCAGGCTCTGGCAATGTTCGGGAGCGCCACGCAGGGATAATTCACTGAACTGGGCCGGTTGGCTGTGCTTGCGTGCCTGCTCGCTGGCCTTCAGGCCCGGCAGTACCGGTTGGGCAAGGAACGCTTCGAACAGCGGAAGCTGAATCTGCTGTTGTGCTTGGACGAACTGCTGCATGACGCCTCCTGGATCAGCGGCGAATAACGCCGACGCTCAAACCCTCGATCACCAGTTCCTGATCTTTCAGGTCGACTTCGATGGGGGCGAATTCGGGGTTTTCGGCGATCAGCCAGACTTTGCTGCCTTCGCGCTTGAAGCGCTTGACGGTGACTTCATCGCCGATCCGGGCGACGACGATCTGGCCGTTGCGAGCCTCGCGGCAGGTGTGCACCGCCAGCAGATCACCGTCGAAGATGCCGACGTCCTTCATGCTCATGCCGTGCACCCGCAGCAGGTAGTCGGCAGGGGGGTGGAAGAAGGTCGGGTTGATGTTGCAGGACTGCTCGATATGCTGCTCGGCGAGGATCGGCGCACCGGCAGCGACCCGGCCGATGATCGGCAAACCGTTTTCTTCGGCTTTGGCTTCGAGGCCTGGAATGCGGATCCCGCGTGAAGCCCCGGGGGTCATCTCGATGGCACCTTTGCGCGCGAGAGCCTTGAGGTGCTCTTCAGCGGCGTTTGGCGATTTGAAGCCCAGCTCCTGAGCGATCTCCGCGCGCGTCGGCGGGAAGCCGTTGTCTTCGAGGCAGCGTTTGATGAAGGCCAGGATTTCGGCTTGGCGTGGCGTCAGTTTCAACATGGCGGGCGCTCTGTCTTTTTATACAGTGACTGGGATTATATACAGTACTGGATGAGCTGCAAGCTTAAAGCAGCAAGAAAAAGCCTCTCACCCCGATCTACCGCTTGCAGCTTGCATCTCGGGGCTTTCTAATGGCGACCGCACAGTCACCGAGCCTTGACATCGGCAGGACTGAAACGTATGTTTCAAACACCTGTTTGTTTGTCTGTCTGGCGGAGTGGTCATGGCCCAATCGGAAACCGTTGAACGCATTCTCGATGCTGCCGAGCAGCTGTTCGCAGAGCGAGGGTTCGCGGAAACCTCGTTGCGGCTGATTACCAGCAAGGCTGGTGTCAATCTGGCGGCGGTCAACTACCATTTCGGCTCCAAGAAAGCGTTGATCCAGGCGGTCTTCTCGCGTTTCCTCGGGCCGTTCTGCGCCAGCCTCGACCGCGAATTGGAGCGTCGCCAGGCCAAGCCTGACCAGAAGCCGAGTCTCGAAGAGCTGCTGGAAATGCTGGTGGAGCAGGCGTTGGTGGTGCAACCGCGGAGCAATAACGACCTGTCGATCTTCATGCGTTTGCTGGGCTTGGCCTTCAGCCAGAGCCAGGGGCACTTGCGGCGTTACCTGGAAGACATGTACGGCAAGGTGTTCCGCCGCTACATGCTGCTGGTCAACGAAGCCGCGCCGCGCATTCCGCCGATCGAGTTGTTCTGGCGCGTGCACTTCATGCTCGGTGCCGCAGCCTTCAGCATGTCCGGTATCAAGGCGCTGCGTGCCATTGCCGAAACCGATTTCGGTATCAATACGTCCATTGAGCAGGTCATGCGCCTGATGGTGCCATTCCTGGCCGCCGGCATGCGCGCCGACAGCGGTGTGACCGACGACGCCATGGCCGCCGCCCAGCTGCGCCCGCGCAGCAAGACTGGCAGCACCACGGCCAAGGCCTGAAGGCTGGGCGGGACAGGGCGCTTCGGCTAAGCTAGCGCCCATGCCAGACCTCGATTTCCTGCACATCTCCCTCGCCGACCAGCGCCTTTATGGCTTTGCCCACGGGCGGCTGTGCCTGCGCCTTGACGTGTCCACCGCGCGCAGAGGCGGCGGTGAGCGCAACGGCTCGGGTTGCACGCCGCGCGGTCTGCACCAGGTGCGCGCGATGATCGGTGCGGGCCTGCCGCTCAATGCCGTGCTGAGCGGGCGGCGCTGGACGGGTGAGGTCTGGTCGCCCGAATTGCATGGGCAACACCCCCGGCGTGACTGGATACTCACGCGCATTCTCTGGCTGAGTGGCTGCGAGCCAGGCATCAATCGCCTGGGTGCAGTGGACACGTTCCGTCGCCATATCTACCTGCATGGCACGCCCGACACGGAACCCTTGGGCATTCCGCTGTCCCATGGCTGCATACGCCTGCGCAACACCGATCTGCTTAGCCTGTTCGAGCGTGTCCCGGCGCATTGTCCGGTGCGCATCGACGAGGCCGCATGCCCCCAGTGGGCTTCTTTAAGTCTGCAATGAAGGATTGCCTATGACCGCCAGCCTGCAAGGCTCCCTGATGGTGGATATCGCCGGTAAATGGTTGACCGCCGAAGACCGCCAGCTCCTGCGCCAGCCGGAAGTGGCCGGCCTGATCATCTTTGCCCGCAACATCGAAAGCCCGCGCCAGGTGCGTGAGCTGTGCGCGTCGATCCGCGCCATACGTCCCGATCTGATTCTGGCTGTCGACCAGGAAGGTGGGCGGGTGCAGCGCCTGCGCCAGGGCTTCGTGCGCCTGCCGGCGATGCGCGCGATCGCCGATAACGCCAATGCCGACCTCCTGGCGGAACAGTGTGGCTGGTTGATGGCTACCGAGGTCCTGGCGGTCGGCCTCGACCTGAGCTTTGCCCCGGTGCTCGACCTCGATCACCAGCGCAGTGCCGTGGTTGGCAGTCGTGCCTTCGAGGGCGACCCGCAGCGTGCGACGCAATTGGCCGGCGCGTTCATCCGTGGCATGAACGCCGCAGGCATGGCGGCGTGTGGCAAGCACTTCCCAGGCCACGGCTGGGCCGAGGCGGACTCGCACGTCGCGATTCCAACTGACGAGCGTAGCCTTGAGCAGCTGCGTCAGGCCGACCTAGTACCGTTCACCCGCTTGAGCGGCCAGTTGGCGGCGGTGATGCCGGCGCATGTCATCTATCCACAAATCGACAATCAGCCTGCCGGTTTCTCCCGTCGTTGGCTGCAGGATATCCTGCGCGGTGAGCTGGGCTTTGACGGGGTGATCTTCAGTGATGACCTGTCCATGGCCGGTGCGCATGTGGTCGGCGATGCGGCCAATCGCATCGAAGCGGCGCTGAGTGCCGGTTGCGACATGGGCCTGGTGTGCAACGACCGGGCAGCGGCGGAGCTGGCGTTGGGCGCGGCGCAGCGGCTGAAAGTCACGCCATCGCCGCGGATTGCGCGGATGCGTGGGCAGGGCTTTGCGCGTACCGATTATCGCCAGCAGCCGCGCTGGCTGGAGGCGATGGGAGCGTTGCGCGAGGCGCAGTTGGTCGACTGATCACACCGGCCTCTTCGCGGGCAAGCCCGCTGCCACAGATACAGCACCGTTCTCAATGGCGGTGTTGAACCTGTGGGAGCGGGCTTGCCCGCGAAGAGGCCGGTACTAACGCCCCCGCTTTCCTGGTAACGGCGCAAACAACGCCTCGATTTCCTCGTCCCCCAGACGCCACTGCCCAGCCTCCCCACCATCGAGCAAGCTCGCCGCCAGCGCCGCTTTTTCCTGCTGCAACTGCTGGATCTTCTCCTCCACCGTGCCGCGTGTGATCAGCTTGAACACGAACACCGGCTTGTCCTGGCCGATGCGATAAGCGCGGTCGGTAGCCTGGTTCTCGCTGGCCGGGTTCCACCACGGGTCGAAGTGGATCACCGTGTCGGCCGCGGTCAGGTTCAGCCCTACGCCGCCAGCCTTGAGGCTGATCAGAAACACTTCGCTGTCGCCCTGCTGGAATTGCTGTACCGGCGTGCGCCGGTCACGTGTGTCGCCGGTGAGCAGGCTGTAGCGAATCTTGCGCTTTTCAAACTCCTGCTCGATCAGCGCCAGCATCGAGGTGAACTGGGAAAACAGCAGCACCCGGCGGCCTTCGCTGAGCAGCTCTTCGAGCATTTCCAGCAGCGCGCCGAGCTTGCCTTTGTCGGCCTGGTTGCCCTTGGTCTCGACCCCTTTCACCAGGCGCAGGTCGCAGCACACCTGGCGCAGCTTGAGCAGGGCATCGAGGATCACGATCTGGCTGCGCGCTGCGCCATTGCGGGCGATTTCGTCGCGCACCTTCTTGTCCATGGCCACACGCACGGCCTCGTAAGTATCACGCTGGGCATCGCTGAGTTCGACCCAGTGGACCATCTCGGTCTTGGGGGGCAGCTCGGTGGCCACCTGCTCCTTGGTCCGGCGCAGCAGGAACGGGCGGATGCGGGTCACCAGGTGGGCAAGGCGTTCGGCGTCACCATGGCGCTCGATCGGGGTGCGATAGTCCTGATTGAAGCGTTTGACGTCTCCCAGCCAGCCGGGCATGAGGAAGTGGAAGATCGACCACAGCTCGCCCAGGTTGTTTTCCATCGGCGTGCCGGTCAGGCACAGGCGCTGATTGGCCTCCAACTCGCAGACAGCGAGGGCGGCCTTGCTGGTGCTGCTCTTGATGTTCTGCGCCTCGTCCAGCACCAGCACGCTCCAGGGCTGCGCACGCAGGTGTTCGAGGTCGCGTGGTACCAAGGCGTAGGTGGTCAATACCAGGTCGAACTCATCCAGCTTGGTGAAATGCTTGCTGCGGCCCGGGCCGTGCAGGGCCAGCACGCGCAGGTCAGGGGCGAAGCGCTTGGCTTCGTCGAGCCAGTTGGGGATCAGGCTGGTCGGCATGACCGCCAAGGCAGGGTGGGTCAGCTGCCCGTTCTGCTTTTCCAACAGCAAATGGGCCAGGGTTTGCAGCGTTTTGCCCAGGCCCATATCGTCGCCAAGAATGCCGCCAGTGCCCATTTCGCGCAACGCTTGCAGCCAGTTAAGGCCCTGCTGTTGATAAGGGCGCAGCGTGGCGTTGAGCGCGGCGGGCGGTTCAACTTGCAGGTCGCGTGCATCGCGCAGGCGCCGGCCGAGGTCGCGTAGATGAGCGCCACCTTCCCAGTGCAGCGGCAGGTGTTCGATGTCGTTCAGGCGTGCTGCGTCGGCGCGGTCCATGCGCAGAGCGGGGCCAGCGCTGTCCTCATGCAGGTACAAGTCTCCGAGGGTGCCCATGACCGACTTGATCCGCCCGTAGGGCAGGGCGACACGCAGCGCAGGGCTGTCCACGCGGCCGCGGTTGAGGTCGATCAGCAGGTGCTCGTCGTCACTGCGTCGGGCCAGCTCGCTGGGGCGCAGCAGTTCGGGGTTGCTGCGCAGCAGCTGCAGCACGATCGGCAACAGGCTGTGGCGCTGGCCTTCGACGACGATGCCCAGCTCCAGGTCGAACCATTCGTGGCCCGGCGCTTCATCGATGCTGGCGTACCAGTCGTCCACGTCCTGCAGGTTGAAGGCGAAGTCGCGGTGGGTGTCGATGTCCCAGCCGGCCTCACGCAGGCGCGGCAGGCCTTCGCGGGCGAAACGCAGCCAGGCTTCGTCGTCGGGCAGCTGAAGCATTTCGCCGGCGCTGTCGGGCAGGGCCTTGCTTTGCCGGGTGGCGGGCTTGAAGCCCAGGTCGCGCAGGCTCTTGCGCAGCGCCTGCTCGGCCTGGGGCTGGCGGCGGATACGTTGGCTGGTGGCGTCGACCAGGCGGGTCAGCGGCTTGTCGTCGCTGCCGTTGGCGCGCAGGCCGTCATAGTCGAAAGACAGCGCCGCGCGGTGCTGCATCTGGCGCTGCATGCGGCCGGTCTTGGGCACGTAGGCGCTGAATTCGAGGCTGCCTAGGGTCAGCCGACCTTTTGGTGCAATGTTTTCGATCTGTTCGGTGCTCACGGCGGTCGGTGTGGGGACTTGGCGATTCAAGGCGTTCAGTCGATGGCTCAGAGGCACGACCAGGTGTTCCGGCACCACTGGGGCGCGTGCAAGCTGGCTGGCGATGAAGGGGTCGAGGTCGTGGTTCAGGATGCCAGTCTTGTGCGACTGCCCGTCGAGATAATGTAGAGGTTCGAGGGGCAGCACCTGCAGTTGCAGATGATCATCATGGTACCAAGCGCCTCGGTAGCTGCCATTGTCCAGCCTGACCCAGCGGAAGTCAGCATGCAGTTGAGGCCCGTAGGCAAGTGGTTCAGGGTCGTCTTCGATCAGAAGACGGCCAGTTGCCAAAGCGTAGCTAAAGATTTCAGCGCCCTGTTTGCCCTCCAGTTGCACCACTGGTGTGATGGTCGGGCTGCGGGCATCGATCAGGCGCAAGAGCCGCGCATCGTCGTCGGTAACGTAGCGGGGGGTGTAATAGATCATCTCAGGCATCGAGGTGATGCGGCCGATCTTCAGTGAGCCGTCGGCCTGCCGTGTGCCCTTGACCGGTTCGAGTCGATAGTGCTCCTGGTCCTTGCGGATCTGGTAGTAGATTGCCGGGCCTTTGCGCACAGGTTCGTGGCTGGCCGCAGGCTGTGCGGGTGATTCCAGGGCCTGCACCCACTGATTCAGGTCCGGTGGCAGCGATAACGCAGCTTGCGCCTGGCTAACCGGAGGCTCACGCCCGCTGCCATCGTTCTCCAGATGCAGGAGTGCGGCGATGCAGTGCTTGCAATTCACCCGTACCGGGCAGTTGCAACTGCCAAAGACACGAAGCTCTCCCCGGTTGAGGACCAGTTTGATTTCCTGGTTGTACGCCTGGCCCGCAGAACCCGTGCAGACCGCTTCAACCTCAGTAGCGTGAAGCGCCAGGATGCGGATGCGCCCCTGCGCCGCATACTTGCGGCCCCGTGCCAACGCGCCGGCGTCGATGAAATCGACCCAGTCCGGATAGGCTCTCAACAACTGCTGGGCATCGCCCTTGCTCACATCACTGCTCCATCATTTCCGGGTCCATCACCGGCATCTTTGGTGTTCCCGGCGGCGTGACCTTTAGCAGCAGTGCCAAGTGCCCGCCGTCGAGGAAGGTCAGCTGGCCACCTTTCATGTTGCTGTTGCTCTGCTTGAACTGCTCGCTTTGCTGCACGTTGCCATTGCCGTCCAGCTGGTTGACCCAGAAGTTGGCATCCACGGCTATGAACCGCCCGGAAGTGATGCTCAGGTTGCCCTCGATTGGAAAGTGCCCGAACTGCTCCTGGCCATCGCTCAGTGCAATGCGGCTCGGCCCGTCGACGACCGGCTGCTGCCAGGCTTTGTGCAGCAATACGGTGTAATCGGAGGTCGCCTGCAGCCGTGTGGCTTCATCTTCCAGCGCCAATGGGCGTTCGGCGCCTTTGTCCAGGCGCGCGGCGCCAGCGCTCCAGCTTTCCGGCGCGAACTGGCTGGTGAAGGCTGGCACGCTGTTTTGCCGCACAAGCATCATTTCCACCTGATACTGGCCTTCGGCGAAGGCGGCCGGCGCGATCAGCGCAAGCAACAAGGTCAGGCAACGGATGGCACGCATGGATCTTCCTTAGGCTGTCTGTGGGGTCAGGCGCTCGAAAAGCGCCTCAAGAGTGTTGAAACGTTCGTCGGGGCGTTCCATGGGCACCAGGAAGCGGAACTGGGTGGCGCCTTCGAACTTGTAGCGTTTGGGCTGGCCCTGGATCAGCTTGATCAGGGTCAGCGGGTCGACCGGGGTTTCGGCCTCGAACTCGAGCTTGCCGCCGTTGGGGCCGGCGTCGACTTTCTTGATGCCGAGTTTTTCCGCCTGCAGCTTGAGCTGGGTGAGGCGCATCAGGTTCTTGGTCGGCTCGGGCAGCAGGCCGAAGCGGTCGATCATCTCCACTTGCAGGTCTTTGAGGCCTTCTTCGTCGGCCGCCGATGCAATGCGCTTGTAAAGGATCAGTCGCGCGTGGACATCAGGCAGGTAGTCCTCGGGGATCAGCGCCGGCAGGCGCAGGTTGATCTCCGGGCCGCCGCCGAGCGGTTGCTCCAGGTTCGGCTGGGTGCCCTTGCGAATGGCCTTGACCGCACGTTCGAGCATTTCCATGTACAGCGTGAAGCCCACAGCCTGGATTTGCCCGCTCTGGCCTTCGCCGAGCAGTTCACCGGCGCCGCGGATTTCCAGGTCGTTGGTGGCCAGTACGAAACCGGCACCCAGGTCCTGGGTGTTGGCGATGGCTTCCAGGCGTTTTTCGGCGTCGGCACTGACCTTTTGTCGCGCCGGGGTGAGCAGATAGGCATACGCCTGGTGGTGGCTGCGACCGACGCGACCGCGCAGCTGGTGCAGCTGGGCCAGGCCGAACTTGTCGGCGCGTTCGATGACGATGGTGTTGGCACTGGGCACGTCGATGCCGGTCTCGATGATGGTCGAGGCGATCAGCACGTTGAAGCGCTTGTGGTAGAAGTCGCTCATCACCTGTTCCAGCTCGCGCTCGCGCATCTGCCCGTGGCCGATGCCGATACGCGCTTCCGGGACCAGTTCGGCGAGGTCGGCGGCGCATTTCTCGATGGTCTTCACATCGTTGTGCAGGTAGTACACCTGGCCGCCGCGCAGCAGTTCACGCAGCAGGGCTTCTTTCACCGTGCTGTTGTTCTGCTCCATGACGAAGGTGCGCACCGACAGGCGCCGCGCCGGCGGCGTGGCGATGATCGACAGGTCGCGCATGCCGGCCACGGCCATGTTCAGGGTTCGCGGGATCGGCGTGGCGGTCAGGGTGAGGATGTCCACCTCGCTGCGCAGGGCCTTGAGCTGTTCCTTCTGGCGCACGCCAAAGCGGTGCTCTTCATCGATCACCACCAGGCCCAGGTCCTTGAAGCGGACATCGTCTTGCAGCAGCTTGTGGGTGCCGATAAGGATGTCGATCTTGCCTTCGGCGAGGTCGGCGGCGGCGGCGGCCACTTCCTTGGCCGACTTGAAGCGGCTCATCACCTCGACCGTCACCGGCCAGTCGGCGAAGCGGTCGCGGAAGCTGTTGTAGTGCTGCTGGGCGAGCAGGGTAGTAGGCACCAGCACTGCCACCTGACGGCCGCTGTGCACGGCGATGAAGGCCGCGCGCATGGCCACTTCGGTCTTGCCGAAGCCGACGTCGCCGCATACCAGGCGATCCATCGGCTTGGCGGCAAGCATGTCGGTGCGCACCGCCTCGATGGCGTTCTGCTGGTCGGGAGTCTCTTCGAACGGGAAGCCGGCGCTGAAGGTGGCATAGTCGGCGGCCGGGTCGGCGAATGCATAGCCTTTGCGCGCCGCGCGGCGGGCATAGATGTCGAGCAGCTCGGCGGCAACGTCGCGGACCTGTTCGGCGGCCTTGCGCTTGGCCTTCTGCCAGGCTTCCGAGCCCAACCGGTGCAGTGGCGCCAGGGCGTCGTCGCTGCCGGTGTAGCGGGCGATCAGGTGCAGGTTAGCCACGGGCACGTAGAGCTTGGCGTTTTCGGCGTATTCGAGGGTCAGGAACTCGGCGGCCTGGCCGTCGATTTCCAGCGTGGCCAGGCCCAGGTAGCGGCCGACGCCGTGGTCGATGTGCACCACCGGCGCGCCTTCGCGCAGCTCGGTGAGGTTCTTGATGACTGCGTCGTTGGCCGCCTCGCCACGCTTGTCGCGGCGACGACGCTGCATCACGCGCTGGCCGAACAGCGGGCTTTCGGCGACCAGGGCCAGGCCTGGGTCTTCGAGCAGCAGGCCGTCGTCGAGCGGGGCAATGGTGATCGCCAGGCGCGCGTTGCCGGTGATGAAGTCGGCCCAGCCTTCGACCGTCTGCGGCTTCAGCTTGAGGCGTTCGAGCAATTCAAGCAGCACTTCGCGGCGGCCCGCCGATTCGGCGGTGAACAGCACGCGGCCGTCGAACTGGTCGAGAAACGCCGACAATGCCGCCACTGGCTGATTGGCCTTGGCCTCGATGGCCAGATTGGGCAAGGCGCGGGCCGGGAAGCGCTCGCGGCCGACGCCAGCTTCGACGTCGTCGGCGCTGACCACTACCCGTGGCCACTGTTTAAGCTGGGCGAAGCAGTCTTCCACCGGCAGGAACAATTCGGCCGGCGGCAGCAGGGGCCGGGTCAGGTCACCGCGGCGGTCTTCATAGCGCCCGCGCACATCGTTCCAGAAATGCTCGGCAGCCTGTTCGACGCCTGGCAGGGAGAATACTTGGGTGTCGCTGGGCAGATAGTCGAACAGGGTCGAGGTTTCTTCGAAGAACAGCGGCAGGTAGTACTCGATACCGGCTGGGATGATGCCGCTGGCCAGGTCCTGGAAGATCGCGCTGCGGCGGAAGTCAACGTCGAAACGTTCGCGAAAGCGCGCTTTGAAGCGCGTCACTTCTTCCTTCTGCATGGGAAATTCGCGCGCAGGCAGCAGGCGAATCGAGTCTACCTTGTCGATCGAGCGCTGGGTCTCCGGGTCGAAGGTGCGCAGGGTCTCGATCTCGTCATCGAACAGGTCGATGCGGTAGGGCAGCTTGCTGCCCATTGGGAACAGGTCGATCAGCGCACCGCGCACGGCAAATTCGCCGTGCTCGTAGACCGTGTCGACGCAGCGGTAGCCGCTGGCCTCAAGGCGCGTGCGCATCTGCTCGACGTCGATGGTCTGGCCTACGTCCAGCACCAGGCTGCTGCCGAGCAAAAAGCGCGTCGGCGCCAGGCGGTGCAGGGCGGTGGTGATCGGCACGACGAGGATGCCATGGCTCAGCTCCGGCAGCCGATAGAGGCTGGCAATGCGCTGGGAGATGATGTCCTGGTGCGGCGAGAATAGGTCGTAGGGCAGGGTTTCCCAATCCGGGAACGGCAGCACCGGCAAGTCCGGGGCGAAGAAACGCAGCTCCTGTTCCAGCCGGTCGGCAGCTTGGCTGTCGGCGGTCAGCAACAAGGTGAAGCGGCCAGCGCTGCTGGCGGCCTCGGCGATGGCGAGGCTGAGGGCGGCACCGGGCAGGTTGCCCCAGGTTTGTTTGCCGGCCGTGGCCGACATTTGCGGTAGGCGCAGAACTGACACGGGAGATTGCACTCCAAGCGTTGCGGCAAAGAGATCGATTGTACCGGTGCCGGTGCGTGCTGTCAGGCTCCAAAGGGGCATGACCGCAGGCTTTGGCTACTGCGACAGGCGCTCATTGCCGGTTACGCGTTGGGGCGTCATAATGTAGCCCCTTTTTTCTGTCCCTACATGTGGAAGGTTCCCGTGACTCAGAAGCCCGACCAGTGTCTTGGTGAGTGGATCGATCGTGAAGCGCTTGCTGAAGCTATGATCCCGCTTATCGGTCAGCTCTACCGCAACAACAATGTGGTGAGCTCGATCTATGGCCGCAGCCTGATCAACCGTTCGGTTATCTCGATCCTCAAAGCCCACCGCTTTGCGCGTCACCGTCAAACTGACGAAACCGAACTGTCCGTCCACGAGACATTCCCCCTGCTCAAGGCCATGAGCGAGCTGAAACTGGGCGCCGCTTCGGTTGACCTGGGCAAGCTGGCCAACAAGTTCAAGCAGGAAGGCAACGGCCGCAGCGCCGAGCAGTTCGTCCGTGAAGAGCTGGCCGACGTGGTTGGCCAACAGAACGCTTCGGCGCGCAAAGGCACCGACGTCGTCCTGTACGGCTTTGGCCGCATCGGCCGCCTGCTGGCGCGTATCCTGATCGAGAAGACCGGTGGCGGCGACGGCCTGCGCCTGCGTGCCATCGTCGTGCGCAAGGGTGCTGAAAACGACCTGGTCAAGCGCGCCAGCCTGCTGCGTCGTGACTCGGTGCACGGCCCGTTCGATGGCACCATCACCATCGACGAGGCCAACAACACCCTCACCGCCAACGGCAACCTGATCCAGATCATTTACGCCAAGAGCCCGAGCGAAGTCGACTACACCCAGTACGGCATCGAAAACGCGCTGATCGTCGACAACACCGGCGTATGGCGTGATGCCGACGGCCTGGGCCAGCACCTGGCCTGCCCGGGCGCTGCCCGCGTGATCCTCACCGCACCTGGCAAGGGCGCGCTGAAGAACATCGTGCACGGCATCAACCACGGTGAGATCGCCGCCGATGACAAGATCATCTCGGCCGCTTCCTGCACCACCAACGCCATCGTGCCGGTGCTGAAGGCTGTCAACGATCAGTACGGCATCGTCAATGGCCACGTCGAGACCGTTCACTCGTTCACCAACGACCAGAACCTGATCGACAACTTCCACAAGGGCAGCCGTCGTGGTCGTGCCGCGCCGCTGAACATGGTCATCACCGAAACCGGTGCCGCCACTGCTGCCGCCAAGGCGCTGCCAGTGCTCAAGGGCAAGCTGACCGGCAACGCCATTCGCGTACCGACGCCGAACGTCTCGATGGCTATTCTCAATCTGAACCTCGAGAAGGCCACCACTCGCGAAGAAATCAACGAGTACCTGCGCCAGACCGCCATGCACTCGGAGCTGCACAAGCAGATCGACTACGTCAGCTCGCAGGAAGTGGTTTCCACCGACTTCGTGGGCTCGCGCCACGCCGGTGTAGTTGACGCTGAAGCGACCATCGCCAACGATAACCGCGTTGTTCTGTACGTCTGGTACGACAACGAGTTCGGTTACAGCTGCCAGGTGGTGCGTGTGATGGAAGACATGGCTGGTGTGAACCCGCCAGCGTTTCCACGCTGATCCGCTTGTAAAGTGCTAAAGAAACGGGAACCTTCGGGTTCCCGTTTTTTTATCCAGATTTTGTGTTGCCTTTGCTGGCCTCTTCGCGGCTAAAGCCGCTCCCACAGTAGGTGCTGAAATTCCTGTGGGAGCGGCTTTAGCCGCGAAGAGGCCAGCACAGGCAACCGAGAGCCCAATATTGCGCACAGCCCTCCTGTTCACCCTGATGCTCCTGACCGCCTGCAACCAGGGCTCGACCCTGGAGCGCCTTGGCGGCCCCACCATGGGCAGCAGCTACAGCATCCAGTACGTGCGCGAACCCGGCGGCCCTGCGCCAGTTCAGGTTCAGGCAGCTGTGGAAACCATCCTCCAGGACGTCGATAAGCACTACTCGACCTACCGCGGCGATTCCACCGTCAGCCAGTTCAACCAGCTCCCTGTGAACCAGTGCCTGGCCTTACCACCCGACATGCTCGAACTGGTGACCCTCGGCCAGCATTTGGCCGAACAGAGCGATGGCGCATTCGACCTCACCGTCGAACCGCTGCTGGACCTCTGGGGTTTCGGCCCCCAGGCCCGCCACGAACAAGTGCCCGACCCACTGGCCCTGGCCCAGGCCCGCCAGCGCGTGGGTTACCAGCACCTGCGCATCGAGGGCCAGGCGTTGTGCAAGGATGCCCCGGTGCAGTTGGACTTCAACAGCATCGCCGCCGGCCACGCCGTGGACCTGATCGCCGCCCGGCTGCGCGCCATGGGTATTGGCAATTTCATCGCTGAAGCCACCGGTGAACTCAAGGCGGTTGGCCATAAGCCAGACGGCAGTCCTTGGCGCATTGCCCTGGAACTGCCCCGCGAAGACCGCCAGATCGCCCGCCAGGTCGTCCCGATCAATGGCTTGGGCGTGTCGACCTCAGGTGACTATCGGCACTATTTCGAGCAGAATGGCCGGCGCTATTCGCACACCTTCGATGCCCGCCTCGGGCGCCCGGTCGATCATGACCTGGCCGCCGTCACCGTGCTCGATGCCTCGGCGCTGCAGGCCGACGGCTATTCGACGTTGCTGTTGATTCTTGGCCCTGAGCAGGGCTGGGACTTCGCCATCGCCCACGACCTGGCGGCGGTATTGGTGACTCGGGCCGAGGGTGGCTTCGTCTCTCGAGCTACGCCCGCGTTCGAACGGGCGCTGAAAGGCGAGTGAAAGCGCAAGCAAGGATGATCGCCAGGGACCGGTGAGTGCACATGTAGTGCAGGCAAAATTGGCCTACGACGCGACCAAGGGTTAATGTGCGCGGCGTTCACGCTTGATTAGACTGCACCCGAATTTTCTCATGGCGCCGCGGCGGCATGATCGAGTCCCGCGGCGACCGTGGCCAGCGGGCCAGTTCTGAAGGAGTACGCATGGCTGTCTACAACTACGACGTAGTGGTGTTGGGTTCCGGCCCGGCCGGAGAAGGTGCGGCGATGAACGCCGCCAAAGCAGGGCGCAAGGTGGCGATGGTCGACAGCCGTCGTCAGGTCGGTGGCAACTGCACCCACCTGGGCACCATCCCTTCCAAGGCACTGCGTCACTCGGTGCGGCAGATCATGCAGTTCAACACCAACCCGATGTTCCGGGCCATCGGTGAACCGCGCTGGTTCTCCTTCCCCGACGTGCTCAAGAGCGCCGAGCGGGTGATCTCCAAACAGGTCGCTTCGCGCACCGGCTACTACGCGCGTAACCGCGTCGACCTGTTCTTCGGCACCGGCAGCTTCGCCGACGAGCAGACCGTCGAGGTGGTCTGCCCCAACGGCGTGGTAGAAAAACTCAATGCCAAGCACATCATCATCGCCACCGGCTCGCGCCCTTATCGCCCGGCCGACATCGACTTCCATCACCCGCGCGTCTACGACAGCGACACCATCCTCAGCCTCAGCCATACCCCGCGCAAGCTGATCGTCTATGGCGCCGGTGTGATCGGTTGCGAGTACGCCTCGATCTTCAGCGGCCTGGGCGTGCTGGTCGAGCTGGTCGATAACCGTGGCCAGTTGCTGAGCTTCCTCGACTCGGAAATTTCCCAGGCGCTGAGCTACCACTTCAGCAACAACAACATCACCGTCCGCCACAACGAAGACTACGAGCGGGTCGAAGGCCTGGACAATGGTGTGGTCCTGCACCTGAAGTCGGGTAAGAAGATCAAAGCCGACGCCTTGCTGTGGTGCAACGGCCGTACCGGCAACACCGACAAGCTGGGCCTGGAAAACATCGGCATCAAGGTCAACAGCCGGGGCCAGATCGAAGTCGACGAGGCCTACCGCACCAGCGTGCCGAACATCTATGGCGCCGGTGATGTGATCGGCTGGCCGAGCCTGGCCAGCGCCGCCCACGACCAGGGCCGCTCGGCGGCAGGCAGCATCGTCGACAACGGCAGCTGGCGCTTCGTCAACGACGTGCCGACCGGCATCTACACCATTCCGGAAATCAGCTCGATCGGCAAGAACGAGCAGGAACTGACCCAGGCCAAGGTGCCATACGAAGTCGGCAAGGCCTTCTTCAAGAGCATGGCGCGTGCGCAGATCGCCGGCGAGCCGCAAGGCATGCTGAAGATCCTGTTCCACCGCGAAACCCTGGAAATCCTCGGTGTGCACTGCTTCGGCTACCAGGCTTCGGAAATCGTCCACATCGGCCAGGCAATCATGAACCAGCCGGGTGAGCTGAATAACCTGAAGTACTTCGTCAACACCACGTTCAACTACCCGACCATGGCTGAAGCCTATCGGGTAGCTGCCTACGACGGCCTGAACCGGCTTTTTTGAGCGGCTCCGGCCGGTGGCCTGAGCCGGTCGGGGAGACCGATTTCAGCCCTACCCGAGGGTGGTCTTGGCCAAACCGGGAAAGTCTGTAATCAGGCTGTCCACGCCAAAATCGGCGAGCCGGCGCATCAGTGCCGGTTCGTTGACTGTCCACACCGACACATGCAAACCCTGGCCCTGGGCTTTGAGCAGGCGCTCGGGGGTGCACAGTGTCCAGTTCAGCGCCAGCATCTCGCAATCGTAGTTCTGCGCGACCTTCAGCGGGTCGAGCCAGGCGTACTCGGCGACCAGGCCGCGCTTCACGTCCGGCACCAGTTCCAGCGCGGCACCCAATACTTCCCGTGAACTCGAGGTGATGGTCACCTTGTCCAGCAGGCCGTACTGCTGCGCCAGTTCGCGGATGGCCAGCACTGTGGTGGCAGCGCGGGTGCGCGAGGCGCTCTTGACCTCCAGCTGCCAGTGCTCGAAGGCGCACTTTTCGAACAGTTCTTCGAGGCGTGGGATAGGGCAGGGCTGGACATGGCCCGGGCCGCCCTTGCGTGCATCGATGGTGACCAGGTCGGCCGCCGGGTGCTCGACCACCTTGCCGCGGCGGCCGGTGGTGCGTTTGAGGGTGGGGTCGTGGATGACCATCAGCTCGTTGTCGGCCGACAGGTGCAGGTCCAGTTCGCAGCGGGTAACGCCGTGGGACAGGCACTGACGGAAGCTGTGCAGGGTATTCTCGGGCGCTTCGCCCTTGGCGCCGCGGTGGCCGTAGATCAGGGTCACGTTCGTTCCTTCAAATCAGAGAAATGGGCTTCAGGAGGCGGGGCCGTCTTGTTCCAGTTGCTGACGCCGTTGCTGCTGTTGGCGTTGCAGGATATAGCGGGCCAGCAGTTGCCGTTGGGCATCGGTCATGTCGGTGAATTCCGTGCCTACCTCGAAATCGCCCTCCGGGCGCGAGTCGCAGTGGGTGACCTTGCCGCGCAGCAGCAGGCCGTGGGCGCGGGGCATTAGCACCATCTTCACCTTGACCCGGGTGCCGGGGGCAATCTGCTGGGCTTGCGCGAATTCGATGCCGCCTTCGGAGATGACCACCCGCTGCGGTTGGCCGATTTCGCCAATCAGGGTTTGCGCGACTACTGCGCTGAGGAGGTCCAGGCGTTTGTTCTGCGCGCGCAGGAAGGCGGCGAGGGTACGGTCCTTTTCGCTCAGTTGGCGCAGCAGGTGCTGCGATTCGAAGTCGGACAAGTGCAGCTCACTGAGCAGGTTGAACAGCGGGGAATCATCCTGCAACAGTTCTGGCTCAAGGGCTTCGGCCGCGCTTAAGGGGCTGATTTCCAGTGCGATCCGATCTTCGATGCGGTAGTATTCGCGGCGATCTTCTTCGTCTAATGTCGTCATGGCGAACCCATGGTAGCGGCGGTGGTCCGAGTGTAAAGCCGCCACAGGCGCCTCGCCACAAGGACGTTCCCTTTCCTCCGAACAAGCCCCGACATGTTCAGACCTCTTTTCGCATTCATTGGTACGCGCTACACCCGTGCCAAGCGCCGTAACCACTTCGTCTCGTTCATTTCCCTGACCTCGATGATCGGCCTCGCCCTGGGCGTGGTGGTGATGATCGTGGTGCTCTCGGTGATGAACGGTTTCGACCACGAGATGCGTACCCGCGTGCTGGGCATGGTCCCTCACGCCACGCTCGAGAGCGGCCAGCCCATTAACGACTGGCCTGCCCTTGCCCAACAAGTAAAGCAGAATCCGCAGGTACTGGCGGTTGCGCCCTACACCCAGATGCAGGGCCTGCTGACGCACGATGGCAAGGTGCAGAAGGTGCTGCTCAACGGCATCGACCCGGACCGCGAGCGTGAGGTGTCGATCATCGACAACTTCATCCAGCAAGGCCGCCTCGACCAGCTGGCGCCGGGCGAGTGGGGCATCATGATCGGTGACAAGGCCGCCGCCAAGCTGGGTGTGGCCATCGGCGACAAGCTGACCTTCGTCGCCCCGGAGGTGAGCGTCACCCCGGCCGGCATGTTTCCACGCATGAAGCGCTTCACCGTGGTCGGCATCTTCCACGTCGGCGCCGGCGAAATCGACGGCTACCTGGGCCTGACCAACATCGCTGACCTGTCCCGCCTGCATCGCTGGAAGCCGGACCAGGTGCAGGGCCTGCGCCTGAAGTTCGACGACTTGTTTCAGGCGCCGCGCGTGGCCTGGAGCATCGCCCAGCAGTTGGGTGACCAGGAGTACTACAGCCGCGACTGGACCCGTACCCACGGCAACCTGTACCAGGCGATCCGCATGGAAAAGGCGATGATCGGCCTGCTGCTGCTGCTGATCGTCGCCGTGGCGGCGTTCAACATCATTTCCACCCTGGTGATGGTGGTCAACGACAAGCGCGGAGACATCGCCATCCTGCGTACCCTGGGCGCCACGCCCGGGCAGATCATGGCCATCTTCATGGTCCAGGGCACGGTGATCGGGGTGATCGGTACCCTGATCGGCGCCGTGGTCGGGATCCTCGCGGCGCTCAATGTCAGCGCGGCGATCGCCGGCATCGAGACGCTGATCGGGCACAAGTTCCTCAACGCCGACGTGTATTTCATCGATTACCTGCCGTCGCAGATCCAGGCCCAGGACGTGTACATGGTCTGCGGTGCGGCGCTGGTCCTGAGTTTCTTCGCCACCCTGTACCCGGCCTGGCGCGCGGCGCGCACCCAGCCTGCAGAGGCGCTACGTTATGAGTGAGTCGCGCATGAGTGATAAAGCCGTTCTGAGTTGCCGCAACCTGGGCAAGTCCTATGACGAGGGCCCGGAGTCGGTGCAGGTGCTGTCCGGGCTCAACCTTGAGCTGCACGCCGGTGAGCGGGTTGCCATCGTCGGCAGTTCCGGTTCGGGCAAGAGTACCTTGCTCAACTTGTTGGGTGGCCTCGACCGGCCGACCCAGGGCAGTGTCTGGCTGGCCGGTGAAGAGCTGTCGGCCCTGGGCGAGCGCGCACGCGGCCTGCTGCGCAACCGCGAGCTGGGCTTCGTTTACCAGTTCCACCACCTGCTGCCGGAGTTCACCGCGATGGAGAACGTGTGCATGCCGCTGCTGATCGGCCGCACCGCGATCCCCGAGGCCCGCGAGCGTGCCGAGGCGCTGCTCAAGCGTGTCGGCCTGGGCCACCGCCTGCATCACAAGCCGGCCGAGCTGTCTGGCGGTGAGCGCCAGCGCGTGGCCATTGCTCGTGCACTGGTCAACCGCCCGGGCCTGGTGATGCTCGACGAGCCGACCGGCAACCTCGACCACCACACTGCCCAGGGCATCCAGGAATTGATGCGGGAACTGTCCAGCTCCTCGCGCACCGCGTTCCTGGTGGTGACCCACGACCTCAACCTGGCGCGCCAGATGGATCGCGTGCTGAAGCTCGACGACGGTCACCTGGTGGCGATCTGAGCCGCTTGCACGGGGAGGCCTGAGCCGCCCCGTTTTTCAGTTTTCATTGGGTGTTTCAAACATGTTCAGACCCTTGCCCATTTTCATCGGCGCGCGCTACACCCGGGCCAAGCGCCGCAACCACTTCATCTCGTTCATCTCGATGACCTCGATGATCGGCCTGTCGCTGGGCGTGCTGGCGATGATCGTGGTGTTGTCGGTGATGAACGGCTTCCAGCGCGAAATGAGCTCGCGCATCCTCGGCCTGGTGCCGCACGCCAGCATCCTCGGCGTGCAGCCGCTGGATGACTGGCGCAAGGCCGCCGATGCCGCCTTGCAGAACCCTGCGGTGATGGCAGCGGCGCCGATCACCGAAATGGAGGGCATGCTCTCCTACAAAGGCGCGATGCAGCCGATCCAGGTAAGCGGTATCGACCCGGCCAAGGAGGGCAAGGTCTCGATCGTTGGCCAGCACATCGTTCAGGGCCGGCTGCAGGACCTGCAGCCGGGCGAGTATGGCGTGGTGATCGGTGAGTTGACCGCACGGCGATTCCGCCTCAATACCGGCGACAAACTGACCCTGATCGTGCCGGAAATCAGCAAGGAGCCGGGCGGCATCACCCCGCGCATGCAGCGCCTGACCGTGGTCGGCATCTTCAAGGTGGGCGCCGAGCTGGACGGCTCGCAGGCCTACATGCATGTAGCCGACGCTGGCGAGATGCAGCGCTGGGCGCCGGGTCAGGTGCAGGGCGTGCGCCTCAAGCTGCACGACCTGTATGCCGCCCCGCAGGTGTCCAAGGCGATCGCCGCTGGCCTGGGCGACGCTTACCGCGCCGATGACTGGTCGCACACCCAAGGCAGCCTGTTCAGCGCCATGAAGATGGAAAAGACCATGATCGGCCTGTTGCTGCTGATGATCATTGCCGTGGCGGCATTCAACATCATCGCCACGCTGGTGATGGTGGTGAACGACAAGGGCCCGGACATCGCTATTCTGCGCACGCTTGGTGCCACGCCGGCGCAGATCATGGGCACCTTCATGGTCCAGGGTAGCTTGATCGGCATCGTCGGGACATTGATTGGCGGGGTACTTGGGGTGATCGCTGCGTTTAACGTCAGCCAGATCGTTGGCTGGTTGGAACGGGTGAGCGGGCAGCACATCTTTACCTCGGACGTCTACTTCATCAGCAGCTTGCCGTCCGAGTTGCAGTGGGGCGATGTGGCGATGATCTGCGCGGCGGGCTTGGTGATGAGCTTCCTGGCGACTATCTACCCGGCGTACCGGGCGTCGCAGGTGCAGCCGGCGATTGGCCTGGCGGTCTGATTAAATCTGCCAGGGCTTATTCGCGGGCAAGCTCGCTCCCACAGATTCTGTGCTGCATCCGGGGTCAGCGCGGTATCTGGTGGGAGCAACTGTCTTTCACAAAACTTAGAAAGCTGCGCGATCCCTGTGTGAGCGGGCTTGTCCCGCGAACACGGGCGAAGCCCGTGCCATCCAGCGCGGTGCCTGCTTCGCGGGCGGTCCGACGTCTCGGCAAGCCCGCTCCCA